>JAFTPQ010000012.1 GCA_017463205.1 Clostridia bacterium
CAAGAAACTCAGTTTCTTGTCAGGGTGCAGGGGCGGAAGCCCTTGCAAAGTAAAGCCCCCATTAAGCAAGCTTTGCTTGCGCTCTACTGCGTAGCAGTCACCAACGTTCCGTTGGATCACATCTTTCTATCTTTCGTTGCTGGGACTTGTAACCGTATCGTTGCCCGTCCTGTCATACCGTAAGGAACGAAGTGACGGAATAGCGAGCCTGCGAGCGTCCCAAGGGAGTGAAACGACCGCGTGGAGTGTATCTCGTTTTTAATCCCTGTCGCAACTTTGCCGTTAGGCAGCAACGTTCCGTTGCATCAAGCCTTATCTATCCCTCGTTATCGATATTAATAACCTTATCGCCATCTTCATATTCCCACAACTTTGCCGTTAGGCAAAACTTCACTCGCGAAGCGAACTTCACCCAAAAAAACAGACGCGGTTTTTCAACCGCGTCCATCTTTTTAAGTTTTTGTTACGCAATCATTAAGATTATGCAACTTCTTCTTCAACTTCAGCTTCCACTACAGTAATCGTAGGTTCAACCGAAACATTGCTGTCTGCAACTGCACCGCCGTTTACACGACCAACAATCGCACCTGCATTAGCATCTTTTGCTTCATAGAAGTTGGTAACTTGATCGATCGTAAGGCTAAGCGTGCCTTCTACCGTATTGTTCGTAACGCAATCAGCATTCTGCGCACAACCAACGATACCGCCAATATCACGATATCCTTTGATCGTTACATTTACAGCCTTATTGCCGTCAACTTTATACGTGCCTTCGCCAAGATAACCAATGATCGCACCGGCTTTATCGCCGTTGTCATATTTACCTTCTGCAACTTCGTTAGGCGTAAGCGTGATAGTAACGTCGCTCACTTCACAGTTCGTAACATTACCGTATACATGCCCTGCGATAACACCTGCAAAATGAGCAGCTTTGATCGTTGCGCCTGCAACTTTTACATTGTTAACGGATGCAGCTTCGCCGCCCTTGAATACACAACCGAACAAACCAGCGTAGGATTCAACGTCTACGTTAAGGTTGGAAATGGTGTAACCATTACCATTGAACGTACCTGCGAAAGAGTTCATAATAGGAGCGCCTTTTTCGGTATATCCAATAATCGTACGCATATCACCAATAGGATTCCATACATAGCCATCCAAATCGATGTCAGCCTTTAATTCAACAACAGCGCCTTCAAGCGTGTTGCCGCCGTCCGTACCGTTAACGATCGCTGCTACAAAGTAGAGGTCATTAACATTGTTTACAACGATTTCTTCGCCTTCCCAGTCGATTACACGGCCTACCCAAGATTGACTAAGGTTTGCACCCGTGCCTTCACCGCTCCAAACAACTTTTACGTCCGTTACAGTGTTGTTTTCAACAACCGTCAAACCATACGAGAAGTTTACGCAACCTGCGATAACGCCTGCGTCACGGTCAGCCGTGATTTCAACGTTTTCAACCGTATGACCGCTGATGCTGAAGCCCTCGATATAATCTTCACCAACATAACCAACAACAGCACCTGCTTTCGCATCGTTAGCCGTTACGGTTGCATTTTTAACAACACAGTTGGTGATATCGCCATAGCTGTAACCAACGATAACGCCCACATAATTTTCACCAACAACCGTTGCGCCGTCAATCGTCAAATTCTTAACGGAACCCGTGATACCACGGTCAACACCGCCACGAACATATCCGAAGAAACCTGCGCCTGCGTCAGCCGTTACGTTAAGGTTGTAAACCGTCTTGCCGTTACCGTTGAAGTCGCCTTGGAATGCGCCTGCAATCGTTGTACCGATCGGCGTCCAAGCTACGTTTTCAAGATCAACGTCGTTCATAAGGATAACTTCGCAGTCTGCGAAATATTCGCCGTTATTTACTTTTTCAGCAAATGCCCAAAGTTGATCAGCGTTGAAGATGTAGAACTTACCGTTCATCACGTCGCCGTTGTATACAGCCGAGCAGTATTGACAGTTACCCAATACGTTGTAAGTATGGTCGATAGGGTTCGGGTTAGCAAACTTTGCGCCACAGCCTTTAGCGTCACACACAACCGTTGCCGCACATACACGACCTTGGCTTGCAAGTTTGTTGAAGTGCTTCGTATCGTCGAATTCCGTACCGGTTTCGATTTCTACGATTTCGCCGCAAAGCGTACACTTGTTATACTTCTTGTAAACCGTACAGCAAGTAGCTTCTTCTTCAATCAATTCATAATTGTGCTTTTTGTTTTCTTCATCGATTTCGATTACTTCATCGAACGTTTCCGTACAACCAGCTGCTACGTATACACAAGCATACGTGTTCAAACCGGTTGCAACACACGTTTCTTCAACCGTGCTGATCAACGCGCCTTTTGCGTGTTCTTTAATAGCGATTTCATAATCTTTGGTTGTCTTACAACCGTTTGCACATTCCATCGTATAGGAACCTGCTGCTTGACAAGTTGCTTCCGTTCTTGCAACTTCTTTGCCACCTTCAAAGTTGTGACCGGTTGCAGGAGCAACCAATTTTTCTTCCGAGAATTCCGTTGCAGGATATGCCATTTCTTCATCTTCAACGTTTACGAAATAGGTTTCGCAAAGCGAGCATTGAGAATAAGCATATTTACCAGGTTCGGTACACGTAGGAGTATGACCATCGCCCTTTGCAACTTTGTTATGACCATTTACGAGATCGATTGCAACGTCTTCGTCCGTCCAAGTTTCTTCACAGTTTTCGTTTGCACAACCGTACTTCGTCCAGCCCTTTGCTACGCAAGTAGGAGCTTTCTTTTCAAGTTCAACCGTGAAGCTGTGACCGGTTGCAGGAGCAACCAAATCTTCTTCTGCGTTGAAATCAGCAGATGCAATTGCTTTTTCTTCATCTTCAACGTTTACGAAATAGGTTTCGCAAAGCGAGCATTTAGAATAAGCATAATTACCAGGTTCGGTAAACGTAGGAGTATGACCATCGCCTTTTGCAACTTTGTTATGACCATTTACGAGATCGTATTCAGTGCCAATTACTTCTTTTTCTTCCGTACAAGCTGTGTCACCGTTTACGCGCGAGCATTGGAAATAGGATTTGCTATACGTTACACACGTTGCAGGAACGTACTTATTCGTAAGTTCGATCGTGTAGTCGTGACCAAGCGCAGGGATAACCACCAAGTTTTTGTCAAACGAACCATAGAAGAATTCTTTTTCAACAACTGCGTCTGTTTTTTCGTCATAAACGTTAGCAATTACATAACCGCAACCGTCAACGGAGCAGTAAGAGTATACATATGCACCAGCCTCTGTACAAGTAGCTTGATAACCGTCAACCGTCACCAACGTATGTTCGCCGTTTTCGCTGAGAGGAGCGAGGATAACTTTTTCAAGCTCGTCATAGCTAACTTCTTCGCATACCTTGCCGTTTTCATCAAGAATACCAAACGTCAACATATCTTGGATATCTTTAATACCCAATACATTGTTTCCTTGGACGAAGATATTGTTGGAGAATTGGATATAAGACTTAGCCAAGTCGAAGCAACGGAGACAGAACGTGAACGCTACGCAACCAGTCTGCGTACAATCCGCAGGGATTGCGGGCATATAACCTTCGCCTGCCGCATAGTTCAATTCGTTCCATGTGTAGTTGCCGTCTTCATCGTAAGCAACGATCTTTTCCAAATCGAAACCGTATTGCTTAACAGCTTCGGGATCGATTTCGATCCAGCCCCAGTTGTGACCGAGCGCTCTGCCAACTGCTTCGCCGCATTCAAGACAGGTTCTGGGTTCGGTGCAGGTTGCAGCCGACCATCTGTCAACAACGTGACCTACAGGAGCAAGCGTGTATTTCACTTCTTCGATTTCTTCATAATTTTCATCGTACAACTTGTTGCACTTACCACAAGTGTAGTAACCTTCGAAGCCCCATTCGTCACAGGAAGGAAGTTGACCTGCCGTCCACTTGTAATCGTGACCTTTACCGGGAATAATTTGTCCTTCAGGGCTACCATTGTAGTATTCGCCACAATAGTTACACGTACCGGTGATAGAACCGTCTTCACAGGTATTTACCACAACTTTCAACGTGTATACGTGACCGTGTGCGGGAATAACTTCTTGTGCAACAAGCACTTCGCCGCATCTTTCACATACTTCACCTTTCGTTGCGCCATCCGTTGTGCAAGTTTCTTCAACTGCAGGAAGAACTTTCACTGCGTGACCGGGAGCCTTCAATACGTCAACTTTTGCATAGTCGCAATAGTTACAATCATAAGAAATGGAACCATCGGTCGTACACGTTGCAGGAGTGATAACAACCGTTTGAATATGGTTGCCCGTTGCCGCAACTTCTTCTTGAGCAACAGTAATCGTATCGCAAGCCGTACACTTCTTACCTTCCGTCAAACCGGTTGCTACGCAAGTGGGAGCAACTGCATCCAATGTTACGATAGCTTCTGCTACGTGGTTGTTGGGATCGATCGCGATGGGTTGTACTTTATAACCTCTCAAATCGCCTTCAGCCAAGTTGCAGTTATCTCTCTTACAGTAGGTTTTAATTTCACCTGCTGCAACGCACGTTGCTGCAACGACTACGGGATTTGCATCGTCCCAATCGTGTCCCAACTTGGGAATAACAACGTTTTCTACCGTATCACCGCACACCGAACATACTTTCTTCATCAAGCCGTCGATGTCGCAGGTAGCCGCCGTAATTACGGTTTCTACATAGTTATGACCAGCAGCCACAACTTCTTCTTGTTCAACCGTTACAACGCCGCAAACCGAGCACTTCTTACCAGCAGACAAACCTGCTTCCGTGCAAGTAGGTGCTTTCACAACCAAATCTTCTTCGGTGTGACCAAGAGCTGCAACGGGCGTGCTTGCGATAACGTCGCCGCAATATTCGCAAGTTTGAACGTTCGTCTTACCAGCTTCCGTACAAGTGGGAGCAACTGCTGCTTCCGTTTCTACGTACTTATGACCGTAAGCCGTAACAACCGTACCAACTTCTTTCGTGCTGCCGCAGTTTGCACAGGTTTCAACAGCAAGTTTGCTGTCCGTCGTGCAGGTTGCTTCAACAGCAGGCGTCGTCACTTCATAAGCGTGACCGATCGCATTGATCACCGCGCCGCCTTTTACGTCGCCGCAGTTTGCACAAGTTTCAACTGCTTCTGCACCAGCTTCTTCGCACTTAGCTTCGACTTTTTCCGTCGTTACCGCATATGCGTGACCGGTTGCCGCAACTTCTTCTTGCGCCACCGTAACCGTGCCACATACCGTGCACTTCTTACCAGCCGTTAAACCGGTTTCCGTACATGTTGCCGCTACTGCGGGAATATCTTCTTCGGTATGAGCCGCTTTGGCTACTTCTTCTTGTGCTACAAGCACTTCTTCGCATACAGCACAATGGCTGCCTTCCGTCAAGCCTGTCGCCGTGCACGTTGCCGCTACTGCAACATCAGTAACTTCCGTGTGCGCTGCAGGCACTTCTTCTTGAGCAACGAGAACCTCTTCGCAAACAGAACAGTGACTACCTTCCGTTTTACCAGCAGTGGTACACGTAGCTTCTACTGCTGCATCGGTTACTACGGTGTGAGCTTCGGGATCTACGGAAACGGATTCTTCCTTCGTTTCCTCGCAAAGCGTACAAGTGTACGTCTTTTCCCCTACTTCTTTACACGTAGGTTCGGTAGTGACTTCGCCTTCGTTCCAAATGTGAACGCAAGCTGCTTCACTGCTGCTATCGGGTTCGTTGCTTTCTGCCACCGACTCGCTAGTCGGGGGTGTGTTGTTTTTGCTGCTTTCTTCTTTCTTTTCCTTGCTACATGCAGACATTCCTGCTACGCAAGCGAAAGCGGTAAGGCAGCTCAACAAAGCCACTAAAATTCGCTTCATTTTCTTCATAAAGCTCCTCCGATATAAAAATTTTTTTTGTATGTTACTCCGGGAAGCCGTGGCATTTTGTTATGTAAACGTCTCTTTTTCCCGTGTAACACAATCTTCTGTGATTTTCAGTCCTGCGTTTTTACGAACGCTACGTTTTTCGTGTGGGCGCAGTACCCCCAACCCCATTAGATTATATTACAGATAGATTATATCACCTTTTTTTTGCCTTGTCAACATTTTTTCTCATATTTTTTAAAAAGAAAACTAATTTTTTTGTTTATTGTTTCTTCATATCAAAAGTTATCGCAAAAAGGGGCTTTCTTTCAAAAACGTATGCGCGCACTTCCATAATATTATATATATAATACTTTTTGCTACATGGCTTTCGATTTTTGGTGCGTTTAAACTGTCTTTTTATTCGTTTTTTAGGATATTTTCCTCTTTTTTGGTCGATTTTCCCTCTTTTGGCGCAATTTTTCCTCTTTTTGCTTATTCTTCCGACGACGCAAGCATCGCTTCTCTGTCCGCAATCGCCAATGCTTCCACCATACTGTCGATATCCCCGGCAATAAACGCGTCTAAATTATATTGACTCAGCCCGATACGGTGATCGGTGACGCGGCTTTGAGGAAAATTGTATGTGCGGATACGCTCGCTGCGATCGCCCGAACCTACCATGCTGCGACGGTTTTCTTCGCGCGCTTTGGCATTTTGACCGTTATAGAAATCGTACACGCGCGAGCGAAGTACTTTGAATGCCCGCTCTTTGTTTTTTAACTGCGAGCGTTCGTCTTGACAGGTGACGACGATCCCCGTCGGGAAATGCGTGATACGCACCGCCGACGCCACTTTGTTGACGTTTTGACCGCCCGCGCCGCCCGAATGGAAAATGTCGATACGAATGTCTTTTTCATTGATCTCCACTTCCACTTCTTCCGCTTCGGGAAGCACCGCCACCGTCGCCGCCGAAGTGTGGATTCTGCCCTGAGTCTCGGTAGCAGGTACGCGTTGAACGCGATGAACGCCGCTTTCAAACTTTAACAATTTGTACGCGCTCGCACCCGTCACGCCGTAGATCGCTTCTTTCATTCCGCCCAGCTCCGTCGCGCTGATTTCAATTTCCTCCACGCGCAAACGGTGTGCCGCGCAATAATTTTGATACATACGGCAAAGCTCGGCGGCAAACAAAGCCGCTTCTTCGCCGCCCGTCCCTGCGCGGATCTCTAAAATACAACTCCTCTCGTCGTTTTTATCCTTGGGCAAAAGCAATATTTTCAACTCGTCTTTGATTTTGGCAAGTCGGTCTTTGCAATCGTAACCCTCGTCCAACAGCATTTTTTTCATTTCGGCGTCCGTTTCCGTTTCCGCCATCTCGAATGCGTCCGTCATTTCCTTTTCTACGGCGCAATATTCGTTGTATTTTTCCACCGTTTCGGTGAGGTCGGATTGCTCTTTGGAATACCGCTGCCACGTACCCATGTCTGCGATGACTGCAGGATCGGCAAGCTGAACGGACAAAAATTCGTACCGTTTTTTTATGTCTTCGAGTTTCTTTAACATACCCCTGTTTCCTCCTTGTTTTGATAACCCTTTTATCGCCGTTTAAGGCGTTCTTCCACAAAACACGCCCGAAAATCGTTGTTTCGGGCGCAGTCTATTTAAATGTATGTCATTACATCACAACTTTTACGTATCGATCGATCCCGTTAAAATCTTGCACAACGATGGTGTACACGTCGCCTGTGAACATCTTGGCAACTTCCGCCGCCTCACCGATCCCCACTTCCATGATCAACGTGCCTCCCGCGCGCAAATATTTGGGCGCTTCCGCCGCGATCCTGCGATAAAGATCCATACCGTCCGCACCGCCGTCCAAAGCCAAATGCGGCTCATAATCGCGTACTTCGCGTTGCAAATTTTTCAATTCTGCCGTGGGAATGTACGGAGGATTTGTAATAATGATATCAAACCTGCCCCGTATCCGCGAAAACAGATCCGATTGCACAAATAAAATATCCGCTTCGTTCAAGCGCGCGTTTTCTTCCGCCGCCTGCAACGCTTCTTCGCTGATATCCACCGCCGTCATCTTCACCTTTTTGCCTTGTTTTACCAATTCCTTATAAACGGCGATCGCGATCGCACCGCTCCCCGTACACAGATCGAGAATACTGCACTCGTCTTCCGCCGCATTTACCGCCATCATCGCCATTTCTTCCGTTTCCGGGCGAGGGATCAGCACCCGTTCGTCCACCTTGATCTTATATCCGCAAAAATCGGCGTCCCCGATGATATACCAAAGCGGTCTGCCCGTCAACCGTTCGTCTGCGATACGAATGATCTCTTTTGCTTGCGACGTACGCAAAAAACGTTCGCCCGTCGCCACTTCGCTCTTGGGAATATCCAACGTCAACGCAAAGATCCATTCCGCTTCTTCCTCGTCCACGCCCACGGAGGCAAAACGGCGTTTGGTCGTTTTTAATAAAGCGCTCATCTTGCCCGACGTCGCAAACACCCGTTCGGGAACGTTGGGATCGGCGTCCATTGCCAACACCGTTTTAAACGCCGCGATCGCACATTCGATCATACCGTCTTCCGGTTCGCGTGTAGTCAAGCGTTGCAACAACAAGCCCGGTAATTTAAAAATAAAGAAAAATTTACTCTTGGTTTTGGCAAGCAAACGTAAAATTTCATACGAAACGCCCGCTACGATGGGCAACATCAGCACTTTAAACGCAAAGCGAATAACGCCGTCTAACCCGTCGTTTCCCGTGTATAAAAACGCAATCGCCAAATTCACCAACGAAAAAACAAGAATACTGACGATCATTACAATAAAGAGGAACGTCGTGCCGCAACGGTCGTGCACGCGCGAACAGCCGCGTACGTTTTCCACCGTCAGTTCTTTCCCTTCCTCAAAGCACGTAATCGTTTTATGCTCTGCGCCGTGGCACATAAACACCCGACGCAGGGACGGGATCAACGAGATCGCCAAAATATACGCCACGAAAATCAACAACCGTATCCCGCCTTCGATAAGATTGAACCACAAACCGTCCAAACCGCGGCTTGTTTTATCGAAGGGCAAAAATCCCGTAATGAATTGCGGAAGCGCAACGAATATGGCAAGAGCCAAAACAATGCCCAGCACCATCGCGATCATGCTGAAAATGCTGTTAAAATCGGTTTTTTGCGTATCTTCCAGCCATTTTTCGGCTTTTGTCTGCGTCTTTTTTTCTTCCTCCTCGTCAATGAACGCCACGTCGGCACTGCGCATCAATACGCGGTTTCCGTCGATCAGCGACGAAATAAAATTGACTACGCCCCTAATAAAAGGAACGCGCGTAATCTTTTTACGTTTTTCGGGAGGCGTCAGGCGTTCGGATTCGATCTGGATCGCGCCTTCGGGATCGCGGACGGCGGTTGCCATCGACAGCTTGCCGCGCATCATCACCCCTTCCATCACCGCTTGCCCGCCGATATACGTACAAGTTTTTTTTGTTTTTTGTTTCATAATAACACCTATATCACAAATTGCACACAACACCGTCGTCTGCAATTCACGTAAAAAATGAAGAAGGCTTTAAGATACGTGATCTTAAAGCCTTATAGGTTTTTCCGTTACATACCGTATCTCTTTTTGAACTTATCGACACGTCCACCGGTATCAACCAACTTCTGCTTGCCCGTGAAGAAAGGATGGCAATTGCTGCAAATGTCCACTTTCAAAACGTCGCCTTCTTTCGTCGTACCCGTTTTAAACGTAGCCCCACAAGCGCAAGTAACAGTTACTTCGTGATATTTAGGATGGATATCAGCTTTCATTATTTTCACCTCGCTGTTCGTTTTTCTTTATTATGCTTTCCAATTATAACCCTTTTTTTTATCCCCGTCAACTGTTTTTGGGGCAATTTTATAAAAAATTAGTTGCAAATTTCAGAAAAATGCGTTATACTTATCTTATTCGGGTGCGGACGCGAGTTTTTTGCGCCGAAAATCAGCCCCCGAAGGAAAAAAGGAAACGCATTTATGAAGGTTTGGCAACTTGCTTATCCCCATAACTTACAACATGTTACTTCGCCCGATTTGAAATTGACTTCCGATAAGGTGAAAGTGAAAGTGACCAAAGCGCTGTTGACGGAATCGGACGTCGGCGTTTATTCAGGCGCGATCAAAGTGACCGCTCCGTTCATTCCCGGCAGATTTGCCATCGGACAGGTGACGGAAGCCAATGAAGACTCGTTTATCAAAAAAGGCGAACGGGTGTATTTAGCGGGCGTAACCGAAGACGAATGCGCCCCCGACGGTTTGCGCGTCGCCGGTGAAACGGTGGACGGGTTCTACCGCGATTTCGTATTGGCGGGCGTGGACGACGTATATCCCCTCCCCGCTTCCGTTACGGACGAAGCGGCGTTCCTCATCGACGCCATCGCTTTGGCGGAACATATCGTAGACGAAATGCATATCGACGTCGGTCAGCACGTATTGGTGCTCGGCGGCGGTTTATACGGCAATATTTTATGTCAGATACTCATTTATCACCGCGCAGTACCCATTCTTGCGGACAACAACGCCGAACGTTTGGCGCGCGCGAAAAAATGCGGGATCTACTATACGTTCCCCAACGACGACACATTGAAAGAGAAAGTGTTGGAGATCACGGGCGGAAAATTGGCGGACGGTGCTGTGTATCTGGCGTTTGCCAACCGTTGCGAACCTTCCGTTCTGTTCCCCCTCGTCAAGCGTGACGCGTACGTGTCTTTCTGCTCGCTTACAGGCAAGAGTTTGCACGTCAACCTCGAATACGCAATGAAAAACAACGTGACGATCAAAGGTATTACGGAAAGCCGCGAATTTGTTTCGACGGCGATCAATTTGTTGGCGAACAAAGCGGTGAATTTTTCCGAATTTCCGATCAAGAGTTATCGGGAAGAAGAATTGCCCGTTATTTTGGAAAAATATGCGGAAACGTACAGCAGCGGCGCAAATCTGCCCGAACAGATCGATATCGTCAAATTTATTTTCTAAGCAACTTTTTGTTGCGTCAGCGTTAGGAGAAAGCATATGAAAATTATCATCGCATCGGATATTCACGGTTCTGCCTATTGGTGCAATCGGTTGATCGAGGCGTTTCACGCCGAAGAAGCCGACCGTTTATTGTTGTTGGGCGATCTGCTGTATCACGGTCCTCGCAACGATTTTCCCGACGATTATTCCCCCAAAAAAGTGTTCGAGGCATTAAACGCTCTGAAAGAAAAGATCACGTGCGTGCGCGGAAATTGCGACAGTGAAGTGGATCAGATGGTGTTGGAATTTCCCATTATGGCAGATTACGCCCTGATCGAAGCGGACGGACACGTTTTATTTGCTACCCACGGACATCTGTTCAACGCGGACATGCCCCCTATGTTGCAAGGCGGAAACGTACTTTTAAACGGGCATTTCCACACACCTCAATGCAAGCCGATGGACAACGGCGCAATTTACGCCAACTGCGGTTCGGTAGCGCTGCCCAAAGAGGGATATCCACATTCGTATCTTTTATACGACAACGGCGTATTGTATTGGAAAGATTTGGAAACGGGCGGTATGTTCGATTGTTTTACATTATAAAAAAGGAGTTTGTATGAAAAAAGCCCTTATTGTGATCGATATGCAAAACGATTTTATCGACGGCGCGTTGGCAAACCCGATGGCGCAGGCGATCATCCCAAATCTCATCTCGTACATGGGTGCGTTCAACGGCGATATTTTTGCCACACGGGATACCCATGGTCGAGATTATTTAAACAGCGCGGAAGGAAAGCGTCTTCCCGTTGTTCATTGCGTACACGGTACGCACGGATGGGAAATTCACCCCGAAATCCAACGGCTTTTGACAGAAAAAAACGCCAAAACCATCGACAAGCCTACGTTTGGGTATTTGGATTGGCAAATTTTGCAAGATTATGATGAAATCGAACTCGTCGGCACTTGTACGGATATTTGCGTCGTCAGCAACGCGCTGATTTTAAAAGCAACGTATCCCAACGCAAACGTAAAGGTTCGCGCAGATCTTTGCGCAGGTACGACAACGGAAAATCACGAAGCGGCGCTTGCCGTGATGCGCTGTTGCCAAGTGGAAATTGTTTGATCGACGCGTGGTTGATTGGCTTATTTTTTAATTTTTCTATCGATCCAATCGAAAAAATAATTGTAAAATTGTTACGTAAGCACTTGACTTCCCCCGTGTTTTATGTTATCATATAGAAAATTTCATTTAAAACCATTGATGAAGAGTAGTAGTTTTGACAATCGGGCGTCAAAGAGAGCCGCAGGCGGTGGAATTGCGGTATGCAGACCAAAACGAATGGACTTCGGAGGGCGACCGAACGCGCAAACAGCCTTATGCGTTGCGTCAGTAGCAATCGACGGGAACTGCACCCGTAATATGCAGAGCGTATGTTGGTACGTAAAAGCGGACTGTAACACAGTCAATTTGGGTGGCACCGCGGTACATCGTCAGATGATCGTCCCGAAAGGCGGATCAATTCCGTTTTTCGGTTTTTTTTATTTACTTTTAAAGAAAACTTATTTTATTTGGAGGCGCGTATGCAAATTTTTAATGAAAAACTTCCTTTTCGATGGCAAAGCGCCACCGATCTGCAAAGCAAATGGCATATACTACACACATCATAACAAAAAATAGGAGAAAGGATTATGTTAAAAGAGATACCTTATAAAATTTATTTGGAAGAAACCGAATTGCCTACGCATTGGTATAACCTGCGCGCGTTTATGAAAGAAAAACCCGAGCCTTTACTCAATCCCAACACTTTACAACCGATGACGGAGGCAGAATTGTCCGAAGTATTTTGCAACGAACTCGTCAAACAGGAATTGGACGACACAACGCCTTATATCGAGATCCCCCAAGAGATCCGCGATTTTTATAAAATGTATCGTCCCGCTCCCCTCGTCCGCGCGTATTGCTTGGAAAAAGCCTTGGATACTCCCGCCCATATTTATTATAAATTTGAGGGCAACAATACGTCCGGTTCGCATAAATTAAACTCCGCAATTGCGCAAGCCTACTATGCAAAACAACAAGGCTTGAAGGGCGTCACTACGGAAACGGGCGCAGGTCAATGGGGAACGGCTCTGTCGATGGCTTGTTCGTATTTTGGCTTGGATTGTAAAGTGTTTATGGTGAAATGCTCGTACGAACAAAAGCCTTTCCGTCGGGAAGTGATGCGCACGTACGGCGCAAACGTCACCCCCTCCCCCTCCGCATCTACGGCTGTGGGCAGAAAAATTTTAGAGGAATTTCCGGGGACAAGCGGTTCGCTCGGTTGCGCCATTTCGGAAGCGGTGGAAGCGGCTACTGCGCAGGAAGAATATCGCTACGTTTTGGGCAGCGTGTTGAATCAGGTGCTGTTGCATCAATCGGTGATCGGTGTGGAAACGAAAACGGCGTTGGATAAATACGGCGTTACGCCCGATATCATCATCGGTTGCGCAGGGGGCGGCAGCAACCTCGGCGGTTTGATCGCGCCGTTTATGGGCGAAAAGCTGCAAGGCAAAGCCGATTATCGGTTTATCGCCGTCGAGCCTGCGTCCTGCCCCACCTTAACGCGCGGTGTTTACGCGTACGATTACTGCGACACGGGAAAAGTTTGCCCCCTGTCTAAAATGTATACCCTTGGCAGCGGATTTATCCCCTCGGCAAGCCACGCCGGCGGACTTCGTTATCACGGCATGACTTCTACTCTTTCCGAATTGTACGATAAGGGTTTGATGGAAGCACGTTCGGTAGAACAAACCAAAGTGTTTGAAGCAGCGGAACAGTTTGCGCGGGTGGAAGGCATTTTGCCTGCCCCCGAATCCAGCCACGCTATTCGCGTTGCCATCGACGAAGCATTGAAATGCAAGGAAACAGGCGAAAAGAAAACGATTTTGTTCGGTTTAACGGGAACGGGATATTTCGATATGATGAGTTATGAAAAATTCCACGACGGAAAAATGACCGATTATGTTCCGACCAACGAGGAATTGGAAACCAGCATTGCAAAATTGCCTAAAATTTGATCGATACAAAACAGCAACGCCGCAGACTGTATCTGCGGCGTTTTATTGTGCAAACATTATATTGCAAACGCGGACACGGTATCCCGTTTTTATTTCAACGCATACCTGCCCCCTTCGTTTTAGAAAATCGATCGAAAACCCGATTTACGGCTTTCTCGCGCCCAAGATATGCAAACAGCGCAAACGTTGATATCGGTAACTGCTTAAAAGCCGATTGTATCCGTCGTAAGAATGCGCCGCCAACAACGGTTCGCCGCGGTAGAAACCGACCACGACGGGCGTGTGGTAAAAATCCCCCGTTTCCCTGCCAAATTGTATAAAATCGCCAATCTCCAACTGCCGTAAAGGCACTTCCTCCGCAAACGGGCCTGCACCCGAACCGATCACTTGCCCGTCTTCCCCGCGATTGGACGTTAAAAAACGGTAAAAATATTCCACTCCCGTCCAAGCCGCCGCTCGATCGTCCGCCGAACGGTAGAACCAACCGACGTCGGGCGTAAAATTCATCACGCCCACCCCCGCAAACAAACACTGGGAAGCAAAGTTGGTGCAATCGCCTCCGATCCCGCTGAAATCAAAATATTTCGGATTTCTCCGAAACGCCCACGTTTTGGCATACTCCACCGCCGCAAGACGGTCGTATTCGATATATTCCGTCGTCCTCATACCACAATATATGAAAACGGCGCGAAGGTTGTTCCTTGCCTTTTACCGTTTTGAAAATTTACAACCGCAAAAATCTTGACGGTACAGCCCGTATTCTTTGGAAAGTTCGATCGAACGTAAATATCCGCCCTTCTTTTTAAAATCGGAAAAAAGATAATTCAACGCATACCTGCCCCCCACCTTTACGCCGATCTCATTCAACCATTCGGCGTTTTTATAGGGGCTTAACGTCAACGTCGTACCAAACCAAGCGAACCCGTTTTTCACTGCGATCTCCGCAGTTTTTTCCAACCGCAACCGATAACAAACGTAGCAACGGCTACCTCGTTCCGGCTCGTTTTCCATGCCTTTCGTCGCTTCAAAAAATGCCGCGGCGTCGTGGTCGCAATCCAAAAAATCCGCCCAACCCGTTTCTTTTAATAAACGGATTTGCTCTTCCTTTCGCTTTTGATATTCCGCTTCCTCGTCGATGTTGGGATTGTAATACAGCACCGTTACGGAAAAATGCTCCGACAACCGTTCTAAACACGCCGACGAACAGGGCGCGCAACAACTGTGCAACAGCAATTTCGTTCCTTTGGGCGTCTTCGCAATTTGTTCTTGCATTAAATTATCATAATTCTGTTTCATAGTTTTATTATACTCCCTTTTTTTCTCTTTGTCAAACCTTCCTATTCTACCGCGGAAAACTTGACAAAAAATCTGTTTCCCGTTATAATAACAGTATGAAATTATTGATCCCCGCAGCGTCGGGTTTGGAACAAATTGTAAAACGTCAACTTTTTTCCCTCGGTTATGAAAAAGCGCCTGCGCAAAACGGCAGGATCGAGGTGGACGGCGATTGGCAGGACGTGGCGCGCCTCAACGTTTTGTTGCGTAGCGGCGAACGCGTTTTGATCCAACTTTCCACCTTCAAAGCCACTACCTTCGATGAATTGTACGAAGGCGTTTATGCGATCCCTTGGGAACATTACCTCACTGTCGATTCTAAAATTTTAATGGACGGAAAAAGCGTGCAGAGCGTTTTGGCGGCAATCAAAGCCACGGGCGGGGTTGCGAAAAAAGCGATCATTCGCCGTTTAGGAGATAAAATTCGCACAGGCAGAAAAACGTTTGCCGAAACGGGCGCGAGATCGATCGTCGGCGTGTCGATTTTCAAAGACGAAGTGACGGTGACGTTGGATACGTCGGGCGACGGATTGCACAAACGGGGATACCGCTCGTTGGCGTATTCGGCGCCATTGAAAGAAACGCTTGCGGCGGCGTTGATCGATTCCACTTTTTACAATCCCGATCGGGACGCGGAAAAACCTTTCGCCGATCCGTTTTGCGGCAGCGGAACGTTGCCCATTGAAGCGGCAATGAAAGCGTTGCATATCGCCCCCGGCTTGCAAAGGGAATTCGATTTTCAGCATTGGGCGTGCGCCCCTGCGGGCGTGTTGCAACAGGCAAAAGAAGAAGCAAAAGACAAGGAAACGCTTGCGGCAAAACCTGTCATTTTCGCCTCCGACGTCAATGAAAAAGCCGTTTCGATCGCCAAATATCACGCAAAACGCGCAGGCGTTGAAAAACACGTCCGCTTTTCCGTTGCAGACGCAAGGAATTTTTCCTCCGACGCAAAATACGGCGTTTTGCTGTCTAATCCGCCTTACGGCGAACGGTTGAGCGAAGAAAAAGAAGTGCGCGCTTTGATGGCGGATTTCGGAAAAACGTTTCGGCGGCTGCCCGATTGGAACGCCTATCTTTTAACCTCTCTCCCCGACTTTGAACGATACTTCGGGAAGACGGCAAACAAGAAGAAAAAATTGTTCAACGCAAACCTGGTATGCGGATTTTACTGTTATTTCGGTAAACCGCCCAAATCGAAAGACGAACATTTATAAAAAATATCCCCAACAAAAAGGAGAAAAAATTATGTTTGATTACACCAGAGCGGCATTCCGTAAAATTGCCTCCAACTTCAAAAATATCGGTACGACGTTCCATTTTTCCATGCAAGGCGTATACATACTTTATTTATTATACGCATTGATCGCACAACCGCAATTGCAAATCGTCAACAGCATTTTATTAGCGTTGGCACTTGGCTATCTCGCCTTTTCCATCGTTACCTTTCAAAAAGAAAAAAACAAAGCTCCCGACGCAAAACAACAAAAAGAAAATGTCAAGCAAAACAAAAAAACAAAAAAACGCGCGAAGCGTATCTTTCAATGGTGCAAGCAGATCGTCAACCTGTTCCCTTTGCTGATCCTTATTTATAACATTTGGCGCACTACCGAAAACGTTGCTCCGCTTGCCGTGATCCTCGTTTCCTTGCAGTTAGCGGGGTGGGTACTCGGCACATTGTTCAAACTGACGGCGTTGCTGATCGACAACACGGTGGGGCTTGTCATCGAGGGGTTGAAAGCAGACGTCGAACCTTTAACAAAACCCGTAGTGGCAACGGGAAATTTCTTTAAAAAACTCACAGGGCAAGAAGTCCCTGCGCAAGCACAACCCAACAAAGCGCGCGAAGATTTAGAAAAAATGGTGGAACAAGAGCGCGAAGAGAAAAAAGCAGATAAACGGCAAGCGAACAAAAATTTCCTCAAAAATTTATTTCATCGCGTACCTGCCCCCATCGAATCTAATTCAAGCTCTTCGCAACCGATCGACGAACCGCTTGCCTTGCCCGAAAATATATCCGCCGGCGAAGCGGATCTTAAAGCGGAGCCGCCGTCTTCTTCCGACATAATCCCCCAAAGCCCCTTGGAAGAAATAGCCGTTTCCTCCGAGCAGAAAAAGTTTTGGCCGTGGAAAAAATAAAAAATTGCATATAACGTAAATAAAAACCATCGGCCTGCGTCGATGGTTTTACCTTATAAAAAGATGAGCCCCGTAAAAACGAAACTCATCTTTTATCGTTTCAATTAAAAGGAATATCCTGCAAGACTGTAATATGCCATATTGCTTTGTCTTACGTCCAAACGACCGAAGCAAGCGCAAACGGGTACGTCGGAAATTACGTGCAACGCATATTGCCCGAAAGGAATTTGATATTTTTCCTTCCCGATGGGATAATCCAAGCGCAAACACGTCGTTCTTTCTGCAGGAAGATCGATCGTGATCTGATCGTAAGGCGGTTTGTCTTCAAACAACACCTTAATTCTGATATGCGCGTCCTCTTTGCCCACGTTGGTGATCATAAGCGCTTCGTGTCCCAAAAATTCGGGGTTGTCGCCATGAGGGGGAAGGTCGCCGTCACAAAAAACCCAATTCTTTTTACCGTTCATAATTTTTATCTCCTTATTTCTTTATTTTACGTAATTAAACAGCTCTTCTTCAAACTCGGGGCAAAGCGGTTCCGCGCCGTTTTCCGTGATAACGTAGCAGGTTTCCACGCGCAAACCATAAAGCGTGGGATGACCGAAGAACGAAACGTCCACGTTGACGATCATATTCTTTTCAAGTTTGTCGTCGCTGTTCGGACCGAAGAAGGGACATTCCGCTTCCATAAGCCCCATCGTGTGCGCAAAAGGACACACCATATATTTAAGATAGCCGCCTTTTTCGTACAATCTTCTACCTGCCGCGTCGATCTCTCTGCCCGA
Organism: Clostridia bacterium; assembly: GCA_017463205.1. Taxonomy (GTDB): domain Bacteria; phylum Bacillota; class Clostridia; order Christensenellales; family Borkfalkiaceae; genus Scatosoma. Next base: position 18,192 of record JAFTPQ010000012.1, read on the forward strand.
ATTGCCGATCTTCAGCATCGCCTTAACGTCTTTCATTACTTCGATCATATCGATAAGGCATTTTCTTTGTTCGGGCGTGTATTCGCCGCTTACGGGAACGGTGTGACCGAACGTACCCGCATACCCGTTGATACGGAGCGCGATACCGAGCATTACCATTTCGCCGTTTTCCATCACTTTGTTCGTCGCCGTAGGAACGACCGCATTGGAACGCACGCCGCTGCCGACGATCGTTCTGTACGCGAAGCTGTCCGCACCGTTTTCACGGCAAACCGTTTCGCCCGCCGCCGCAACTTCGTATTCTTTATTGCCCGCTTTCACTTTTGCCGCCATCGCTTTGTATGCCTTGCAAGCAAGTTGCGTTGCCGCGCGCGCCTGTTCCACTTCCCAATCGCTCTTTACATAACGGAATTTAAGATAATCTTCGGTGATATCCACGATTTCGCAACCTTCAAAGCCCTTAACCAAGTCTTCGTGAACAGCATACGGCATATCCGTCGTACCGACAAGACCAACCTTTTTCACGGGGAATTTCGCCGTGAGTTCCGCAAACAAATCGGAGAAACTGATAATGGTCGCCAAAGGATATTCCTCATCGGGTACCATAAATACGGGGAAACAACGAACGTCGGTGATCGCGGAGTCTTGCTTTGCAAACGGTTCGCTTTCAGGACCGCCCAAAAGCATCGTCGTACCGTCACGGCCGACCAAAACCGCACCCTTTTCGAATTGACCGCACCAACCCGTCAAATACCAGCCGTTTGCTACGTTGAGTTCGTCAAAATAGATGATGGCAATGTCTACGTCTTTTTCGTTGAGCATTTTCACCACTTTTGCAACTCTGTTTTGCGTTTCTTGTTTGTTGTAATAAGCCATAATTTTATCTCCTTAATTTTATTTTTTAATTTATTCTTTTTGTTTGTAAAATTCTTAGAGGCGAGCAAGCCAAGGCGTGCGCGGATTTTTCGCAAGGCGTGTACTTATGCGTACACGATTAAGAAAAAACGCAAGCACAACGAAGTATTGCAACGCATATAAGGATTTTAAGCTTTAAATTCAAATTCGTCCAACGGATACATAGGACGAATAATCCGTTTTAAGTCAAGTCTTGCAAGTTCCACGCAACTCGCGCCGTCGGAAAGAGCGAATAATTCTCTATCTGCATACGGTTTCAATTCGGTAAATAGATATCCGAGTTTCACGACAACAATTTCGTAAGAAAGCAAATCTACGTTTGCTTTGTCGAAATTTCCCTTTTCGATAAACGCGCTTCTGTATTCGGTGAACACCGCGTCCACGTTGCCAAAACCGATCGTCAAGCTTCTGCCGATAATTTCTTTCGTCCAACCCAAAATGTCGCCGTGCGATTTCACAACGCCCTCCGCGCCAAGACTTTTCAGATACACACTTTCTCCGTCTTTTTTACCCCAAAATTCGTTGACGGTTTCAAAATCGGTGATCCCCGCCACGCAAGTCTTTTTCGTCGGATTTTCGGCCAAAAACAGCTTTAAAATACCCGTTGTATCCCCTTCCGCGCCTGCCGTCGTGTTGTCGCCGCTGTCGGTGATAAAAATACGATTTTCTTTGCCCTCTATCGCGCGTTTTACACATTCTTCGGGCAATTCCGCTTCACAAAGGAATTTATACGAACGGCGGGTCGCCCACAGCTTATTTGCCAAATCTTTTGCAACCGTTTCCGCTTTTTCCTTGCTCGTCGCGCAAACCACCGTCGCCGCGCTTGTGTTGGGCGCGTCTATCCAACAATGCCCCAAAAACAGGTTCGCCGTGAAAATCTCGTCCGTTTTTTCAAGCTCAACCGTTTCTTCGATCAAGCCTTTAAGCGGCTCGTAAGCGGTTTGCAAAGTGTCGTTTTTCAGCAAAAACGGCACGCGAACCATCTTCGCATACGGCTTGATGTTGTTTTTCAAGCAATACATAAGCGCGTTTGCGCTGCGCATTTGCGTTTCCGCTTGGTCGATATGCGGCACTGTTTTAAATCCGCTGATGATATCGGCATAATCGCACAGTTCGTCCGTGATATTGGCGTGCGCGTCCAAAGAAAGCGCAATCAGGCAATCCTTGGATACGACTTTTCGGATTTGTTTTAATAAATACAGTTCGCCGCTGCCGATTTCTTCCACTTCCATACTGCCGTGGAAAAAGATAAACACGCCGTCCGCGTCGGGATTCGCCCGAACGGTGTCTAAAATTTGTTCGGCGTAATATTCGTACGTGTCCCGTTCCACCGTCGCAGACGGCAACGCCACCGCGTAAATCGACGGCACAACTTCAAAACCGTTTTTCTCAAATACGTCTTTAACAACCAGCTTTTTGAAAATATCTTCGCCTTTGAAATATTCGAAATCGTGTTTTTGGGGGTGCAGCTTCGCTTTGCTGTTCGATTCGCATTGAAAGGACGCCACAACAATTTTCATCATACGCCACCTCGCTTTATTGATCACAAAAATTATATCACCCCCACTTTGTAAATACAAGGTAAAAAATATTTCAAAATTGGTAAAAAATAAAACAACTTAAATAATAATTTTGTTTTTTACTGTTTTTTATTAAAAACAGTTGCCCGAAACACGCGATCGTGTTATACTAAAATAAGCGGCAGGAGGACGGCAAAATGCGGACATATTTCAACCATCAAATTAAAAAAGCGATTATCGTGAAAAATTTGATCACGATCGAATCCTTAGACATTTCCTCCGATTTTTCCTACCCCGAGGAAGTGCACGATTTCCACGAATTTGCCTACATCGACAGCGGTTCGATCCGTTGTTATATGGAAGACGAACAAATCGATCTTTCTCAAAGCGACTTTTTGCTGATCCCGCCGCAAAAACGGCATTTTTATTCGGCGATCAAAGGCAGTTCCGCCTCCATTTTTATCGTTTGTTTCCGCTCCAATTCGGATATTTTAAAAATTTTCGATAAAAAGATTACGCTGAATAAAGAATTGAAATTGCTGTTATCGGATATCGTAAAAGAATCGAAAAACGCCTTTTCTTTCCCTTTTAATAAAAAGCTGAAATTGTTGAGTTCGCCTCTTTACGGCGCGCAACAATTGGTGGAAAACAGCATTGAAAAATTGTTTATTTATTTGGTGCGTAACGAGATCAATCAAAACGATCAAATCAAATTTGTTATGAACAGCGTCGAATTGGAAAATAATTTGATCAACGATATCGTTTCGTTGTTGAAAGCCAATTTATATACGCGCATCACGTTGGATCAAATCAGTCAACAAACTTTTTACAGCAAAACGTTTTTGAACACCATTTTTAAAAAGAATTTGGGTTCGACCATTATGCAATATTACACTTATTTAAAAATACAAGAGGCGAAAAAACTTTTGCGCGAACACGTTTCCCCCACCACCGTTTCTATTCAATTGGGCTTCGACAGCCCCACGTATTTCACAAAGGTGTTTAAAAAATATACCAATTTGACTCCCTCCGCCTATAAAAAAACTATTTTATAACGTTTTTGAGGATTTCAATAAAATTTTGCGCATAAAAAACCGTAAGAGTGTGTTCTTACGGTTTTTTATACCTATTTTTTTCTTAAAAACTGAGTTCAACGCATACCTGGGTGGGGTATTTTCCTTTTTTAACGGTTTCTGCGCTGCGATCCCTGCGCCGTCCTCCCCGTTAAATAATGTTGACGCTGGCGTTGTCTACCCACCAGTTGTACACCGGCGTCGTTTTATCAAACCCGTCTTTACGGCAATAGAAATCCAGCAATTTTTCTTCCAATTCGGGAATATCTTCCACTTTGCCGCCCAAAAAAGCAACCAGACGCAACCGACAGGATTTTAACCGTTGCATCAAACCGCCCAAACGCAAATCTTGCACATCAAAACCGTGCGGCTTGTTTTCGGTAAACCACAACGTTTGGAACGCCTGATAAAATTTTTCCAAACGCGTTTCCGTCTCTTGATAATCCGCAATCAATGCCTGCAAAGCAGAACGGTCTTTCGCTTGATAAGCGATCCTCGTCCTTGCGCCCAAATCGTATTTCACCGCCATTACGGAACAAAGCGCCGACATACTTTTAAACAAATATGCGTATTGACTCTTTTCCGCATACGCCGTCAACCGTGCGGCACACTGTTCGTATTCCTTTCCCACGCCCTTTTTCACCGTGGAATCCAAAAACCCGTTGAACGGATCGCTGTAAAGCATATGTTTGGAAGGATTTTGAGGCGTGCCGTAACACTCCCCCACCAAATTGGGAAGTTCCAATGCGGTAAACGCGTCGTAATCTTCGCCTGTTATGCTTTGGAACTCCTGTTTGATCGCTTGCATATCCGTTTCCCCGTCGTACAGTTTTCGGATCGCAAACAACGAAGGCAACATTGCCCAGAAAGAACATTCTTTGCCGTTGTCCCCCCACATCGTAATGAAAATATTTTCTATGCCCGTATTTTTCGCCGCGCGCATTGCGGGCGTCATCGTATCCATCGTTTTCTTGTTGCCGGGCGCAAAACCCGCCCACGTCCAAGCACCGCCCGCAAACCACGTTTCACCCGCCGTTTGATGCGCTTTCATCATTTTTTCAAAATACGATTGCTCGTTGTTGTAATAATCCCAATACACCAACCCGACCTGTTGAGGGATCTTCGCGCGCACTTCATCCGATAATTGCGGATCGGGCGGATAATATTCGCCACGGTTCGCAAGACGGAAAAACATATCCGACCACATAATCGGTTTAAACCCATACTTTTCCGCGATCCCGATCACTTTCATCAAATGCCGATATAAAATATCGAAACGGTTTTTCACGCCGTGCTTGTCCAAATATTTGCCAAGCCCCAACATATGCGCTTCGTCCATACCGATATGTACGTATTCGGACGTAAACGTTTTACGCAACGTTTTAAACATATTTTCTATCAATTGATACGTGCGGTCTTCCTCCACCAATAAAATATCGTTGACGTCGCGAACTTCGCTGTATTCCGCCCAACGGAAAATTTGATTTAAGTGCGCCAAAGTTTGAATACAGGGGATCGCTTCCATGCCCAAATCGTTGCAATACGAAACGACGTCTTTCAGTTCTTCAACGGTATAACGCCCGCGCATATACCCGAAGTAGGGTTCGTTTTCCACTTCGTAGGTGTCTTCCGTATACAGTTGGATCATATTATACCCAAACGTTTTCAACGTTTGAATAAATTTTTTCAGCGAATCCACTTTCATAACGGCATTTCTCGACATATCCAACATCACGCCAAATCTTTTCATTCTTTCTTTGCTCCTTTGTCGCATTGTCTGTATTCATTTTATCATTTTGGACACAATAAGTCAAATATATATTGTAAATTTTCGTCCTATGGGTTCACTTTCTCCGATAATGGGTTCAAAAGCACTTCGACAATGCTTATTTTTTGAAATATCCTTGCGATGCTTTAACAGATAAATTGAAATTTGACGATCAATATTTAATTCGCATCCAAATAAAAAAATATATCTGCCTTGCCCTCTTGTTTGGTGCCTTTATACACGTTGGTATTCAATCCACCGATGACAAATCCTCTCCTGATATAAAACAAGCACGCGCCAAGGTTGTTATCTTGCCCTTGCGTATAAAGTCCGTTGTAGCCTTGTTCTAATGCGATCTCCTTCGATTTCTCGATCAGCATCTCCCCGATATTCTGTCTGCGATAATCTTTGTTGACCTTCAGATCGTAGAGATACATATACTTGCACCACGCATGACGTAGGATTGCAAGACCAATGCATTTTTCGTCATCGTATGCACCGACGAAAATATGATTTTTAGCAAGCTCGTCGTAATCGTAGTTTTCATCGGGAAAGCACATTTCGGCAATCTCCGCTTCGGGAAGCCTTTGTACCTCGTAGCTCCATTTTTCATTTATGTAAGACGGAAGCATCCGCCCGAATAACTTGAAGGGTTCGTTTTTGATGTTGATATCCGCTTTATGCTCACGGTCAATAATTCTTAAGCTGATCACTGTATCCTTTTGCTCCCTCTTATTTCTTCGCTAACAAATAGCTTTCGTCTATCCGTCTACAGATTTCCTCGGTCGGTATTGAACCATCAAGCAAAAGTGTATACCAATGCTTCTTGTTCATATGATACCCCATAAAAAACCTTTGATTATCAACGGTTGCTTC
>JAFTPQ010000058.1 GCA_017463205.1 Clostridia bacterium
ATCCACTCTACCACGACTTGACAGGAATGGCAAAGCCCAACCGACTTGATTTTTGTGTTTCTCTGCATATATCCCGAAAGAATACTCATCGGATTGGTATAATTGAGGAAAAGCGTGTTGGGACATACTTTTTCCATAACGTCGGCGTATTTTTTCAAAACGGGAATGGTACGAAGTCCACGGAAAATACCGCCGATCCCCAACGTATCCGCAATCGTTTGACGTAAACCGTATTTTTTCGGCACTTCAAAATCGGTAACGGTACAAGGTTCATAACCACCCACCTGAATCGCATTGATTACGTAATTTGCGTTCGCAAACGCTTCTTCCGTCTGTTTTTCGTCCGTCGCAAGATATCTGCTTACCGTTACGGCAGGTTTATACTTATCCCGCAACGCGCAGATCAATACGTACGATTCTTCCAAACGTTCGGCATCGACGTCTAATAACGCGATATCAAATTGAGGCAAACCTTCCGCCAACAAACAATCGCCCAGCACGTTTTTTACGAATACCGTACTACCGGCCCCTAAAAATGTAATTTTCATAAAATCATCCTCCAAGATAACGTTTTATATTAAATACCATTTGGTATTTTTTATCTTTTTGTTCGTTTATCGGTTGCTTTTTCCTTTTGCGTATGATATACTTTTTTTAACAGTATTTTTTCATTGGGTGAAGATATGGATACACAACAAGAAACCATGACCGCAACCATCGCGCCGATCGTCGAACGAACAGACGTTACAAAATCGGTTTTTCCTGCATTTTCGGAAAATGCTCCTGTTTACGTCGTCAATACAGGTTGGCATAAAACTCCGCCGTTGCACCGCTTCGGTCCTGCCGTTCGCCCCTATTTTTTATTGCATTTGATCAAAAAAGGGAAAGGTACGATCGAACGGGACGGCGTTACAACGCATCTTTCTGCGGGCGACGCCTTTTTGATCCAACCCGACGAGATCACCGTGTATTGTTCCGATCAATCCGACCCGTGGGAATATTATTGGATCAGTTTTCGAGGATCGTATGCGGAAACGCTGATTGCCCAAACCACCCAACAATTATGTGCGCCCTACCAAAAAAGCGGCGAATTGGCTTTGCAAGCGGCTGTGGAAAACGATGTGAGCGATCCCATCGGACTTTTAAACGTTTTATTCGAAGTGCTAAATTGTATCAAATCGATCGCTGTGCAAAAGCAGGAAATTGATCCCATCTCAACCGCTTTGCACTATTTGGAACGTAATTATTTCCGTTCGATCGACATTTCTTCTTTGGCGTTTCAATTGGGATTTTCCCGATCGTATTTCACCACCGTTTTTACAAACAAAACAGGCGAATCGCCTTATCGCTATTTGACGGGCTTGCGTATGCGGCAAGCGAAAAAATACTTGCGCGATCCGCACCGTTCCATTGAAGAAATTGCCTATTCGGTCGGTTTTTCCTCCATTGAACGGTTTTCGCAATTATTTAAAAAATATACGGGACTTTCCCCTTTCAATTATCGCAAACAATTGCCGAATTGATGATCGGTATAATCAGTATATCATTTTCAAACGGTAATTGCAATAGTTTTTTGTTTTCATTTTTTAACGATTTGTTCTTTTTTTTAAGAAAGTATTTTTCTAAAGTCTTCTCTTAAAAAATTGTTAAAGTTTTTGATATGTTTTCCGCCAAACGGCGGTGATAAACTTGACAGAAACGCCAAGATATAGTATAATAATACAGTATGATTAAATAAATATTTCTACAATCGAGGAGGTTTTTATGGCTCATTTACAAGAAGCGGCTGTCAAAAAGATAAACGAGATCTGCGACAGATACGCTGAAGAAAAAACTCCGCTTATGATGATTTTAAGCGATATCCAAAAGGAATACGGGTATATTCCTTTGGAAGTGCAAGAACTGGTTTCTGTTAAAACAGGCATTTCCGTCGCTGAAATTTACGGCGTTGTTACGTTTTATTCGTTTTTCTCGCTTGCGCCGAAGGGCAAGTATGTGATCGGGGTGTGTCTTGGTACGGCTTGTTACGTAAAAGGCGCGCAACAAATTTTGGATAAATTTGCAGAGATCATCGGCATTAAACCCGGTGAAACCTCGACGGATGGATTGTTCACGTTAGACGCTTTGCGGTGTATCGGCGCATGCGGTATTGCCCCCGCCGTTACCATCAACGGAAAAGTTTATCCCAAACTCACCGTTGACGCCGTTCCCAAAATTATCAATGAATACAAAGCAATGGAGGCAAACAACTGATGATTAAAACATTTGACGATCTTAAACAAATGAGCGTAAAATGCTCGTCCTGTCTCAGTGCTAAATTTACGGGCGCAGACGGCAAACGCCACATCGTTCTTTGCGGCGGTACGGGCTGTCTTTCCTCCCGCGCGGATGAAATTACGGAAAAAATCAACCAATTGGTTGCGGAAAAAGGTTTACAAGATAAAGTTACCGTCAATCAAGTGGGTTGTTTCGGCTTTTGTTCGCAAGGTCCGTTTGTAAAAATTTATCCCGAAGATACGTTATATCGCTTGGTGCAAGTGGAAGACGTTGCCGAAATCATTGAAAAAGATATCATCGGCGGCGAAGTGATCGACAGACTTCTTTACATCGATCCCACCACTCAAGAAAAAATTACGAAACAAGAAGATATCGAATTTTATAAAAAACAAGTGCGTGTTTCTTTGCACGGTTGCGGAAGCATCGACCCCGAAGATATCAACGAAAGCCTTGGTGCAGGCGCGTTTCAAGGTCTTGCGCGCGCATTGCAGATGGACAGAGCCGACGTAATTAAAGAAGTGTTGGATTCCGGCTTGCGCGGCAGAGGCGGCGGCGGTTTCCCCACGGGCAGAAAATGGCAATTTGCTTATGCA
>JAFTPQ010000059.1 GCA_017463205.1 Clostridia bacterium
ACATAACGGTTTTACATCCTGCTTTGTTCAACGCTTCGATCACCGCTTTAGACTCTTTTTTCACTTCGTCTGCGATGTGGATTCGTCCGACGTATTCGCCGTTTTTCGCTACAAAAATAACAGTATCTTCTTCCTTTTTAGGCAAAGACACGCCGTGGATCGCATAAGCCTTCATCAACTTTTCGTTGCCGCATAACACCACGTCTTTTCCTTTTTTTGCTACGACGCCGCGCCCCGTTTCATTCGTCAATACGTATCCGCTTTCGGGCGCAGTTTCACAACAAGCGTATATTGCCCTTGCGATCGGGTGAGAAGAATTTTTTTCCGCGATCGCAGCCAAGCGCAAAATTTCCGCGCGCCTGTTTTCGGGATATACCCCCGTTACGGCAAAATTTCCTTTCGTCAACGTACCCGTTTTATCAAACACAAACGTATCGATTTGATGAAATCTTTCCAAATAGTTCGATCCCTTTATCAAGATACGTTTTTTCGACGCCGCGCCGATTCCCGCAAAGAAAGACATCGGTATGGAAATCACCAACGCGCAAGGACAAGACACTACCAAGAAACTGAGCGCGCGATAGATCCACGTCGCCCAATCGTTGGTAATGATGGACGGCACGATCGCCAATGCCAACGCAAACCCTACGACGATCGGCGTATACCAGCGCGCAAATTTCGTAATAAAATTTTCCGCTTTCGATTTTTTATCCGACGCGTTTTCCACCAGATCGAGGATTTTCGTCACTGTCGAATCATAAAATTCTTTCGTCACTTCCACTTCCAATTGCGAAGTTAAATTGATACAACCGCTTAACACCGCTTGCCCTGCCGCTACGTCTTGCGGTGCGGATTCACCCGTCAACGCTTTATTATCCACCGCCGACGCGCCTTTTTTGATCACGCCGTCCAACGGGATCTTTTCGCCCGGATTGATTAAAATCATCTCGCCGATCTTCACTTCGTCAGGCTCAACCGTAACCACCCCGTTTTCCCGTATAACGTTTGCGTAATCGGGACGGATATCCATCAGATCGGAAATGGATTTACGGGATTGCCCCGTCGCGTAGCGTTGAAAAAACTCGCCCACCTGATAAAACAGCAACACGGCGCACGCTTCGTCGAATCCTTCCGTTTCTTTGCCGTTGACGCCGCGATAAACGGCAAGCGCAAACGCACCCAACGTTGCGATCCCCATTAAAAAATTTTCATCCAACGCCTGTCCGCGCGCGATATTTTTCGCCGCTTTGATCAGAACGTCGTACCCAATCAAAAGATATACGCAAAGATACAACCCAAACGGCAAACACCAAGCGTATTTTCCGCCGACCAGCCCCGCCAGCCCCACGATTTTATCCGTGAGAAAAATAATGCAAAAGGCGCTTAATGCAACCAAAATGCGCGTTAGAAACTTCTTTTCGCGTTTCGATAATCGATATCCGTTCATAGCGCACCTTTTCGTCACCTTATAATTTCGCAATCCGGTTCGATCTTTTTACAAATTTTGATCGCTTCTTTCAAAACGTCGTCAAACCGTTCGTCCGTTGCTTCCAACGTCAGTTTCTGCGTCATAAAATTGACGTTGACAAACAAAACGCCCTCCAATTTTTCAATCGCCGCTTGCATTTTCGCCGCGCAGTGCGCACAATCCAAATCTTGCATTTTAAAAATTTTTTTCATATCGTTTTCTCCGTTTTTTTATTGTATTCGTTCACACTTTCAAAATATACGCTCACCTTTCTTTTAAGTGAGATAAACCGCATTCCATAATCATCATCACGTGGTTGTCGTCTAAAGAATATTTCACTTCCTTCCCCTCTTTCACCCCTCGCACCAGCTTTGCGTTTCGCAATACGCGCAACTGATGGGATACGGCGGAAACGCTCATGTTCAGCACCTCGGCAAGCTCCCCTACGTACAGATCTTTCACTTCTAAACAACACAGTATTTTCGTACGCGTCGTATCGCCGAACACTTTAAACAATTCCGCCAGATCGTAAATCGTTTCGTCGTCCGATATCTTTCGCCTCACAAAATCCGTCAACTTTTCGTCGCTGTATTCTTCCATCTTCTCGATTTCCTTTCATTGATTACTTGAACAACTTTTCAAGTGTTCAATAACAGTATATCATATCTCTTCACCCCCAGTCAAGTAAAATTAAAAAAATTATAAAAAAATATTGAAACAAAAAAGACAGAACAAAAATCCTGTCTTTTCGCTTTTTTATTGCATAAATTTTTCTTAATAAAAAGTTGCCAATTGTTCTTCGGGCGGATTGCAAACGATCACTTTTTCCGCCACCAAAACAGGACCTTTCCCTTTATAAATGCGGTGTTTTTGGAATTGGATCTTCGCCGTGACGCTGATCCAATCGCGCGTTTCCAACTCCATTTCATTGGGCAACACGCACGCCAAACCGCAATATTGGATATCGTCCGCGCAACAAGTCATCACGTGCCGACCAACCACGATATCTTTCGCCTCTAACCGATGATCTCGGGCAACGATCCCTTTAAATTTCACTGTTTTTCCCACGTACGCCTCTAAATTCTCCGTCAGATCCCGATAGAAAAAGGCATAATCTCTGTCCTCGATCGCGATAATAGGCGCGTTGATATCGAAAGGAAGCGGGTCTTCTATGTCGTCGAAATCCGCTTTTCCGTCGGCGTGTTCGTATACGATATCGCAACGACGGCTGATACCGCGCACCACTTTATGGAACGCCATTTTATCCATCGAATCGCCGAAACGGTTGAAAACGACCAATTGGGTATTTTCTATTTTATCATACACAAATTGCCGCATATTGGCATTATAATTGAGGAACGTGTTCGAATCGAAAAAGGTCATCACCTGATTGATCATCCATCCCTCCGGCATGGCGTTGAAAAAGTCTTCCAACAGCCACATACCGTTGTATTCCACCACTATGCGTTGCGCGCCGTATTTCGATTGCAGCTCGGACAAATACGCTTCCGTCAACTGCTGCTTGTCGTCGATCAAAACGTAATCGACGTTTTCCGCATTGGCAAATTTGATCGTTTCGTATTCTTCCACGCCTTCTTCCATAACCAAAAGCAAGGTTTTTTCGCCTGATTCGAAACGAGGATCTTCCAACGTTTCTTGGATAAATTTCGTTTTTCCCGATTCCAAAAAACCCAAAAATAAATAAACGGGCGTTTCGGTGGGAAGCTTTTGCTTGGTCGCCATAATTCTTTTCCCTTTTCCTTAAATTCTAAATAACGTTTTTAAATGTTCTTCTTGCAAATTACAGCCGATCACGCACAATCTGCCCGTCACGCCGGCACAGCCCTCGCGCACGTCGATCCCCTCGGGGACGTAATCGAAATGCAACCACTTATCCTCGCCCGCTACGATCCCTTTCGCACGCAAGATCGTCCCGTACGTCGCCTCGTCCGAAAGAGCGTTTAACGCCGCCGTCAATTCCTCTTTCGTATACTTCTTCGTGGTTTCTACTCCCCAACTGGTGAACACCTCGTCAGCATGATGATGTCCGTGGTGATGGTGATGATGTTCGTGATGATGTTCGTCGCAACCGCAATGCTCGTGTTCTTCGTGGTCGTGGTGGTGTTCGTGATGATGTTCATGGTGGTGATGACAACAACAATCGGGATCATCGCACTCGTCCTCGTGATGATGGTGATGCTCGTGATGGTGCTCCACTTCATGCGCCAGCTCGTCCATATCCTTTTGCAACGAATTTTTCTGTTCCATTGCGGCAAGAATATCCTTCCCGTCCAACGAATCCCAAACAGCCGTCACCAATGTAGCCGCATAATTTTTTTCACGCAACAGCTCGACGGCGTTCGCCAATTTTTCTTCCGAAGTTTTATCCGTGTGCGAAAGCACGATACAACCGGCGTTTTCCACCTGATCGTTGAAAAATTCCCCAAAGTTTTTCATGTACATTTTGCATTTCGTCGCGTCCACTACCGTACAGAATGCGTTTAAAACCGCCTCTTCCAACTGCGCGTTTTGCACCGCCTTGATCACTTCCTACAATTTCACCAAGCCCGACGTCTCGATAATAATTAGTTCTGGATGATATTCAGCTGAAACCTTTTGCAACGCCTTGGAAAAATCCCCCACCAGCGAGCAACAAATACACCCCGAATTCATTTCGGTGATATTGATTCCCGCGTCTTGCAAAAATCCGCCGTCAATGCCGATCTCGCCAAATTCATTTTCGATCAGCACCACTTTTTCGCCTGCATACGCTTCTTTGATCAGCTTTTTGATCAGCGTTGTTTTTCCTGCCCCCAAAAAGCCTGAAAATATATCGATCTTTGTCATAAAAAACACCTCTGTTTTTTTCTATCTCTTTATTTATACCGCAATCGTTCGCGATTGAAACGCTTTTTTATTTTTCTTCTCTTTTCAGCCCTTTTCGCTATGCGCACGGCATAACTTGTACCGTAAGAAAAAGACATCATAACAAAAATATTTTATTTATCACAAATTAATTTCTTGTGTACCATTTGCTGTGATATAGTGTTCATTTACCCCAAGCTGCTCCATCCATCTACGTGTAACCGCCGTTCCATACATACGAATACGCCCCATTTCACGTAAGGCTTCACGATTTGCAAGATAGGATGGAATCTCCTCCTCATCATATAACCATTGGGGCGCGCACCAAAGGCAAGCTTTCGGTTCTATACTTGCATAAACCTCCATTGAAACGTTCATATGTCCGTGATGTGCCATTTGCACAATATCGGCTTTTAGTTTATCCCGAGATTCACTATATAAAACATCCCCTCCGTCAGGTCCTAAATCTCCTAAAAATAAAACAGATTTTTTAGGTGATGTCACCTTAAACACCAAAGACGAATCATTCATAGGATTGGAATACAATCGGTCGTGTACAGTATATAAAAACTCTATTTTCAATTCGTCAACAATAAGCGTTTCGCCTTGCTGTACTTTATGCGCCTTATCGGCAAATAACGGCTCAATTTCTTCAAATTCCGGTAAACACTCATTTATATCATTCAAAAAATATTCTCTACACGGCACATTTTCTACCTGTAATAACTTTTTATGATCAGGGAAATTATAATACACTTTTTCTATATCAAAATCTGCACAACGATTCTTTTTCATTTCTTCAATAAAACCGGTTATATGGTCGTGATGCGCATGAGTAAGTATCCACGCCGAAATATGTCGTCCAGCAACATATTCTTTTAAAAGTGGCATATCTTCAGGGCGCCCACCATCCACTATGATGACATTGCCGTTTTTTGTAAGCAACACGAACGACATCATAAACGGGCTCGTTTCGGTAAGCATATACATTTTAGTATCCATTATATATTCCTCTCTTCATTCAATTTTCCGCCCCTTGATTATAACCGTATAATCAACCTCATTTTTCCGCCATAATTTCCAAATACCCCAATTCGCCGTTTCCTTTGACGACGATTTCACGAACGCTTCCTTTGCCTGTCACAAATTCGTACACGCAATACACTGCGTCATTAGGCTTTTCATACATCATATCAGGATCGCTTACAACGACGGGGGCTTGCATATACGAGTTATGCGCCTTGCCTATGTAATCGGCATTTTCGTCCACGTGCCGTTTCTTAAACCGTATAATTCACAAAATCCGATCTCTTTCAGCAACGCTTTCACGTTTTCAAAATCCCCCGCCAGCGTTGCCGCTTGGTGCGAATCGGACGAAAGCGTGATCTTTCCGCCGTTTTTGTAAATGAGCCGCAACAATCTTTCGTGCGGAAAAGCCAAGCCCGAAATTCCCTTTGCTTAAAACGCCCAATTTCCGTCCTTGAATATCTGTACTCTTTCGCCTTTTTTCGTAATACCTACAATCGACATATCTTTCGCGCCGATCATGAAATCGACGTGGATCATACTTTCATTGATCCCACGCGCTTTACATTCATCGTCCGTCAGTTTTTCAAAACCTTTCAAACATTCGTTAAAGCCGTGACCGAGCGCCAAATGACAACTTGCGTTTTCATCGAATAAAGTGTTGTAGAACAACACGCCCGATTCGTTGATCGGGGAATTGTAAGGGATCAGCGCAACTTCGCCCAACATTCCTGCGCCTTCGTCCATCGAAACCATATGTTTTAATAGATCCTCACCCGTTTCCGCCTTCACTTCCACCACTTTGCCGTTTTCAAAACGTACGGAGAAATTGTCGATCAATTCTCCCATATACGAAAGAGGTTTCGTCGAATATACGATCCCTTCCGCCGCCCCTGCTTTGGGGGAAGTGAACACTTCTTCCGTCGGAATGTTCGGGTTGAAAATTCTGCCTTGCAACGTCTTTTCTTTGCCGCCCGCAAAACGTCCGTCTTCCAAAAGTTCCACTTTGAAATCCGTGCCGTTCGAGCTCTTATATTCCAAATATTTCAAGCCCAAGCCGTTGAGATACGTACAACGAGCGTCCAAATCGGCGTTGTGTTCTTTCCAAGCCGCAATCGGATTTTTGCCGTCTGCGCGCGCCGTATGCAAAATGACTTTCCACATTTCTTCCACCGCTTTCTTTTCGGAAAGGTGCGGAAACACTTTCTTTGCCCACGCAACGCCCGGCACTGCCGCAATACACCATTGATGACGGTTTTCCATCGCTTGACGGAATGGCTTGATCTGCGGATACATCGCCTGTCTGGCTTTGCTCATCTTGTCTTGATCCACGCCGTTCATTCCGTCGGGATCTTCCGATTCGATCCACAGACGACAAGCATAATTTTTCGCCTTGTATTCCCATTTCGCTTTCGCCCAAGGCTTTAATTCGGACAATGCTTCCAACGAACGGTATTGCGACGAAAGTTTATCGGCGGGTTGGTGACTCCATTCTACGTACACCTCGCTTGCGCCTGCCTTATAACATTCTTCCACCACCATCGTCACAAATTCGGGTTGATCCAAGCCTGCGGCTATAAACACCGATTGCCCTTTTTTGACGTTGACGCCAACTTTTGCCAACAATTTTGCATATTTTTGTAATTGCGTTTTTCTCATATTCCTGTTCTCCTGTTTTCTATTTTTAATATTTCATAATTAATCGTTTCTAAATCGTTTCTACCGCCGCGCAGATCACGCATAACGCCAAACTTTATTAATCGTAATAATCGATATCCTTTCTTTGCTCCCCGTCTTTATCCAAGCACTGCGGTTGCAAAGGACGTCGATACGTCCCCAGTTCCGTTTTTACATAAACAGTTGTTTATTTAAAATGTCGATCGCGTACGAAACCGCGCGCTTTACGCCGCCATCTTCAAACGGTATGGCAAGATTTGCCGCTTTTAACGTATCCAAATATCCCAACGAACCGCCCAATTTACACAACGTCATATAATCGTTCCAACAAGCGTTTTTGTCTTCCGCTTGCTTTTTCTTAAATTCCATTGCACCCATCGTCGTCAACGTGTAATTGATATAATAGAACGGATAGTGGAAAATATGCAATTTATGATACCACCAGCCGCCGCGGTTGAAAAATTCGTTTTCCTCTCCGTAGTCGCGCCAAGGCATATATTTCTTTTCCAAACCGCGCCATGCCGCCGTACGTTCATCAGGCGTCATATCGGGATTTTCATAAACGATATGCTGAAATTCGTCCACGGCAACGCCAAACGGCACAAACGTAAGCGCTTCTTGCAAATGCTGAAAACGGTACGCTTCCGCTTTTTCGCCAAAAAACAATTCGGCATACGGATACGCAAACTGTTCCATCGACATCGAATGGATCTCTGCGATGTCTGTCGGTTCGCTCCACATCGCTTGCAAGGGCTGCGTGCGCATCGCCATATACCCCGCAAATGCGTGCCCCATTTCATGCGTCAATACGTCTACGTCACCCGTCGTTCCGTTGAAACACGAATACACAAACGGCGCTTTATAATCGCCCAACGAAGTCATATATCCCGTCGCTGCTTTGCTCGGCTTATTTTCCAAATCCATCAATTCGTGTTCGATCATAAAATCGATAAATTCGCCCGTTTCCTTGCTCATATCATGATACATTTTACGAGCCTGTTCCACAAGATGCTTTGCGTCGCCGATCGGCACGGCGTTTCCGTCGGAAAAAATCAGCTGTTCATCGTAATAACGCACTTTTTCCACGCCGATACGTTTCGCTTGCGCTTGATAGAGTTTTTCGCAAAAGGGTACGATTTCCGTCAACACCTGCTGACGAAACGCCGCAACGTCTTTTTCGTCATAATCCATTCTGCCTTGTTGCATATAACCGAGCGGAATGAAATTTTTAAAGCCCATATTAACGCCCATCTGATGACGGATTTTCACAAGTCGATCGAAAATTTCACCCATCTCTTTGTCGTTTTTTTCGAAAAACTGCGCGTATTTTGCCGCCGCGGCTTTGCGTACTTCCCGATCGGGATCGGAAAAATATTTCATGATCCCGTATAAATTATGCTCGCCGCCGTCAAAGGGGATCTTGCACGACGCTACCAATTTTTGATAACGGTTGGTAAGTTCGCTTTCCTCTTGCAACAACGCAATGTTCTTTTCCGAGAAACTTTCGGCGGATAATTGAATGGCTTTTAACAACTGATCGCCGTATTCTTCATCGATATTTTTTCTAAACGGCGATTGCAATAACGCCATATTAAACGCTTGGACCGCAGGCATCACTTCGGGAACCGTTTGATTGATATATTCTTCCTCTTTCTCGTAAAATTCGTCCGAAGTGTCCACCGTATGACGAATGGATACGATCACACACATCGTATTTACGTGCGACGAATAGCTTTCCTCCTCCAACATACACGCTTTCACTTCCTCGTAAGACGTTGCGTTGTTCACCCGTTGCACCAACCCTTGGTAAAATTGCTTCATATCCTCGAAATCAGGACGTTGATAGTTAAGTTCTTTAAAAGTCTTTAAGGCGTTCATCTCGTACCTGCCCCCTCCGTTTAACCGATCAGATCGTAATTTATATTTTTATAAAAGAGCTTTTCAACCGCTTCATCCTCTTTGGTTTGCGCCAATATCCACATCAATTTTGTAATGATACTTTCGTACGTCATCGAATAACTTTCCAATAAATCGAAACGGTTTTTCAATCCTCTGCCCACTTGATATACGCTCATATCACTGCCTTCCTGTTGCACCTGCGTCGTTACCACAAGCGTTTTTCCCTTGCTTTGCCAACGCTGAATCACTTCGTAAAAGCCGTAATATTCCCCTTCGGGAATACCGCCCGTGCCATAGCCCGACAACACTACCGCGTCGTGCAAACGGAAATAGGCGTCTAAAATTTCCCCTTTTACCCCCGGCGTCAACGTCAACAAACCCACTTTTTCGTTTAATTGCAAGAAAAATTCGGGCTTGTCCCGTTTGGGCGTTGTGATATATTGAATCACTCTGCCGTCGCGGATCACCGCCAAATTGGGAAAATCGACGCTGGTAAACGCATTATAACTTTTGGTGCGTATTTTTTTCGCTCTCGTTCCTGCGATCACGTTGCCTTGAAACACGATGACAACGTCGCTCGCCGCGTCGCTTGCCGCATACAAAAAGCTGTCGCGCAAATTGATCCTTCCGTCCGTGTCTTCCTTATCGATCGGCTGTTGCGAGCCCGTTAATACAATGGGTTTGGGCGAACCTTGCACCATATACGAAAGCATCGCTGCCGTATACGACATCGTATCCGTGCCGTGACAAACCACAAAACCGTCATATTCATCGTAATGATCGCGGATCGTTGTCGCCAACGTTACCCAATGGGACGGCGTTACGTTGGTGCTGTCGATATTGTAAATTTGAATCGCGTCGGGCCGACAAATATCATACACTTCCGGAACGCATTTCAACAAGCCTTTCGCCTGTATCTGCGGAATAAGCCCTTCTTTTCCCGAATGAGAAGCGATCGTGCCGCCTGTGGCGATCAACAATATTTTTTTCATGCTTTTCTCCTCGTTTTCGCCGTTATTTTTGCGCTTTTCGCCGTAAATAATCCCCTTTATACAACACGTACGGACATTGGATCTTATAAATGCCTTGCACAAGTTTTGCGTCCTCGATCGGCAACCCGTTGCAATCGAAAATGTTGTCTGCTACAAAACTTTTCCCAAAATGCTCGTTTGGAGAAAGCACTTCTAAAACGTCGCCTTTTTTAAAGCGGTTACGCATTTCCACCGTAACGTATCCTTCGCCGCTTTCCAACACGTCCGCAATATAGACAAAATCCCCTTTGGATTGACTGTCTTCATAATTGACCGTTTGCGCATTTTTTCCAAACGCATACGCCGTCGTATAGGCTCGGTGCGCAACGTTGGAAAGTTCTTGTGCGGAAACAGAACTGTCTCCGCCATCCATCAAACGGCGATAGGCATTGATCACGGTTGCAAGATAATAACCGCTCTTCATTCTGCCCTCAATTTTAAATGAACAAATACCTGCCCCCTCCATTTCGTGTAAATGGGACAACATATTTAAATCTTTGCTGTTGAAAATATACGTGCCTTTTTCGTCTTCTTCGATAGGCAACCACTCGCTGTTTCCGTTGGTAGCGTTCGTTGCGCGCACCTCATAACGCCAACGGCAAGATTGCACGCAAGCGCCGCGATTGGACGATCTGCCGTCCAAATAATCGGACAACAGACATCTGCCGCTGTACGAAATGCACATCGCCCCGTGTACGAATGCTTCCAGCTCGATTTCGGGAACAAATTGATGGATATCCGCAATTTCTTTCAAGGACAATTCGCGCGCCAAAATCACGCGGGAAACCCCTTGTTCTTGCCAGAATTTAACGGCGTATTGGTTGGTTGTATTGGCTTGCGTAGACAAATGAACGGGCAGCGTCGGCGCAACTTTCTTCGCCAAATACACTACCCCCGGATCGCTGATGATCACGCCGTCCGCTTTGATCTCTGCCAAATATTGAAAATATTCTGTTAATTGCGCAAAATCGGGGTTACGAGCAAAAACGTTTGCCGTAACGTACACCTTTTTCCCCTTTTGATGCGCAAACGATACGGCGGAGCGTAATTCGTCTGCCGTAAAATTATCCGCAAACGTGCGCAAAGAAAAATTTTTTCCACCCAAATATACGGCGTCTGCGCCAAAATGCAACGCCGTAAGGAATTTTGCATAACTGCCCGCAGGCGCTAATAATTCCGCTTTCATTCCTCTTTTGCTCCTTGCTTATTCTTCTGTTTCCGCCACGCGATATACAGACAAAGCCACTCCGTCCCCAACGTCCAGCACAGACGTAATAAAATCGGGATCGTTCGTTACAACATTTAAATAAGAGCGGATTTTATCCACGATCGAGTGACGTTTTTGCGGAGTCGGTTCTTCGCCGCTTACCCAGCCGTATAAAAGCACGTCGTCGGCAAATAACACCGCGCCCTTTTTCATTAAACGTTTTAAATCGAATAAATATTTTTCATATTGCGCTTTGGGTCCGTCCAAAAACACAAAATCGTATTGCCCGTCCATCATGGAAAGGATCTCGCCGGCATCCCCTAAATAAGCGGTAACTCGGTCGTCCACGCCAAAATCGGCAAAGTTTTTCTTTGCCTCCACGTAACGTTCTTCTTCCAATTCGATCGTCGTTAATTTTGCCGACGGACACGCCAATAGCATTGCCGAAGCGGATAAGCCCACTGCCGTGCCGATTTCCAAAATGCGTTTGGGTTTGATCGCCGCAAGCGTCAACAATAAAAAGTTTAACGTTTCATCATCTGCCACGGGAATGTCACGCTGTAACGCGTCCGCGCGGCGGCGCGCGATCCGTTCGTCTATATGCAATTTTACAAGCGACGCCGTATACTTCACCGCCACACCTCTTTCGTTTTTATACTTCCAGCACCGATACCACGATCAAAGGCGCTTGTTTTGTCTTTCTGTAAAAATAATTTTTTAAGCCTTTACGCAAATACAACGCCAATTCGTCTTTATTTCCGTTGGCATAATCGAAATTCGCCACGGCACGTTTCACCAACGCCGTTAAATTATCCACCGTTCCTACGCCCGTCAGCATACAACCGTGCGCCTCGATGATCGGCTCGTTGATGACGTAATCGCCTGTCACCGCCAAAGCCACCGTAAACACCCCGTCCGCAGACATTTTCAAACGGTCTTTCATCACTTCGCTCGTGCCGTAATCTTCCATACCTTCGCCGTCAACCAAGCGCGCGCCTGCTTGTACGTTTTCACCGAATTTGATTTCCGTTTCCGACACTTCTACGCAGTTACCGATGTCGGTGATCAAAATATTTTGTTCCGCCATACCCAGCGATTGCGCAAGCTGTGCATGCAACTTCAAATGACGGTATTCGCCGTGTACGGGAATGAAAAATTTCGGTTTTAACAACGAATGCAAAATTTTGTGTTCTTCTTGACACGCATGCCCCGACACGTGGATCTTTTCCAAACTTTCATACACCACGCGCGCGCCCTTTCGATATAAATTGTTGATCACGCGATAAATCATCTTTTCGTTGCCCGGAATGGGGTTTGCCGAAATGATAATGGTGTCGTTTTCGCCAATCGTCACCTTGTTAAAATCCCCCGACGCCATACGCGTTAATGCGCTCATCGGTTCTCCTTGCGAGCCTGTCGATACGATCAGTAATTCTCCGTCAAACAAATTTTTTGTCTTTTCAATATCGATCAACACGCCTTCTGGAATACGCAATTCCCCGATCTTCACCGCCGCGTCCACCACTTTGAACATACTTCTGCCCGAAAGTGCCACTTTGCGACGATATTTCACCGCCAGATCGATGATCTGTTGCAAACGGTGAACGTTGGACGCAAACGTTGCAATAATCAAACGGCGAGTCATATTTTCGGAAAATAAATGATCGAGCGTTGTCCCCACCACCGTTTCACTCATTGTGTAACCGGGGCGTTCGATATTTGTTGATTCGCACATATAAAGCAAAACGCCTTCTTGTCCGAGTTCTGCAATACGCTTTAAATCGATGGGTTCGCCTGCAACGGGCGTCAAATCGATCTTGTAATCTCCGCTGTGATAAATCAAGCCGTTGGGCGTACGGATCGCCAATGCGCACGCGCCTGAAATGGAATGGTTTACATTGATAAATTCCACGTCAAAAGCACCTAACTGCACGCGATCACCCGCTTTTACAACGCGCTGCAACGTGTTTTGAACGTGATGCTCTTGCAATTTATTATCCGTCAACATCAACGTTAAACGCGTACCGTAAATAGGCGTATCCGCGTTCAATTCTTTCATTAAATACGGCACGCCGCCAATGTGATCTTCGTGTCCGTGCGTTAATAAAACCCCTTTGATCTTATCCTTGTTTTGCGTTAAATAGGTGATATCCGGCACAACCGAATCGATCCCCGGCATATCTTCATTGTTCGGAAACGTCAATCCCGCATCGATCACGATGATATCGTCGCCGTATTCCAACGCCGTCATATTTTTCCCGATTTCGCCTACGCCGCCAAGAAAAATCACCTTCACGGGCTTTTTCTTTTTAGTGGAATGTTTTTCCTTTGTTTTTGGCGTGACAACGGGTTCTTCGTCCCAATTTTCCAATAACGACGCGTACGTTTCAGGAATTTCACGCGCCGTGCGCACCGATTGACGAGGCGGCGAAATTTGCTTTTTTACCCGTGTTTGCATACGGCTGATTTCTTCCGTTTCTAAAATCATTTCTGTGTTTTTCGTTTCTTTATTGCGAGGGCTTTTTACGGTTTTTACGACACGCCCCTCATCCGCGGTCGATTTTTTCGGCACTGCTTTGGTTTTTCCTGTATTTTTTTGCGTTTTTGCCGATCGTTTATCCGCTCTTTTATCCGAAACGCTTGCTTTTTCCGTCTTTTTGACAATTCTTTTCCCTTTCAGGTTTTTTACGGACATCATTTCTTGTTCCACCGCCATCTCTATCGCCGCAGTCGGCGCTTCAAACGCAGTCCCCATAGACGTACCCATCGGATTTTTATCTTTCGTAAAACGTCTTTTCTTTGTCGTCGCGCCCCCTTCGCCACGCAAAGCGTTTTCTTGCTTTTTTTCCTTCACTGTCTTTGTCTTTCTCCTTCTGCGAGCATTCTCTCGCCCATAAAATAGAGAGCCGAAAATTATAGGAATTATCAGCTCTCTTCTTGTTATTCGTATGTGTCTTTTCTTACGTTAAGATCGAAGTAAATTAGAAATCCAAATCCACTTTCTTTTCTTTCGTAACCTTGATGAATCCGTCTTCGAAAAGCTGTTTCGTCGATTGATATCTGAATTCGTCTACGTAATCGACTGCTTCAAAGCTCTCATCTTTTTCTGTGCCTACCTTTTCTGCAAGGAACCCAACCAAACGAAGGGCTTTCTTCGCAGCGGCGTCACTCTTGATCTTCACCATAAACGGCGTACTTTCATACGCTTTTTGTTCGCCAACGTCTTTCTGGTGATATACCGTCGTCTTATATTCGGGATCGTTGGGATCGAGCGCCAAATAGAAGCAAAGCATCTTACCGCAAATGTTGATCTTTGCAACCGTATCACGGCCAAAGTTAAATCTGTCGCCGTGCCAACTTACGTTGGAGTTGATCTTCTTATAGGAGGTGAGTTCGTTTTTGATATCGCTGTAATATCCTTTCACCTTTTCATCGCTTTGGCGCATCTTCGCCGTGAAGCTTCTCTTCAAACGAATAACCAAACCGGTTTCTGCGTCAACCAACTGATTGTCCACTTCGCGATATTCGGGAACGACTGCAATGGCAATTTCTTTACGAGCTTCTGCTTCTTCCGCCGCACGCGCTTCCAAATCGACCGGTTCTTCCACCGCTTCATCCGCTGCGCTGGGAACGTCTTCTTCGATCGCTTCCTCAACAACTTCTTCCGTCGTTTCTTCAACGGGTGCTTCCGCAACTTCTTCCACAACCGCTTCCGCAACTTCTTCCGTCGTTTCTTCAACGGGTGCTTCCGCAACTTCTTCCACAACCGTTTCTTCCACAACTTCTTCGGTTTGTTCAACCGCTTCCGCTTCTGCTGCAGGTTCTGCCTCAACAACTTCCGCAACCGCTTCTTCTACGACTTCTTCCGCCGCTTCTTCTACGGGCGCTTCCTCAACTTCTTCCGTCGCATCTGCCACACCGAGTTCTTCGCAAGTTTGGCAGAGATCGCAGATCTTTTCCGATACGCTCTTAGCGATCGCTTCAATGCCTTCTGCGTCGATCACAAGGTCGTATGTAGGTTCGGTTTCATCCGACAATTTATCTTCTACGATTTCGGAAATGCGATCGTAATCAACGGGTTGATAATCCACTTCGGAAACTTCGATTTTTTCGGAAACGCTCTTTGCGATCGCTTCGATACCGTCGTCATCCAAAACCACTTCGTAATTAGTTTCCGAATTTGCCGCCATTTTTGCAACCACCAGATCGGCAAGACGATCGTAATCGATTTCGGGAACGTTTACAACGGGAGGCGCAATTTTTTCCGCCAACTGTTCAGCCAGCGCTTCTACGTTTAATGCAGCCAACGCTTTTTCAACCGCCAAAGCCGCCGCCTTTTCCGCAATATCCGTAATACGGCGATAATCCACTTTTTCGGGATACGGCAATGCTTCCACCACTTTTTCCGCCGAACCGTTGATGATCTTTTCGTAATCGATCGTAACAGTAGGCTGAGGTTTTTCTTCGCCCAGACCGGCAACCGCTTCGCTGAGATTTGCCAACGATTCGTTCAAGCCTGCCACCGCGCCGTTCACCTTTTCGTCTACGTCGTTTGCGATACGATCGTAATCAAAACTTTCCGCAACGGGAATTTCGATCGCAGCAACCGCGCCGAGGATCTTTTCACTGTTCTCTGTCACGCTTTCCGCCAATTTTTCATAACCGTCGCCAAGCTTTTCGTCAAGGAGCGCCAACGCTTCGTCTACTTTTACAAGCAGTTCTTCCAACGCTTCCAATTTAGGCAGCACATCGTCCGCCAAAACAACGCCGATGTTTTCATCCAGCGTGCGAACGTCGTTTAATGCATCCAGCATTTCCAATTTTACTTTGATCTCTTCCAAAGCCGTACCAACGTCCGACGAGGAGATCATCGCAGCCAAACCGTCGTAAATCGTTTGGTTCTGCTTATAGCTGAAACGAATCTCTTGCGTGATCGCAGCGGCAGATTCCTGTTTGTCTGCTTTCAAATCCTTATACAAAGAGCCAACTTGCACAGAAGAAAGCTTCATCTCGTTCAAGATTTCTCCTTTCATTCTTTGCAAATCGTACGAAAGCCATTTGTACAATGCGTCGATTTTAGACGTTTCGGTTGTTTGTGGTTGCATTTTTGCCATATTACACCTCAATTATCGCTTGCTTTTCAGCGCAAACGTATTTCAATATAATCAAATTTTTTCCGTGGCATTTCCGTGTTGCCGCGATAAAAATCCTCTTTCCGTATTTTTCACCTTTACCATTGGCATTAGGCAGGTATTCAACGAGTTTTTCCTGCAAAAAGGTAAAATCCTACTTTCTCAAGCATTATTATAACATATCTAAACGTTTCGGTCAAGGATTTGAGAAAAAAATATCAGAATTTTTTTGGAAATTTTTTAAAAAAAACGTAAAAATGCCTTTTTTTCGCTTCATCGCGGACACGGTAGCTCCTTTTTTTATCTTTTAAGCTGATAATCCTTCTGTTTTTTCTTTTTTTATTTCTTGCGCTTTTCAGCCATTCTTTGCAATAATTTTACAATTTCCACGATGGGCAATACGCACGCGCTGAGCGCAATCGCAAGCAAATATTCGGTGATTCCGACCGACGTAAACCCGAACGCCCCCGCCAAGAACGGCACTTCGCAAACCAACGTCGTCAAAACAAGCGTACCGATCGCCGCGATCCACAACACTTTATTCTGTTTTTTCAGTGCAAACAAACTTCCGCGTTGCGAACGCATATTAAAGCTGTGGAATATTTCCGCCATCGACATCGTAAGGAACGCCATCGTCATACCGTGCGCGCTATCACCCAAGCCCCAAACGCGGTTTTCGATACGGTAGCCGATCAAATAGGAGAACAACACAAGCACCGACACCAACAAGCCTTGATAAATTACGTCCAAGCCCATTCCGTCCGCAAAGATCCCCGCTTTTGAATTTCGAGGTTTACGTTTCATTACGTTGGGTTCGGCTGTTTCCATCCCCAATGCAAGCGCAGGGAAACAGTCGGTTACAAGATTGATCCAAAGCAGATGCACAGGCTTTAACAAGGTAAAACCAAGCAACGTCGCAACAAAAATACCGATCACTTCGCTCATATTGGACGCGAGCAAAAATTGGATCGCTTTACGGATATTGTCGTAAATACGTCTGCCTTCTTCCACTGCGCCGACGATCGTAGCAAAATTGTCGTCCGTGAGTACCATGTCCGCAACGTTTTTCTTTACGTCCGTACCGGTGATCCCCATTCCGACGCCGATATCCGCCGCTTTGATGGAAGGAGCGTCGTTTACGCCGTCCCCTGTCATCGCCGTAACGTATCCTGCCGCGCGCCATGCGTTGACAATACGCGTTTTATGCTCCGGTTGAACGCGCGCATATACGCCGATCGTTTTGAATTCTTTCGCAAACGTTTCGTCGTCCATATCATTAAGTTGCGCCCCCGAGATTGCGCGAACGCCTTCTTCCAAGATGCCGAGTTCTTTTGCGATCGCCACAGCCGTGTCGATATGGTCGCCCGTGATCATGATCGGACGGATCCCCGCCTCACGGCATTGTACAATAGCGTCTTTCACTTCGGGACGAACGGGGTCGATCATACCGCAAAGCCCCGTAAAGCAAAGTTTTTCTTCCAAATACGCCGCCTCGAACTCGGTCGGTTTTTCCACCCAAGCACGTTCCGCGCAAGCAAGCACACGAAGCGCTTTATCCGCCATCCCCTTGTTTGCCGCCACGATACTGTTTTTATATTCTTCCGTCATCGGCACGGGTTTTCCGTCTTTGAGATAATAATCGCAAAGCCCCACCACTACGTCGGGCGCACCCTTGGTATACTGTACGTACCCACCGTCTTCCGCCTCGTGAACGGTAGACATCATTTTACGCCCAGAATCGAACGGCGCTTCGCCCACACGGGGATACGCCACCTTCAAAGAGGGCTTTTTCATTCCCAATTTATTCGCCCAAACGACAAGCGCGGCTTCCGTCGGCTCGCCCGTCACCGTTTCATCGTCGTTGAGTTCTGCGTCGCAACAAAGCGCCATGCCTTGCGCGATACGGCGTTCGTCTTCACCGAAGAAATCAACTACGGTCATCTTATTTTGGGTAAGCGTACCCGTTTTATCCGAGCAGATGATCTGCGCGCAACCGAGCGTTTCTACCGCGGTCAACTTACGAATGATGGCGTTTCGTTTCGACATATTGGTAACGCCGATCGAAAGCACGACCGTCACCACCGCCGCCAAGCCTTCGGGAATTGCGGCAACAGCCAACGAAACGGCGATCATAAACGAATCGATTACGACTTCGAACTTGTCGCCGGGCGTGCCGATATCACGAAGAAGTTGCACACCGAAAACGATGGCACTGATCCCCAACACCAACCACGTTAAAATTTTAGACAACTGCCCCATTTTGATCTGCAAAGGCGTTTGTCCTTCTTCCGCCTGCGCCAACGCGCCTGCGATCTTGCCCATTTCGGTATCCATACCCGTCGCCGTGATCACTGCCACGCCGCGTCCGTACACCACCGTACTGCCCATATAAACCATGTTTTTCCGATCGCCCAAAGGTACGTCTTTCATCGCTTCGGTGATCGCAATTGCTTCCACTTCCTTGGTGACGGGAACGGATTCGCCCGTTAAAGCCGCCTCCTC
The DNA here is from genome assembly GCA_017463205.1 of Clostridia bacterium. Classification (GTDB taxonomy): domain Bacteria; phylum Bacillota; class Clostridia; order Christensenellales; family Borkfalkiaceae; genus Scatosoma. The sequence goes on from JAFTPQ010000059.1 coordinate 18,808, forward strand.
GATCTTCAAGCTGGCGCAATCGATCAATCTGCCGTCCGCAGGCACTGCGTCGCCCGCTTCCAACAAAACGATATCCCCCACAACGAGGTCTTCGCTGTGAATCTGTATCACTTTTCCGTCGCGCAAAACTTTTGACGTCGCCGCAGACATTTCTTGCAAAGCCTCGATCGCTTTTTCCGCTTTGCTTTCTTGGAATACGCCCAAAACGGCATTGATGATGACAACGGCAAGAATGATGATCACGTCTACAAATTCCCCTTCTTTCCCTTGGGAAATGTCATAGATCGACAATGCGCCGCTGATCAGCGCCGCGACGATGAGGATAATGATCATCGGGTCGGCAAGTTGTTCCATAAACCTGCGGAAAAGAGATTTTTTCTTCGCCGCAACCAATTTGTTCTTGCCGTTTTCCGCCAAACGTTTTTCAGCTTCCGCCGCAGACAACCCCGCGTCTTTGCTACTGCCTAACGCCTGCAAAACAGCTTCTTTTTCTTCGCAATAGTGTTTCATATATTGCTCCTTTTTTTATATTTTTACAAATTGAAATACATAAAAAAATTAAGTACGGCGTTAAACCGTACTTAGAGACGCTTTTATATGGGCGCGAGCTCTTTCTACGATTTACGCATATACAGATGAGTCTCGCAGTTTAAGACAAGCCAAACCTAAACAGGTCAGTGTTGTTGACTTGCCGCGCATTTTGCGCTTGCTACTCCCTCGCTATTGGGATTCATTGGTATCAGTATAACACTTCCCTTCGGTTTTGTCAAGCAAATCGAAGTGTTTTATCGATACATTTTACAGCGCAATAGATATTGCGCTGTAAATACGTTTGCCTTATTCTTCGTCTTCGTCGGGCAGATCCACGTTGTGGTATACGTTTTGTACGTCGTCGAGTTCTTCCAACGCGTCCAACATCTTCAAGAACGTCGCCACTTTGTCATCAGGCAACGTCACTCTGTTTTGAGGGATCATCGCCACTTCCGCTTCGACAAAACGGATTTTGGGTTCTTCTTCCTCGTTTCTTTTGCCCTTCGGCGCAGCTGCCATCAATTCGGCATTCTTGTCTTCCAAATATTTACGAACTTCGGAAAACGTTTCGGGTGCAGTGTAAATTTCGTACACGTCGTCGCTTGCAACTACGTCGTCCGCGCCTGCTTCCAATGCGTATTCCGTCATCGTATCTTCGTCAAGCTCTACCGTTCTTTCTACAACGATATAACCTTTATTATCAAAATTGTACGATACGCTGCCCGTCGTGCCAAGCTGACCGCCGTTTTTGCTTAAAATCGCACGCACGTCGCCTGCCGTACGGTTTACGTTGTCCGTCAACGTCTTGATGATCACTGCCGAACCCGCTACGCCATACCCTTCGTACGTCAATTCTTTATAATCCGTGCCACTCATTTCGCCCGACGCCTTCTTGATCGAACGTTGAATGTTATCATTGGGCATATTTGCCGCTTTCGCTTTTGCGATGATATCGGCAAGTTTGCTGTTGGTTTCGGGATTGGGATTGGATTTTGCAGCAACAGCGATTTCTCTGCCCAATTTGGTGAAAATTCTGCCCTTCGCTGCGTCCGCTTTGCCCTTTTTCGCTTGTATGTTATGCCATTTAGAATGTCCTGACATCTTCTTTTCTCCTCTTGATTTTTAATTTTAAAATTCGTCTTTTGCCAACACGTACATAATGATTCCTGCGGAAACCGCCGCATTAAGACTCTCTTGCGTTGCCTGCATCGGGATCTTCACCGTGTGCGTCGCCTTTGAAAATGCCTCATCCGACACCCCGTTCGCTTCGTTTCCGATCACAAGCGCAAACGTTTTCGGCGAACAAAACGCAAATACGTTTTCACCGTCCATATCCGCAACGACGATCGGCATTCCTTGCAAAACGGATAGGATTTCCGCTCTCTCGCCAAAATATAATTTGGTAAAAAACACTCCGCTCATGCTTGCGCGCACGCTTTTGGGGGAATAGGGATCGGCACAGGTTTTGGTGAGATAAATTTCGTTATATCCCGCCGCATTCGCCGTACGAATGATCGCCCCAACGTTTCCGGGATCGGCTACGCCGTCTAACAACAGGCATTTTCCCTGCGGTTTTTCCAGAGTCTTTGTCGGGATCTTCACTCTTGCCGAAATACCCTGCGGCGTTTTTTCATCGGAAAGAAAACGGAATACGTCGTCCGATACGCGCGTCACCTTATCGGATAAACCGCAAAGCCACGATACGTCTTCTTGATAACTTTCCGCAATAAACACCCGATCGATCTCAAAATTGCTACGCAGACACTCCGACACCATTTTTACGCCCTCGACAAGAAATAAGGCATGCTCTTTTCTGCCTTTTTTTTCTTTCAACGACGCCGTTTCTTTGATGAGTGGATTGTTTTTCGAGGTTAAAATCATTGTTCGTATAAATAAGGAAAAAGCCTTTTACGTAATAAAAGGCTTTTTGTGCAATTAAAGTGCTGCTTTTGCTTTTTCAACGAGCGCTGCAAATGCCGCTGCGTCGTTCACTGCCAAATCAGCCAAAACTTTTCTGTTGAGGTTGATCCCTGCCACTTTCAAACCGTGCATCAATTTGCTGTAAGAAATGTTGTTGATTCTTGCAGCCGCATTGATTCTTACGATCCACAAACGACGGAAATCTCTCTTTCTCAATCTTCTGCCGATGTATGCATAGTTCAACGACTTCATCACGGCTTCACGAGCGATTCTGTACGAACGGCTCTTGCTGCCAAAATACCCTTTGGAAAGTTTAAAAATTTTTCTACGCTTTTTTACGGCGTTGACTGCTCTCTTAATACGCATATCCTGTTATCCTCCTCTTATTTCTTGTAAGGCATCATGTTCTTAACGGTGTTTTCTTGCGTAGTAGCAACGAGAGCACCTTGACGCAAACGTCTTTTTCTCTTTCTGTTCTTGGTTTCTGCTTTGTGGTTTTTACCACTGTGCGAACGGTTTACTTTACCCGGACCGGTCAACCAGAAACGCTTTTTCGTACTGCTGTGTGTTTTCTGTTTAGGCATATCTTTATCCTCCGAATTTTTTTTCTGCTTTATTTACGCGCTTTTATAAAAAAGCTTGTCCGTCTTGTTTCGATCCGTTATTTCGCCGGCGAAAGGATCATCAAAATGTTTCTTCCTTCCGTTACGGGCGCTTTGTCCATAACGGCTTTTCCGCCCAACATTTCGAAGAAACGCTTCATTACGTCCACACCCATCGATGCGTGCGCTTGCTGTCTGCCGCGCATACGGATAGACACCTTCACTTTATTGCCGTCGCCAAGCATTTCCAACGTCTTTTTCGCTTTTACGTTGAGATCGCCTACGTCAATCGTCATCGAAAGATAAATTTCTTTCAATTCGATCACTTTTTGGTTTTTACGGTTTTCCT
>JAFTPQ010000060.1 GCA_017463205.1 Clostridia bacterium
AAAAAGTAACAACTTTCAGTGTAGCTTAAATTTAAACGAGATACAATACGGGCAACGACACGCGTTGCCCCGACTGCTACGCAGTAGTGGCGCAAGCAAAGCTTGCTTAATGGGGGCTTAACTTCGCAAGGGCTTCCGCCCCTGCACCCTGACAAGAAACTGAGTTTCTTGACTTCCTGTTGGGAAGTGGCAAGGTTATTAATACCAGTAACGAAAGATAGAAAGACGTGATCCAACGGAACGTTGGTTTCTTGACTTCCTGTTGGGGACGATATGGTTACAAGTCCCAGTAACGAGGGATAGAAAAGACACGATCCAACGGAACGTTGGTGAGGGGCTTATTCGCCGTAGAGGTGGGAAAAATCGTCGCAATCGTTCATCATGGTTCGGCTTAACAAGATACGGATTCGGCAACCGAAATAATCGTAATCGGGCGCGCCGCCGAGGATATCTTCAATTTCTCCGTCCCGACAAAACCCTTTGCCGAAGATATAAACAAGTTGTTCGCTCAACCTGTTCTCCAACCGTCCTAAAACTCGGTTTAACGGAATACTGTATACATATACGTTAAACGGGTAATTTTCGATAGGAACGTGGACGATCTGCAATTCGTCACCGTCGCCGCTTTGCGCCAATGCGCCTTGCCGATCGGGATTTTTCACGCCGTGTATTTTGCAGGAATGGGGAAAATCCAATCCCGTTTTACGAATACGCCGAAAAAGAAAATAAGTTTTGATGTTTGTCCATATGCTCATACGTACAGTATAACAAATAATCCGACGTTCGTCAACTTATCTGCGCGCGGCTTTATGGGAAAGTCGAAAAAACGAATGAAAAGTGCTTTGAAAAATTTCTCGGTGCTTTTTGGCGAAAGAATTGCAAAAAAAGAGGAAAGAATTTTATTGCGCAACGCCGTCAAAAACCTTGCAATCTTTCCCGAAATCTGCTACAATAAAGAAAAAGGAGTGTTTTTTATGACGTATCTTCAAGCAAAAGAACTTCTCGAACGCAAGGGGCAAATGCAACTTCTTGCATATTATGACGAACTTGACGAAAGCGGCAAGGCGAAATTGCTTGCGGCGATCGAAAACATCAATTGGGATTTTGAGGACGCATTGGCAAATCCCGTGGATATGAGCGGTAAAGACCGTGATATCCGCCCGAGTCCCGGTTTGCGTGTATCGGCGATCGAGGCGAAAAAGGCAGAATACGAAGCGACGGGCGTTGCTGCGATCAAGGCGGGAAAAGTGGCTGCCGTATTGCTTGCGGGCGGTATGGGGACTCGTCTTGGCGTAGACGGGCCGAAAGGCGCGTATGACATCGGCGTAACGAAACCTTTGTACATTTTCGAACAGCAGATGAAAAATTTGTTGGAAGTGGTGGAAAAATGCGGTGTTACCGTGCCTTTGTATATCATGACCAGCGATAAAAATCACGAACAAACCACGTCGTTTTGGAAGGAACACAATTATTTCGGTTATCCCGAAACGGAAGTGAAATTTTTCAAACAGGATATGGCGCCTGCGGTGGATTACGACGGAAAAATTATTTTGGAAACCAAAGACACGCCTGCGCTTTCTCCCAACGGTAACGGCGGTTGGTTCGCGTCGATGCAACGGGCAGGGCTTTGCGAAGATCTGCACAAGCGCGGCGTCGAATGGCTGAATATTTATGCGGTGGACAACGTATTGCAACGTATTGCCGATCCCGTATTTGTCGGTGCTACCATTTTAAGCGGCGTCAACTGCGGAGCGAAAGCTATTTTTAAAACGGAACCGCATGAAAAAGTGGGCGTTTTGTGTATGGACGGCGATCAACCCGATATCATCGAATATTACGAATTGACGGATGAAATGGCGAATCAGCGGGACGAAAACGGCGATCTGGTGTACAGTTATGGCGTTATTATGAATTATTTGTTCCGTTTGACGAAATTGGAGGAGATCGTAGATAAAAAGATCCCCGTGCATATCGTTGAAAAGAAGATAGAATGTCTTTGCGCAGACGGCGTAACGAGAAAGCCCGAAAAGGAAAACGGAAAGAAGTTTGAAGCGCTTGCCGTCGATCTGATCAAGCTGATGGGCAGCGTGTTACCTTATGAAGTTGTGCGTGAAAAAGAATTTGCGCCCATCAAAAACAAAACGGGCGTGGACAGTGTGGAATCGGCAAGAGAATTGTTGAAATTGAACGGGGTGACGTTGTAATGGACGAACAGGATATGATAGAGGAAAAGGAAGTTCCCGTAGATGAGAAGTTGAACCGCTTTATTCAGCTGTTGGCGGCGTTAAATCAGTTGACCGTTGAAATGTTGAAGACGGGGAATGTCGAGTTGTTGTATACAATGAACGATACCATTGAAGAAATGTATACGATCCAACATGAAAACCCTGCGGACGAATATACGGCGATTGAAGAAGAATGTCAAATGATCTATAAAAATTTCAATGCCATCATCACGATGATCAACAGCAACGAAAATGAAGTTTCCGACAAAGTGACGTCGGAAGCAGTGCGCGCCTTTTTACATAATATTTTTGAAGCGAACGTTTGTATCGTGCGGACGTACGGTTTGGCGTGATAAAGGTTTAAAGCAATATAAAAACAGTTCATTCTGCTTTTGCGGAGTGAACTGTTTATTTTTTTCAACGCGTACATGGGTGGCTTATTTTTTTAAAGGATAAGGGCAGGTATGCGTTGAAAATATTTGTTTTTATTGTGACGTTTTTCACGGCGATCAAAAAACGTTTTCAAAACGGAGGGAATAGGAGTGGGGAATATTTTCCGTCAAACCGATCAACACTTCCAATCCCGTAACGGCGTTTTTATAATCGGCGACGTAGATAAAGCCCACCATTTCGTCAACACGGTAATCGATTTCTTGTAATGCCGTATGCGGCAACCAACTGTGTAAATAGCGGCGTTTTTCATTCCAATAATCGCGTATGCCAACGCCGTCTTCCTGCGTCACTGTGCCGTCTTCCGCTTTTTCCTGTACGGCAGTCAAACGCATATGAAATTGCGAAAATACGTTTTCAACGTATCGCGTTTCGATCCACGAAAGCCCGAAGATCAAAGCGAAGGTGAGTAAGATGCTTGCGGCAGTTTTTACCATAACGTTTCCTCCCAATCCAATTGTAACACTTTGTATTTTTCTCCCCTCTTTTGCAAATAGGTTTTTCCGTTTCCGTCCACCGTCATCACCAATACGTTTTGTTCGTCAACGCAACCCTGCCCCCTTAATATTTCCAAAAAATAAGATTTGTCCCTGCCGGTGAGAGCTACGTTTTTTTCGTCAAATTGTCCGTCGCCGATCAACATCAGCGGCAGGGAAGTTTGTAAAGCTTGAAAATTCTTTTTCGGCAAAGCGGAAAACGCTCCTTCCGCTTCGTACAATGCGTATTCGACGGCGTCCAAAGCGAAATAACCTTCCATACGCAGGCTTTCGATCAAATCGGATACGTCCAAATTATTTTCTTTTAACTGCGAATCGTCTATACCGTTTTTATTGAGCACGATGCTGGGTGTGCCGCTGATAACGGTTTTTAACGATTTAAAGCGAAGATCGAGCAAACAAACGATTTGATGCAACAAAAAGACGGATAAAATGGCGATCAAACCGTAGGAAAGCGGAATAGAGGGATCACTCATGGGGATACAAGCGAGTTCTGCGATGATCAAGGTGATCACCAATTCGTACGGTTGCATTTCCCCGATCTGCCGTTTCCCCATCAACCGCATAATGATAAGCAACGTAATAAAAATGATGATCGTTCTGATAAAGATAAGCGCCATATTCTTATTTTGCGCTCCCCGCAAAAAAATATGCGGCAAAGGGTTTCAAATGCTTGCTTTTCTTTCGCGTATGCGATATAATAATGACAAGAAAAGTATGAGTAGCCTTTTGCGCGTAAAGTGTCATCGAACGGGACGTTGTCGATGAACGAAAGAAAGAGAAGCGGAAAAAATGACGGTTCGGCTTTCTGCGGTGCGAAGGCGCGTCCGCTACCAATGAAGCACCCATGTCTGCGTTGAACGATAAAAAAGGCGAACAGACGTCGGCGCGTACGCTTGCGGACCTCTGAAATAGGAGGTTTTTATTATGTCTGAAACACAAAGGAACACGGCGATGGATAAACAGCAAACGCCGTGGTGGCAAGAAATGCTGTTTTCCAAAACGCTTGTAAGAAAAAACGTGAGCCATAAAATTGCGTATATTGCAGTGATGACGACGTTTGTCGTGGTGGCGAATATGTTTTTTGAGTTTAAGCTGGCGGATACGCAGTTTTCTTTAACGTTGGCGGTGTCGGCATTGACGGGGATCGTGATCGGGCCGTTGTTTGGTTTTGCTGCTTGTTTTTTAGGCGATCTGGTAGGATTTTTATATAATTCGGCAGGGTTTGGATATATGCCGTGGATCGGATTGTCGATGGCGACGGTGGCGTTGCTGGCGGGGGTGATCGTAAACGGTTGGGAAATAAAAGGAAAATGGGGGCTCTACGTCAAATTGGCGTTGGTTAGCGTCAGCACCTTTTTTGTCTGCACAGTGGCGATCAACACAACGGCGTTTTGGTTGTTGTACGCCAAAACAACGGGATATTGGACGTATCTGATCGCTCGGTTGTTTGTAAAAGGGCAAATTTTTAACAGTCTGTTCAATTATGCGGCGTTGTTTTTGTTTACGCCGTTGTTGGCGCGGATCAAACCTTTAAAAATTCGGCTTTGAAAAGCGGAACTTTCAAAATTCGGCATAAATCGGCGTAAAAAACGAAAGAAATTGAAAAATACGTGAAATTAAAAAATCGGCAAGTATTCCTTGACGATTTTTTATTATTATGCTATAATAATAAAAGCGTGGTGAAAAACCGCGCTGTTTCAAGTATGGTTTGCGGCGTAAAAACGCAAAACTTGCATAAAAGGAGGAAATCTTTATGAACGTATCGGCTTTGTTATGGCCAAATCAACCGTATATCAATATTTTCGGAGTGAAAATATACGGTTATGCTTTGATTATCGTGTGCGGCATGATCGCAGCATTTTTTGTTATTTCCACGTTGTTTAAACGCAGAAATATGTCGCCCGATCTGTTTTTGACGTATTTCGTGGTCGGTTTGCCGATCGCGATCGTGACGACCCGTTTGTTCTATTGTATTACTTCGGGAATGCACATTTCTCTTTGGTTCAATTTCGAATCGATCAGAGAAGGCGGACTTTCCATTGTCGGCGGGATCATCGGCGGCACGGCAAGCGTATTTGTCACCAGTTATGTGAAGAAAGTCAATTTCTTCCGTGTGGGCGATTGCGTTGTCGTAGGGCTGTTGTTGGCGCAATCGATCGGCAGATGGGGCAATTTTGTCAATCAGGAAGTGTACGGCGGCGTGGTGACAAACGAAGCGTTGCAATTTTTCCCGTTTGCGGTATTCATCGAAGATACGGGCAATTGGCATTATGCGTTTTTCTTCTATGAAAGTATGGTGACGCTGACGGCGGCGATCTTGCTGTTCATCAACGCTTGGAAAAACGGCAAAAAGCCCAACGGCGTCAATTCCGCTTGCTATTTTATCGTGTACGGCTTGGTGCGTTCGATCATGGAACCTTTGCGCGACGGGGAGTTTATTTTAAACGGCGGCGGCGTGCCTTGGTCGTTGGTGCTGTCCCTTTGTATGTTGTTCGGCGGCATCATTTGGCTGTTTTTACTGTTGTATTTCAACAAGAAAAAAGAAGGGAAGTGGTTTGGCTCTGTACACGGCGATCAGTACGGCATCACCAAGTTTTTGGGGGATACGAAGGACGAAGTGGCGTATTTGAACAACGTGAATATGATGTGTAAGATCTATCCCGAAAATTATACGGAAAAGCCGGAGAAAGAGGAAAAGAAAGCATGAAAGTTTGCGTGATACAGCCGAACTATTCTTTTAACGAAAAAGACGTAGGAAAGTGTTTTTCGGGGCTACTGTCTTTGTTGGAACAGTGCGACGAAAGTTTGGACGTGATCGTTTTGCCCGAATATAGCGACGCATTGGCGGACGTGCAGGGCAAAGCAGGGTTTTATAACGCCGTGGAAACGTACAACGCCCGTTTGATGCAAAAAGCGCAAGAAACGGCAAAACGGTGTTCTGCGCTTGTCTTTGTCAACGCAGGTTTTCAAACGGAAACGGGGATACGTAACACCACCCATGCGATCGATCGTGAGGGGAATATTATCGGTCGGTATTTTAAATCGCATCCCGCGCCCAGCGAAGTGAAAACGGACGCGCAGGGCGGACACGAGTTGGACGTGGCGTACAGCTATGAACAAGCCGAGCCTTACGTTTTGGAAATAGAAGGGTTGCGGTTTGGCTTTTTGACTTGTTACGATTTTTATTTTTACGAACGGTATGCAAGCTTTGCCCGTCAAAATTTGGATATCATCATCGGCTGTTCGTTGCAACGGACGGATACGCACGAAGCGTTGTCGATCATCAATCGTTTTCTTTGCTATCAAACCAACGCATATCTTTTGCGTTCTTCCGTATCTTTGGGACAGGAGTCGAAGGTGTGCGGTTGCAGTATGGTGGTGTCGCCGAAAGGGGAAGAACTCGTCAATATGAAAAACTCTGTTGGGCTTGGCATTTGCGAGATCGAACCAAAAGACAAATATTATAAGGCGGCGGGGCATCAAGGAGCGTTAAAAGCGCATTATCAGTATATTGAAGAAGGCCGCAGACCTTGGTTATACCGCAACGGAGGCACTTCGGTGACGTTGTTTGACGACGTAATGCCCTATCCTCGTATTTGCGCGCATAGAGGGTTTAATACGGTTGCGCCGGAAAACAGTATGCCTGCGTTTGGCGCGGCAGTGGCGCTTGGTGCGGAGGAGATCGAATTTGATATTTGGGCAACGAAAGACGGGGTATTGGTTTCCAGCCACGATGATACGTTAGAGCGCGTCAGCGACGGCGAGGGAAAAATTTACGAACGTACGTATGAAGAATTGATGAAATTGGATTTTGGCGCAAAGTGCGGGGAAAAATTCAAGGGATTGCGGATTGCGACGTTTGAGGATATCTTGCGGAAATTTGCGGGCAGAGTGATTATGAATATCCACGTGAAGATATGGAATCATGCGCAAGCGGAGGATAAATTGGAAGAAATCGTTGCCCTGATCCGCAAGTACGATTGCGAAAAACACGTTTATTTTATGACGTCCAACGACGAAATGATCAAAAAAGCGCAAGCGTATGCGCCCGATATCAAGTGCTGCGTCGGTTGGGACGGAAATCCCGATCCGTTGTCGATGGTGTACAGAGCGATCGCGTTGGGGGCGTATAAAATTCAATTGTTCAAGCCCTATTTCAATCAGGAAACAGTGGATTTAGCGCATCAAAACGGAATTTTATGCAACGTGTTTTATGCAGACGATCCGCAAGAAGCGATCATGTATCGTGAAATGGGCATAGACTGTATTTTGACCAACGATTATTTGGCGGTCAAAAGGGCGTTACAAGAACAGACAAAATAATAAAAAATCATAATACGGTGGCGTGTTTTGCTAAATCTTATCCGTATTATGCGAGAAAAATTATGAGAAATCTTACATTATTAACCGATTTGTATCAACTGACGATGGGGTATGGATTTTACCGCCATAACAAGCACGAAGAAGAAGTCGTTTTCGATTTGTTTTTCCGTCGTAACAATTTGATCACTTATTCGATCGCGGCGGGATTGCAACAGGCGATGGAGTATTTGTTGAATTGGCATTTTGACGAGGAAGATATCGCATATCTTCGTTCGTTAAATCTGTTTGGGGAAGACTTCCTCGAATATTTGAAAAATATGCGTTTTACAGGTAGCGTATATGCGGTGCGAGAGGGCGAACCCGTGTTCCCCGGGGAACCGATCTTGACGGTGCGCGCGCCTTTGATACAGGCGCAATTTGCCGAAACGGCGTTGCTTAATATCATCAATCACCAAACGTTGATCGCAACGAAATCGTCGAAAATTTGCCGCGCAACGCACGGACAAGGCATGGTGATGGAGTTTGGTTTGCGCCGCGCGCAAGGCCCTGACGCAGGGATCAACGGCGCACGGGCGGCGATCATCGGCGGCTGTTCGTCTACGTCCAACGTTATTGCGGGGCAAATGTTCGATATTCCCGTGGCGGGTACGATGGCGCACAGTTGGATCATGGATTATCCCACGGAATACGACGCATTCCGCGCGTATGCCGACTGTTATCCCGACAACTGCTTGTTGTTGGTGGATACCTACGATACGCTTCGGAGCGGTGTGCCGAACGCCATCAAGGTGTTTAAAGAATTGAAGGCGGCGGGGTATAAACCCAAAGGGATCCGTTTGGACAGCGGCGATTTGGCGTATCTTTCCAAAGAATCACGCCGTATGATGGACGAAGCGGGCTTTCCCGAGGCGATCATTTGCGTTTCGGGCGATTTGGACGAGCGTTCGATCAATTCGCTGATCCAGCAGGGGGCGAAGATCGATTCGTGGGGGGTAGGCACGAAGTTGATTACTTCGGAAGATCTGCCTGCGCTCGGCGGCGTTTATAAATTGGCGGCGGTCATCGAAAAAGACGGTTCGATTACGCCCAAGATCAAATTGTCGGACAATACGGCGAAGATCACCAACCCGTCTTTTAAAAATTTGTATCGGTTGTACGATAAGGACAACGGTATGGCAATTGCCGATTTGATTACGTTGCACGACGAAGCGGTGGATGAAAACAATCCGTTGACGTTGTTCCATCCCGTTGAAACGTGGCGGGATCATGAAGTGGAAAACTTCCGTGTGGAAAAATTGCAATATACCATTGTGGAAAACGGAAAATTGGTGTACGAGTTCCCCACGTTGAAAGAGGTGGCGGCGTTCTCGAAAGCGGAATTGTCGAAATTCTGGGAAGAATATTTGCGTTTGGATATGCCGCATTTGTATAAAGTAGACTTATCGAAAAAATTGCATACGTTAAAGATCGGTATGATCGACAGTATTAGAAAAAATGCGAAAAAAGGAAAGAAACATGACTGAAAACGTTGAAAAAAACGAACAAACTACGCAAAATACGCCGTGGAAACAAAAGGTTTTGGGCGTGTTGAAAAGCTCTTGGTTTTGGGGCGTGGCGTTGTTTGTGGGGCTGATCCTCGTCGATCAGCTTACCAAAGTGTGGGCGGATTGGTATTTCAACCGTCCGGGCGCACCAGAACGTATCGAGGTGATTCCCGGTTGGATCAATCTTTGCATCACGTATAATCGCGGAATATCGTACGGAATGGGATCGGACGCTCCGCCTTGGCTGAAATTGTGCGTCATTTTACTGACGGGCGTTATGATGGCGGCGTTTGGCGTGTTTTTCTTTAAAATCGACCGCCGTCGCACGTTGCTTCGTATTGCGATCGTGTTTGTCGTTGCGGGCGGAGTCGGGAATTTGATCGACCGCCTGTATTATCAAGTTTGGGATCCGTCCACAAACGCCTTGATCCGTGACGGCGTACGGGATATGGTGGATTTAAGCCGTTTGGGCTTTGCCGTATGTAATTTTGCAGATTTTTTCATCACGGGCGGCGCAGTGATGTTGGTGTTGGCGTTGTTGTTTTTCGATAAAGACGCAATGTTCCCGATGACGGAAAAATATAAGGCTTTGGCGAAAGAAGCGGAGAAAAACGCGAAAACCGCAGAAAATACGGAAGACAGCGAACACGCGGAAGTTGCGGAAGACGCAGAAACTGCGGACGAAAACGAAGGCGAAGCGGACAATGGATAAACGTTTTTTTGTGGCGGAAGAAGGCGGAAAACGGCTGGATAGTTTTTTAAGCGAACAGTTGGAAGAATTTACCCGCTCCCGATTGAAAAAATTGATAGAGGAAGGGCAGGTATGCGTCAACGGCAAAGCGGTGACGAAAGCGGGCGCGGAAATTAAGGCGGCGGATGAAGTGGCGATCGTCATTCCCGACGCGGTGGAATATGAGGCGAAGCCCGAAAATATTCCCTTAGATATCGTGTATCAAGACGACGATTTGGCGGTGGTGAACAAGCCGCAAGGTATGACGGTGCACGTTGGAAACGGCAATTTTGAGGGAACGTTGGTAAATGCGTTGTTATACGCGCTCGATCATTTAAGCGGGATCGGCGGCGTATTGCGGCCGGGGATCGTCCACCGTATCGACAAAGACACGACGGGGCTGTTGGTGGTGGCAAAAAACGACAAAGCGCACGTATCGCTTGCAGGGCAGATCGCCCAAAAAACTTGCCATAGAACGTATTATGCGTTATTGGAAGGGGAATTGAAAAAAGAGAGCGGACGGATCGTAACGGATATCGGACGTTCGCCAAACGATCGGCTGAAAATGTCGGTGTTGCCCGACGGAAAAGGCAAAATCGCCGTCACTGATTTTGAAACGGTGGCGCATTTCGGACAAGAATTTACATTGTGCCGTTTTGTGTTGCAAACGGGGCGGACGCATCAAATTCGCGTACACGCAAAACATTTGGGACACCCCGTGGTGGGCGATCCCGTATACGGATATAAAAAGCAAAAATTTGACGTAAACGGGCAATTGTTGCACGCTTGGCAGTTAGAACTCGACCACCCGACGACGGGGGCGCGAATGACGTTCAACGCAACCCTGCCCCCCATCTTTTGTCAAATTTTACAAAAATTATGCAAACAATACGGCGTTGACGTAGCGCAATTTTCTCCACTCATCGAAAAAAAGGTGTAAAAAAGGTATGTTGAAGATCACCAAGGTAAAACGGAATAGCATTGCCAAAGAATTGGGCTTGGAAACGGGAGATGAAATCGTCGCGTTTGACGGTTATCCTTGCGAAGACGAACTCGATTATCTTTACTATTGCGAAACGGAAGGTTTTTCGATGACGGTGCGGGATAAGCGCGGTCAGGGCGAAGTGACGGTGGAAGTGGAAAAAGAGGAGGGGGAAGACCTTGGTTTGGAGTTTGAAAAAAACACCACGATCCGCACTTGCCACAATCGGTGCGTATTTTGTTTCGTCGATCAAATGCCGAAAGGTATGCGAGAGAGTTTGTACGTGAAAGACGACGATTACGGCATGAGTTTTTCGTGTGGAAATTTCGTTACGCTTACCAATCTTTCGGAGGAGGGATTGCAACGGATCATTCGATTGAAATTGTCGCCGCTGTACGTATCGGTGCATACGATGGATCCCGATTTGCGAGTGAAATTGCTGCGAAACCGCCATGCAGGGAAGATCGTCGATCAGATAAAACAGTTGGCAGAGGGGGGCATCGAATTGCATTGTCAAGCCGTGCTTGTGACCGGGGAAAACGACGGCGAAGCGTTGGAATATACGGCGCGGCAGTTGTTACAATATTATCCGACGGTGCGCGATTTGGCTTGCGTGCCGACGGGGATCACAAAATACCGCGAAGGCTTGTATCCGATATCCGACGTGGACGGCGAATACAGCGCCGATCTGCTGGATCGGATCGATCGGTTAAATAAAGAATTCGGGGTCGATTTTCTGTTGCCGGCGGACGAATATTTTATAAAAGCCGACAGACCTTTGAAAGAGGTTTCCTTTTACGGAGATTTCGAGCAAATTGAAAACGGCATTGGCATGACGACGAAATTTTTGTCGGAGGCAAACAGCGCGTTGGCGCGGCTGATCGAGGAAAAGGACGGGGGCAGGTATGCGTTGAACAAACCGAAACGCTCGGTCATCGTCAGCGGCGTCAGTGCGGCAAAGCTCAATTTGGAATTGGCAAAAAAATGTATGGAAACTATCGAAGGCTTGCAAGCGGACGTGTTGGCGGTGGGAAACGAGTTTTTCGGACGGACGGTGACGTGTACGGGCTTGCTGACGGGGAAAGACATCGCGGCGGCGTTAAAAGAATATCTTAAAACAACGGGGAAGATCGATGAAGTGGTGTTGCCCGGTACGGTGTTAAAGGAATTTGAAGACGTGTTTCTTTGCGGTATGACTTTGGAAGAATTGAAAGCCGAAACGGGCATACAAAACATACGGATCAACAAAGACGGCGGTTATGGATACGTGGATATACTCAGCGACAGATGATAATTATTGACAATAATATAGGATAAAAAGGAGGCGGTAGGATTATGGCAAACCCCCTTATTGCGTTGGTGGGAAGACCAAACGTAGGCAAAAGCACATTTTTTAACAAGGTAGCAGGCAGAAAAATTTCGATCACGGAGGACAGACCGGGCGTTACGCGCGATCGTCTGTACACAGACGCAACTTGGCGCGGAAAACATTTCACGATGGTGGATACGGGCGGTATTGAATTAAAATCGGAAGACGTGATGTGGAAAGAAATTGCAAAGCAGGCAGACGTAGCGATCGAAACGGCGGACGTCATTTTGTTCTTCACGGACGGCAGGGAGGGCTTGCATCCTTCCGATTATGACGTGGCGGATATTTTACGGCGGAGTAAAAAACCCGTGATCCTCGTCGTCAATAAAATCGATAATTACACGCCCGATCAGGTGTACGAATTTTATTCGTTGGGCTTAGGCGAGCCGTTTGCGATTTCCGCAGAACATTCGCAGGGGATCGGGGATGTTTTGGACGAGGCGATCCATTATTTCTCCGATGAAACGATAGAACCTGTTCCGTCGTTGAAGATTGCGGTGGTTGGGAAACCGAATGCGGGGAAATCGAGCCTTGTCAACAAGATATTGGGCAGCGAGCGCAGTATTGTAACGCCGATGGCGGGGACGACGCGCGACGCGATAGATACGTTGTTTTACCGTGGGGACAAAGCGTATACCATCATCGACACGGCAGGGATCAGAAAGAAGAAAAACGTAGACGACGACGTGGAATATTACAGCAATATGCGCGCGTTTGACGCCGTGCGGCGCAGTGACGTTTGTTTGCTGGTCGTGGACAGTGCAGAGGGACTGACGGAACAGGACGTGAAGATCATCGGATACGTTCACGAACAGGGAAAACCGTCGGTGATCGTTATGAACAAGTGGGATCTGATCGAAAAAGATACGCACACTGTCAATAAATTTGAAGAACAGTTGAAAGAAGACCTCAAATTTATGGATTATTATAAATCCATTTATATTTCGGCAAAAACGGGACAGCGTGTGGAAAAATTGTTGGCGGCGGCGGAAGAAGTGTACGCGCACGCCTCTTTCCGTGTTCCGACAGGGAACTCAACGATCTCATCGGGGATGCGGTACGTTTGCAAGAACCGCCCTCTTATCAAGGCAGACGGATGCGCGTGTTTTTCTCGTCGCAAGTTTCCGTATGTCCGCCTTTGTTCGTTTTACACGTCAACGACGAGGGCTTGTTACACTTCTCTTATCAACGGTATTTGGAAAACACCATTCGCCGCGCGTACGATTTTTCGGGTACGCCCATCCGCGTTGTGGTGCATGAAAAGAAAGACGAAGATTGAGGAAAAGTTGTTGGTGTTGCGTTTGCAGCGCGTTTACGTTGTATTGTGTTTATATCGTTGGATGACGGCAATACTATAAATGCGGTTTGCGCAACACGATTTTTCCGATCACACGGGAGGGTTTATGAAACTTTTCTATTTTTCACAAGATTGGTGGCAATTGGTATTGTTGGCGCTCGCTTGTTATTTGGTCGGTAGCGTCAATTTTGCAAGGCTGATCTCACGATCGAAAAATAAAGATATTACCACCGTTGGCAGCGGCAATCCGGGAACGATGAATATGAGCCGCACGTTCGGCTGGAAAGTAGGGATGCTCACTTTTTTCTGTGATGCGGCGAAAGGCGGTGCGCCCACGCTGATCGGTTTTTTTCTGTACCGCAATTATATGTTTGCGGGTACGGAAATGCTGATGGCGGACTTTATGCGGTATTTTTGCGGGCTGTTCGTAATTATCGGGCATATTTTTCCCATCACAATGCGTTTTAAAGGCGGCAAAGGGATCGCTTCTACGCTGGGAATGTTTTGGTTTGGGCTTTCATGCGAATGGGCATGGTGGTCGTTGATCGTATTGGGACTTCTGTTGCTGGTGGTATTGTTTATTTATTGCAGCGAATGGGGTTCGATGGGGTCGCTTTTGGGCGTAACGGGATTGAGCGTTATACAGATGTCTATTTTCTTCTTACGCTATGTAGAAACACCGATCAACGCATACCTGGTATGTACGTATATGTTTATTTTGGCAATCAATTTATTGACGTGGATCGCGCATTATCAAAATTTGACTCGACTGTTTGCCGGGGAAGAACACCACACGTCTTTGAAAAAGATGATCAAGAAAAAGAAGGCGTAACGAACGTATAAGTATAGAAAGAGGAGTAATCATGAATATCATTATCGTAGGTTGTGGCAGAGTGGGGCAAACGCTTGCCGAAAAATTGAATGGGGACGGAAACGAAGTGACCGTCATCGATATGTCGGCGGCGAAGGTGAACGAGGTCGTGGGAAAATTTGACGTAATGGGGGTAGTCGGCAACGGCGCGACGCCTTCCACGTTACACGAAGCGGGGATCACGACGGCGGATTTGTTTATCGCCGTCACCAATTCGGACGAACTGAATTTGCTTTGCTGTATGATTGCGAAAAAGGAAAGCGAGTGTCAAACGATCGCCCGTGTTAAAAATCCCGAATACAGCACCGAAGCGGCGTATTTAAAGGAAGAATTGGGTTTGGCGATGGTGATCAATCCCGAATACGCGGCGGCGGAAGAGATCGCGCGGGTGTTGCGTTTTCCCTCTGCGATCAAGATCGAACCGTTTGCGGGCGGCAACGTCGAATTGATCAAATTCAAATTGCCTGTGGGTAGCGAAATTGCCGGTATGTCGGTGAAAGAAGTGATGATGAAACATCGGTTGGATGTGTTGGTTTGTACCATCGAACGAGGGGAAGACGCGTACATAGCCAACGGTGATTTCATTTTCCAAGAAAAGGACATCGTTTCTATCATCGCATCTCCTAAAAATGCGCACGATTTCTTCTCGGCGATCCATTATAAAGGCCATTCGATCAAAAACGCATTGATCGTCGGCGGGGGCGTGATCACGCATTACCTTTGTGAAATTCTCGACCGCTCGAATATCTCGTTGAAGATCATCGAAAGGGATATGAAAGTTTGCGAAGAATTGGCGGGGCTTTTCCCGAAAACGTACGTGATCAACGGTGACGCGGCGGATAAAGAGTTGCTGTTGGAAGAAGGCCTTGCCACGGCGGGAGCGTTTGTCGCTTTGGCATCGTTAGACGAAGAAAATATTTTGTTGTCGTTGTTTGCCCAGGAGGCGGGCGATGGGAAACTCGTCACCAAGATCAATCACACCGATTACGACAGCGTGATCAGTCGGCTCGATCTGGATACGACGATCTGCCCCATCAATATCACGTCCGACGTTATCTTGCGCTATGCGCGTTCGACGCGAAGCAGCAGCGGCAGTAATATCGAAACGTTATATAACATCATTCCCGGCAAAGTGGAAGCGACGGAATTTATCATTAAGGACAACTCGCCTATTTTGAATAAACCGCTCAGCCAGTTAAAGTTTAAAGAAAATATGCTGGTTGCATCTATTTATCGGGATAAAAAAGTAATCGTGCCTCGCGGTAACGACGTAATACAGACGGGCGACGCCGTAATCATCGTTTCCAAAAAATTGGGCTTGCGCGACGTTGCGGAAGTGTTGCGTTGAGGGGGCGAGCATGAATTTTTCCATTATCAAAAGAACAGTCGGTTGGATCTTGTTGTTTGAAGCGTTGTTTTTTCTTGTTCCGCTGATCACGGCGGCAGTGTATTGGGAGGAGGCGTTTTTCTCCTTTTTAATGTCGATGGGGCTGTGCGGCGCGTTGGGCGGTTTGTGT
>JAFTPQ010000061.1 GCA_017463205.1 Clostridia bacterium
ACAGCTATCGCGCGTCCGAACGATGCGGCGTGCGAATCTTCTGCAACTTTCGTTGCATACTGCCTACTTTTATTCGGGGCTTTTCGAGCTATATTCCGATTGCAAGTAGGTCTTTTGCGTTTTGGTTTCTCAGTCTTAAAACGCAACCGACTTTCGGGCTTTTTTACGAGCGCCCGTCGCTCTTTGAAAGCAAAAGCTTTCACGGTTTGCTAAACTTTTCCGTTAATTACTTAGGGCGTTTTGCGCCGTATTTCGAACGGGACTGCTTACGCTTTGCAACACCGGCAGTATCAAGAGCGCCACGTACGATATGGTAACGTACACCGGGCAAGTCTTTAACACGTCCGCCTCTGATCAAAACAGAGCTGTGCTCCTGAAGGTTGTGACCTTCACCGGGAATGTAAACCGTACCTTCCTGCTTGTTGGTAAGGCGCACACGAGCGATCTTACGCATAGCGGAGTTAGGCTTCTTAGGAGAAGTCGTGGTAACGGACAAACAAACGCCGCGCTTTTGAGGGCAGTTGTCGAGAATAGGGCTCTTGGATTTGTACGTGAGCTTTTCTCTGCCCTTTTTAATAAGCTGGTTAATAGTAGGCATGTATTTGACCTCCTTGTAAAAATTTTGGAATATATTTTCCCGAAATTGCCCTTATCGCAATTTCAAAGAAGCGAAATTTGGTTGCAACGGCTTGTCCGTTTTATTCGGTGACAAGCCTATGTAAAAGGGCATAATACCCCCTTTCCGCTTATCGCAACGTTATTATTTTAACAGCTTTCCTCCCCTTTGTCAACTGTTTGAAAGCACTTTTTTTAATTTTTTTGTGTTTTTTCCGTCTTTTACAGCGAAAAACGGCTATCGCTGTTCTTTTCATGATAGCCGTCTTTTTTAATATACCTTATTATATATTAATCGTATGTTTTTTTAACAAATCGACCACTTCGCCCAAATCGTTGCAAATTGCGAAACAGTTTTCTTCGCAATACACGTCGGGCGCAATCAGATCGATCACCATAACAGGCAACAACCCTCCGTTTTTTGCCGCTTTGATCCCGTTGATCGAATCTTCCAACACCACACACCGTTCCTCAGCCAAGCCCATTTTCTTTGCCGACCGCACAAACATATCGGGATCGGGTTTCGATTTCACCCCTTCGTCATCGCCGAACACGCAAGAATCAAACAACTGCGACATCGCCCAACCTTTCATTTGAAAAAGACGTTCTGCTCGGCTGCGGTTGCTGGACGTCGCCAACGCCGTTTTATACCCGTTCTCTTTTAAATATCCGATCAGTTCGGCAAAGCCTTTTTTTACGTCCACTTCCCCGCGCGCCAATTTTTCTTCGACGCTCGCGATGATAAAATTGCGATATCCTTCCGCGTCCAACTGCGGATAGCACGCCAACAGTTCCGCGCGGATCGTCGCCTCGTTTTTGCCGCAAGTATTTTGTCGAAATTCTTCCGAAAACGTAACGCCAAATTTGTCATTTGCCCGCACGAACACCTCTTGCCAAACCCGTTCGGTATCGAAAATGGTGCCGTCCATATCAAAAATAACGCCTGCTACGTTCTGCAACGATTGGCTCATTTTCTTATAACCCTGCCAACTGCGCTTCGCATTTCGCTTTCATATCTTGATATTTTTTCACTTTTTCCTTTTCGGCGTCCACCAACTTCGCAGGCGCTTTGTTTACAAAATTCGGGTTATTCAATTTTCCTTCCGCACGAGCGATCTCTCCGTCGATCCGTTCGATCTCCACCGCCAAACGAGCCTTTTCCTTTTCTATGTCTACCAATTCGCCAAGAGGCACGTAGATCTGCGCGATCTCCGTTACGGCAGACACCGTTTTGCCGTCCACTTCCGCTGCGCTTTCCACAAAATTCAACGCGCTTGCGCCCGACAATTTCATAATACAGTCTTTATTGATTTGCAACAAACGCTTGCTGTCCGTCACAACGTTGAGTTCCACTTTCTTGGAAGGAGGACATTCGGCGTCTTTCTTCATTGCGCGCACGGCTTTGATGATCTCCATCACGCCCTCAAACGCCTTCGCCTCTTTCTTATACGCCATTTTCGAATTGTATCTGGGGAAATCCGCCACCATAATACTGCCTTCGGTGTTGGGCAAGTTTGCATAAATTTCTTCCGTAACGAACGGAATAAACGGATGCAACAATTTCAATGCGTTTTCCAATACGAAACAAAGCACCGCAAGCGTATCCGCTTTTCTGCCCTCGTCTTCGCCGTACAAAGCGGGTTTCGAAAGTTCGATATACCAATCGCAGAAATTATCCCACACGAAATCGGTGACCAGATCGCTGGCTACGCCAAGTTCGTATTTATTTAAGTTGGTCGTCACTTCGCGAATACAATTTTGCAATTTGGAAATGATCCATTTATCCGCAGGCGCAAGTTTTACGTCTTCGATAGAGGGGATCTTTTTGCCTTCCGTGTTCATCAACACGAAACGCGCCGCATTCCACAGTTTATTGATAAAGTTGCGGCACGATTCCACTTTCGTGTCCGAATAACGGGTATCGTTTCCGGGCGCAACGCCCGTCAATAAGGAAAGACGCAACGAGTCCGCGCCGTATTTTTCGATCACTTCCAACGGATCGATCCCGTTGCCCAGCGATTTACTCATTTTTCTGCCTTGCTCGTCACGAATGATACCGTGGATCAATACGTCGTGGAAAGGTACTTTCCCCGTATGTTCGATCCCCGAGAAGATCATACGAGCCACCCAGAAGAAGATGATATCATACCCCGTCACCAACACGTCGGTGGGATAGAAATATTGATAATCTTCCGTCATTTCGGGATAGCCGAGCGTCGAGAAAGGCCAAAGTGCAGACGAGAACCACGTATCCAATACGTCTTCATCCTGACGCAACCGTTTACTGCCGCAATCGGGACAAGCCGTCGGGTCTTCCTTTGTACAGATCGCTTTTCCGCAATCTTGACAATACCAAACGGGAATACGGTGTCCCCACCAAAGCTGACGGGAAATACACCAATCGCGAACGTTTTCCATCCAATTATAATAAATTTTGGAAAAACGTTCGGGAACAAAGCGGACCTTATTTTTCACAACCGCATCAATCGCAGGTTTCGCAAGCGGCTCCATCTTAACAAACCATTGTTTGGATACAATAGGCTCTACCGTCGAATGACAGCGATAACAATGCCCTACGTTATGCGTATGCGCTTCGATCTTCACCAAATTGCCGCTCGCTTCCAAATCGGCAACGATCTTCTTTCTCGCCTCGTATCTGTCCAAACCTTGATATGCGCCCGCCAGATCGTTCATCGAACCGTCGTCGTTCATCACGCGAATGATGGGCAAGTTGTGCCGTTTTCCCACTTCAAAGTCGTTGGGATCGTGCGCGGGCGTGATCTTCACGCAACCCGTACCGAACGCAGGATCAACGTATTCGTCCGCAACAACGGGGATCTCTCTGTCCGTCAAAGGCAATTTCAGCGTTTTACCCACCAATTTTTTATAACGTTTATCGTCGGGATGCACCGCAACCGCCGTATCCCCCAACATCGTTTCGGGACGAGTCGTTGCCACGATCACTTCCGCTTTTCCGTCGGTGGAAGGATAGCGAAGATGCCAAAAATGTCCGCCTTCTTCCGCATATTCCACTTCCGCGTCCGATAACGCCGTTTTACAGCAAGGACACCAGTTGATGATACGGTCGCCTTGATAAATCAAACCTTTTTCATAGAGGTTGACAAAAACTTCCCGCACCGCGCGAGAACATTTTTCGTCCATCGTAAATGCCTGACGCGACCAATCGCACGACGTACCCATTTTGCGTTGTTGCATCATAATACGGTTGCCGTACTGTTCTTTCCAATCCCACGCGCGAACAAGGAAACCGTCTCTGCCTATGTCCGCTTTGGTTACGCCCTCCGCCTTCATCTTTTCTACGATCTTCACTTCCGTTGCAATCGACGCGTGATCGCAACCGGGCAACCACAACGCAGCATACCCCTGCATTCTTTTAAAACGAATGAGCGTGTCTTGTAACGTTGCGTCCATTGCGTGCCCCATATGCAATTGCCCCGTGATGTTGGGGGGCGGCATCATGATCGTAAACGGCACTTTGTTTTGATCGACCTCCGCGCGGAAATATCCCGATTGTTCCCAATCGGCATAAATTCTGTCTTCAAAGTCTTTGGGATTGTACGTCTTTTGCATTTCCATAACCATCTAACCTCTCTGCTTCTCTTGTTTTTCAGCCGCTTAACTCACCCTTTACACCCAAAAGGCGGCACTTCTCTATTTTAGTGTAGCTTTCCTATTATAATACTTTCAAAACAAATTGTCAATTATAAATGCGCGCACATATAATATATTATTCCAAAAATTTTTTTATTCGGAGAATGTACATGAAAAAATTATTAAAAACCATTTGTACGGCGCTTGCCGCCTGTTTTGCCTTATTGCCCCTTTCCGCTTGCGGTAAAGAGGATAAAGACGGCTTAAAAACGTTGCTGATCAACGAAGTGACCCACTCCGTTTTCTACGCGCCCTTGTATCTTGCCGACGCCTTGGGCTATTTTACCGAGGAAAAATTGAAGATCGAACTCACAAACGGGGGCGGCGCAGACAACGTAATGTCCGCCGTGCTTTCGGGGGATGCCGACATTGGGTTCTGCGGGCCGGAAGCGGCGTTATACGTGCTTGTCGGCGGCTCGTCCGACGTCCCCACCGTCATCGGACAATTGACCAAACGCGACGGTTCGTTCCTCGTTTCCCGTACGCCCCAGCCCGATTTTAAATGGACGGATTTAAAAGGCAAAGAGATCCTTGCCGGCAGAAAAGGCGGCGTTCCCGCTATGACGTTTGAATACGTCCTCAACCAAAACGGTTTGAAAGACGGCGAAGACGTCAACCTCAATTACGACGTTGCATTCAATTTGATGACGGGCGCGTTTGAAGCAGGCACAGCCGATTATTGCACGATGTTCGATCCCGTTGCGTACGAATACGAAGCCGCAGGAAAAGGCTACGTCGTCGCATCCGTCGGCGAAGCTTCGGGAGAAGTCCCCTACACCTGTTTTATTGCAAAAAATTCGTGGCTGAAAAAGAACGAAACACACGCGGAAGGATTTCTTCGCGCCGTCACGAAAGCAGTGAAATATATCAACGAAACTCCCTCGCAAACGGTTGCGCCCTATCTCGTTCCCTATTTTGAAGGCGTTTCCGAAAGTTCGCTTGCCGCGTCCGTCGAACGCTACCGTTCCATTGATTCGTGGCGCACGGAACTTTCCATGACGGAAGACAGTTTCAACCGTTTACAGGACATCATCGAAAACGCAGGCGAGCTTTCCCGCCGCGCGACGCTTGCCGAATTGGCAAACAATGCCTACGCCGAAAAAGTGTATAACGAGATATACAAAAAATAAAAACAAAAGGAACACACGCAAATGAAAGAAGTTTTACGTTTTGAAAACGTTTCGATGCACTATCACAGTATGCAAGGCGAAACGGTTGCGCTGGAAAACGTAAACTTTGCCGTATCGGAGGGAGAATTTGTCGCCATCATCGGCCCGTCGGGCTGCGGAAAAACAACTTTACTGTCTTTGGCGGCAGGATTGCTCCCTCCCACAAAAGGCAAAGTGGCAACAAGCGGCGTTTCGTTCGGATATATGTTACAAAAAGACGAACTGTTTCCTTGGCGCACGATCGAAAAAAATATTTTCCTGCCCTTGGAGATCAAGCGAGCCGACACTCCGCAAAACCGCGCCCGCGCGTTGGCTTTGGCGGAAAAATACGGTTTGAAACAATTTTTAAAAAATTACCCCGCCTCGTTATCGGGCGGTATGCGGCAACGTGCCGCGCTGATACGCACCCTCGCCGTCGATCCCGACGTGTTGCTTCTCGACGAGCCTTTTTCCGCCCTCGATTATCAAACCCGTCTTTCCGTTTGCGACGACGTATATAAGATAATACGCACCGAAAAGAAAACGGCGTTGCTCATCACGCACGACATCAGCGAAGCCATTTCCGTAGCGGACAAAATTTTCGTCCTCTCCAAACGCCCCGCCTCCGTCGTTGCCTCGCACGCCCTTTCTTTCCCGGAATCAGAGCCTTTAAAACGCCGTGAAAATAAAGATTTTTCCCGTTGGTTTGAAGTGCTTTGGAAGGAGTTGAACGTATGAAGAAACAACAAAATTTTTCCTCCGAGCATCTGCTCTACTTAAAAGGCGTACGTAAAAAAAGCGTGATCGTCAACGTCGCGCGGTGCGCCATCTTATTGCTCTTTCTCTTGATCTGGGAGCTTTCCGCCCGTTTTGAATGGGTAAATCCTTTCATTACAAGCTCTCCTTCCCGTATCGCCAAAACGATTGGCGATCTGTATAAAAACGGCACGCTGTTCTATCACGTCGGCACGACGCTTTGGGAAACGCTGGCTGGTTTTTTCATCGCCGTCGGTTTGGGATATGCCATCGCCCTGTTGTTGTGGTGGAGTGAAATTTTTCGCCGCATTTCCGAGCCGTACTTCGTCGTCTTAAACGCATTGCCGAAAATTGCGTTAGGACCGTTGATCATCATTTGGTGCGGCACGGGCAGCAAAGCCATCGTGTTTATGACGATCCTCATCGGCTTGATCGTCGCCATTTTAAATATGTTGAACGGCTTTATGTCCACCGACGAAAACAAATTGTTGCTGTTAAAATCGATGGGCGCGTCCAAAATACAAATATTGACGAAACTTGTAATCCCCTCCTCTTTGCCGAATTTCATTTCCATGTTGAAGATCAACGTCGGCATGGCTTGGATCGGCTCGATCATGGGAGAATACATCGTTTCCAAAGCCGGCATCGGATATTTGATCGTATACGGCGGGCAAGTGTTTAAATTAGACCTCGTAATGAGCGCTGTTTTCATTCTCTGCGTCCTTGCCGCCGCCATGTATGCCTTGGTGTCTTTGTTAGAACGTCTGGTCATCAAAAATCGGAAATAAACCTCCGACGATATAAAAATATACCCGCTCTTTCCTTTTTTCGGAAAGAACGGGTTTTTTTGCCTCAATTTTAATAATAACTTACCCTTTCACCGCGCCGGCCGTCACCCCTTCGACGTAGTATTTTTGCATACTCATAAACAAGGTGACGATGATCGAACCGACGACGAATGCGCCCGCGCAAAACACCGTAAAATTGTCGTTGAAACTGTTCTTTTCCGCATTGATCATTTTAAACAAGCCCAACGCTACGGTATATTTTTCCCGATCGCTGATGATGGTGTTGACAAAGATGAAATCGCACCACGGCGAAATGAAGGACGTCAGCACCGTGTATACGATGATCGGTTTTGCCATCGGCATAATGATCTTCCAAAACACTACAGGCTGACTTGCTCCGTCTAAGATCGCCGCTTCTTCCATCGCGCGCGGTACGGTGTCGAAAAAGCCTTTACATATATAATACGACAACGCCGCGCTGCCCGAATACACCATTACAAGCGCCACCAACGAATTGGTCAGCCCCATTGCCTTTAAAATGAAGTATACGGCGATCATACTCATAAACCCGGGGAACATTCCCAGCACCAACAATACGTTCATGATGGGCTTTCGCAAACGGAAACGAAGTCGTGACAGCGCATAACTCACCATCAGGATAAACAGCGTTGTCAACGCGCAGGAAAAAACGGCTACGATCATCGTATTCAACAACCATTTCGCAAACAGCGTATCTCGAAACAACCGCACAAAATTGCCGATCCCCAACCGCAGATCAGAGGGGAACAACGTATTGATGATCCCCGTAGACGGCGTAACGCGAAACGCCGTATATACCAGATAGAATATCGGCAACACCCACAGCGTTCCCAATACGCCGAGCACCGCATACGTAACGGCGTCGGATATCCGACCGCCTATCTTTGCCATACTTTTTTGCATCATTGAAACGCCTCCTCGCTTTTTACCGCCGACGATCGGTTGTACGTGATTAAGGACAACACCGCCGAGATCACAAAAATCACGATCCCGATTACCGACGCCACGTTATATTTCGGATTTTGGTCGGTCGTCAACCGATACAGCCATGTCACCAAAAGATCGGTCGATTGCGCCTGCGTACCGCCGCCGTAATACACGTTGTCAACAGGTCCGCCGCCCGTCAGTAGCCATATTACGTTGAAATTGTTGATATTGCCCACAAATTGCGTAATCAAATACGGCGTCGTGATATGCAGCATATACGGTAACGTAATGTGGAAGAATATGCTCGGCGGAGAAGCGCCGTCCATCCGCGCCGCCTCGTAATAACTTTCCGGCACGTTTAATAAGATCCCAGAACACATCAACAGCGTATACGGCACACCGATCCAAATATTGACGAGAATGATCATCAACCTCGGCAACAACGAAAAATACCGTTGATCGGTCAGCCATAAAATATTGGTTCCCAACAATTTATTCAAGATCCCGTCGCTGTCTAATATTTTTTGCATCAACAGCAGTGTAACAAACTGAGGCACGGCAATCGCCACCACGAACAAAGTCCGCCACAGCACTTTTAATTTGATCCCCTTTTTATGAATGAGCATCGCAATGATCAAGCCCAAAAAATAGTTGGTGAACGTTGCGAAAAACGCCCAAACAAACGTCCATAACAGCACGCGAAGAAAAACGATCGCGAACCCCGACGTTCCGCCCGAAAGGGAAAACATCGTTTTAAAATTGGCAAACCCTACCCAATCGAACAATTTTCCCGGCGGCGTATGCGCGTAATCGTAATTGGTAAACGCGATCAGCACCATAAAAATAAGCGGCATCACCGTGAACACCAACAACCCGATAAAGGGCGGGATCAACAAAGGCAGATAAAACCGTTCGTTCAATAACGCACGGACGTCATCTCGAAACGTAGGCAATATCCCGCCTTGTTTCAAACGCCGATCGTTTTCAAAACTACCCTTTACGTTCATCGCCCATACGACAACGTACAGTGCAACCAGCACCAACGTCACTACGCCGTATAGCAAGATAAGAAAACTGTTATCCCCTTTTATTTTTTCAAAGATCTGCAACGTTTCGTTCCATTGTTCTCCCGAAAGTTTCCGTCCCAGATCCCCTGAAAACAGGTGCGCGATGTATCGCCCTCCGAAAAAGATCATATACAGCGCAAACCCCGTTTGTAAAAGCAGATAAAACAAGCCTTTGGCGATCTGCCCGCGCGCGATCTGTCCAAATCCCATTACAAAAAAGGAGAGGCGCGTTGCGTACGATCCGTTTTTAAACGCAGAAATCAAATCACGTCCCTCAATCGATCTTCTGTCCCTTTCCTTTCGTTTCGTCAACTCCCTCTCCCCCACATTCTTTATTTCGTCGTCTTTTCAATGGCGTCCACGCACGCCTTTAATTGCGCTTTCAAATCAAAATTACCGCTCTGCGCGCCCGTCACCATTGCCGAGCCCAATCCTTCCATAGGCACCCACAACGTAGACGGAACTTCCTTTTGTATTTTACTGTATTTCAACTGTTCGGTGATCGCTTTCGCGCATACGTCCGCCTGCACTTTTTCATCGGCGCGCGCGTCCACGTCCGTGGGAACAAATCCCCGCTCCTCGAAATGCTTAATCTGATTTTCCTTATTCGTATAAAATTCGGCAAAATCCATCGCGTCCGTCTTGTGCTTGGAATAATTGTTTACGCCCATCAGCTTATATCCAGCAAACGACACAAGCTGCACTTGTTCCTCGTCTGTTTTCCCCTTATGGAAGGTGTATGTCGGCAACTTCGCCGCCGCAAAATTTTCACCCAAATACCCCTCGATCGTCTTTCTGTTCCAGATCCCCGAAACAGCCGCCACGATCGTGCCGTCGTTAAACCCTGCCGTGATCTTCGAATCGTTTGCGTCCGCTTTCAAACGAGTATCTTTCACAAGCGACCACATCGCCTCGGTCACGTCTACGCCCACGTCGTTGTCAAAATCGCACACAATGCTCGTTTCCGCAAGATTTTTATCGTATTGCACTTCATAGCTCAACCCCTTCCCGAAATAGAAAGAAGACGTATACCACCCGTCCGTCATCGGAAAGGCAAACTGCTTTTTCGCACTGCACTTGCTTAAAATACCGTCGATACTTTTTACGTCCGATTCCGACAAAACCGCTTTGTTGTAATAGAGGAAAAAGGTGTTGTCCGTATACGGCATGCCGTACACCCCCTCCGCGCCGTTCACCGTGATCGTCGCCGACTGCATCGAACTTTCCGAATTGGCTTTTTTTACACGTTCTAAACGTTCGCCTGCGATTTTCGCCAACGCGTCGCCGTTGATCAATTTACTCAATTGGTCGTTTGCGCACGAATACACGTCCGCCGCATTTTCCACGTCGTTTAAAACGCGCGTCGCTACGTCGTTTTCCCCTTGCACGTCGATCGTGAACTGATAATTTTTATCGGGATGTTTCGCCTTGAAATCGTTGACGACGGAAGTTGCGAAATCCTTATCCGCTTCCGACACCCACACCGTCAATTTGATCGAATCCGTCTGCTCCTTCCCTTTACAGCCGATGATCCCCATCGCCATACACAACGCCGCCGCGCCGTAGATCGGTTTTATCCATTTTTTCATCTTATTCTCCTTTTCGTTGCCATTGAACAACCTTTTCTAATAGTGTTTCTTTTTCCCGCTCTTTTTATGCAAGCGAAGAAAAATCTCTTTCCCGAACTCCCGTTTTGTCTTTCTTCCCGCCGTTTACAACTTCCAAATTTTTTCGGCATATTCAGCAATCGAGCGGTCGGACGAAAATTTCCCCGCGCCCGCCGTGTTGTATAGACATTTTTTCAAAAACGAGTCGCTTCCGCAATCTTTGATCGCCGCCAGCTTCTTTTCCACGTAATCGGCAAAATCGTACAACACCAAATATTTATCCGCGTGTTCGCCAACCGTTAAACTGTCGTAGATCGCCTTGAAAAATCCCGTTCCGCCATCCTCGAACGTACCGTCGATCAACGTATCCGTCACCCGTTTCAAATCGGCGTTTTCCTCTAAAATCTTCTGCGGCTCGTACGTTTGTTTTATCCTTTCCACGTCTTCCACACGCGCACCGAAAATATAATTATTTTCCGCCCCCGCTTCTTCGCATATCTCCACGTTCGCCCCGTCCAACGTCCCCAACGTGACCGTCCCGTTTAACATAAATTTCATATTCCCCGTGCCGCTCGCTTCCATACCCGCCATAGAGATCTGTTCGGAAATATCACTGCCGCAAACCATCTTTTCCGCATACGAAACGTTGTAATTTTGAACGAACGCCACCCGCAATTTATCCCGCACGCTTTCATCGGCATTGACCGTTTTGGCTATTTCATTGATAAATTTGATGATCGCTTTTGCATTGTAATACCCCGGCGCGGCTTTCGCCCCGAACAAAAACGCCGTAGGCGGCAGATCGCTGAGTTTCCCCGCTTTTATTTGATAATAAATATGCAAAATGGCAAACGCGTTCAACAGTTGCCGCTTATATTCATGCAACCGTTTGATCTGCGTGTCAAACACGAAATGTGCAGGCAATTCGATCCCCTCGTGCGTCAAAATATACGCCGACAAGTTTTCTTTATTCTCCCGTTTGATCTCGGAAAACCGCCGCAACAGCTCTTTGTCTTGGATATGCGTTTTCAATTTTTCCAACTCTTTTAAATCGTGCGCCCATTCCACGCCGATATATTCGGTAATGAGTTTTGCAAATTTCGGATTATTCAACATCATCCAACGCCGAGGCGTGATACCGTTGGTGACGTTGACGAATTTCTTCGGACACAGCGCGTACCAATCGGAAAAGGTTTTCTTTTTCAATATCCCCGTATGGATCTTGGCAACGCCGTTCACCTTTTCGCAAACGTACACGGCAAGATTCGCCATATGCGCCTCGCCGTCTTTGATCACGTAATAGGTTTCTTTATCCAACCCCTCTGCGTCCAAATGCGCCTGAATTTCCTCGATCACGTCCAAAACGTCGGGCAATATTTTCCGCAAAACGTCCGTCTTCCACTTTTCCAATGCTTCCGCCATAATGGTATGGTTGGTAAACCGAAACGTTTTCCCCGCAAGGCAAAGCGCCCGTTGAAAAGAAACGCCCCGTTCCTTTAACAAGCGGATAAATTCGGGAATCGCCAGCACGGGATGCGTATCGTTTAATTGAAACACTTGCCGATTTGGCAAAACTTCCCAATCCGATCCCTCCGCTTCATATTTCCGTAAAAAATCTTGCAAAGACGCCGACACCATCAAATATTGTTGCCGAAGCCGCAAAATTTTCCCCGCTTCCGTGTTGTCGTTGGGATATAATACGTCCGTGATCGACGTCGCGGCAAAATTACTCAACGCCGTTGCGCCCCCTTCCATTTTATCAAACAAGTCGAAATCGAACGGCTTTATCGGTTCGCTTTGCCACAACCGCAACGTGTTGATCACTCCGTTTTGATATCCGATAACAGGCATATCGTACGGAACGGCATACACGGAAAGATCGGCAAACGTCACTTGCACCCGATCGATCTCCCGCCGCACGCTGAACGGATCTCCCCACACAAGCCAATCATCCCCCGCTTCCTTTTGAAATCCGTCCTCGAATTTTTGCTTAAACAGCCCATAGCGATATCGCAACCCGTACCCGTCCAAAGGAACACCTATGCTCGCCGCGCTGTCTAAAAAACACGCCGCCAATCTCCCCAATCCTCCGTTTCCGAGCGCCGCGTCGTCCACAGCTTCCAAATCGTACAAATCTTTCCCGATCGTTGCCAACGCCTCTTTCGCATTTTCCAACAATCCCAAATTCAACAGGTTGGAAAACACCGTCCGCCCGATCAAAAATTCCGCAGAAAAATAACCGCAACGCTTTTTCTTCGCATTGCGGTTTCCTTCCCAATCGGCAGAAAGATACGCCATCACCGCCTTTCCGAGAGCATTATACGCCCCCTTCGTGTCGGTCTTTTCCCCGTTTCCTGCGTTTTGAGCCCGCAAAAAACGTTGCAGATCTTTCTGAAATTCTTCTTTATTTACCGTCATCGCCAACACTCCTTCTCGTCATTCAGATAAAGTGTTGGCGTTTTTTGCCGTTTTTATACGGCAAACGTCCTATTTTTCAAAACTTTTTCGTCAACGGTCGTATTCCTCGACCAACCTTTTTAACCAAGCCGCTTTTTTTCTGCCCAGATCCGTTTCGATAAAACGGAACGTCCAATTTTCCTGCGACAGCGTTGCAGGCGCGTTCAATCTCGCCTCCTCGCCGAAACAAAGCACGTCTTGCATCGGAACGATCACCGTATTCGCTTTGGACGCCATCAACAGCTCGATCACGCTCTTACATTCGTCTTCGATGGTTTCCGTCACGTAACCTACGTCCGCCGAAAGACATTCGTCTTCCAACGTCTTTTCAAAATATTTCCGTTCTTTTTTGTCCATCTTTTCAATAAACGCGCGCAACGTATCATTGTCGTGCGTCCCTGTGTACGCCACGCAATTTCGGTTGTATAAAGAGGGCAAATATTCATTTTCGGGATCGCCGTTGAAAGCAAACTCGAACACTTTCATCCCTGCATAGCCCGTTTCCTTCAACAACGCGCGCACTCCGTCGTCGATCACGCCCAAATCTTCCGCAACGATCTGTTTTTCTTTCATATCCGCAAACAGATCGGCTTTCGGTCCGTCCAACCACTCTCCCTCTTTTGCCGTTTGTGCCGTAGCGGGGATCGCATAATATCGGTCGAACGCGCGGAAGTGATCGATCCGCACGATATCGAATAAAGAAAATTGATGATCGATCCGCTGTTTCCACCAAGCATATCCGTCCTCTTTCATCTTCTCCCAATCATAAATGGGATTCCCCCAAAACTGACCTTCTTCCGAAAACGCGTCGGGCGGTACGCCGGCAAGCAAGGACAAATTCCCCTCGCCGTCCATTATAAACAATTCTTTGCCGTACTTCCAAGTTTCCACACTGTCGTGCGCAACGTAAATGGGCATATCTCCCATGATCTCCACGCCTTTTTCCCTTGCGTATGCGTGTAATGCGCCCCACTGTTTCAAAAAGATATACTGCGTAAATTGCCAAAACTCGATTTCTTCTTTTTGCGCGTCTTTATACGCCGCCAAAGCCTTTTCTTCCCGTTTTTTATACGGCAGATCCCATTCTGCCCACGGCCGATAGGAAAATTTTCTTTTCAACGACATAAACAAGGCAAAATCTTCATACTTTCCTTCCGCCAAAAACGCTTTCCATTCCGCCGTCGCTTGATCGAACCGAGCAAACGCCTTACGTAAAATATCTGCTTTACACGCAAATAATTTTCCGTAATCGATCCTGCGAGGATCTGTTCCCCAATCGGTCGAAAGATCGTCTTTTTCCAACAATCCGACGTTTGCCAACGTTTGCAGATCGATAAAATAATAATTGAGCGCGTCGGACGCACACGATTGATAGGGACTGTCCCCATATCCCGTCGGCACTAAGGGCAACACTTGCCATATCTTGATACCCGCGCTTGCCAACCAATCGACAAACGCATACGCGCCTGCCCCCAACGTACCGATCCCCTCTGCCGAAGGGAGCGCGGAAACAGGCATCAATACCCCTGCTTTCCGTTGCGTTTTTTCCTGTTTACAACTCTTTTCCGATCTTTCCATTTTTAAACCTTTTTCCATTCTTCTTCAGTGTGCGCCTTTCCCGTTTTTTTATGCCCGTTGCGCATTTTCGACGATCCTTTCCAACAGCATTTGTTCAAATTTCCTTACGCCGACTACGTATTCGCTTGTTTTCACCCTTTCCGCTTGACTTGCCAATGCGTCCACGCTTTCGCTATCCCCGTTCGCGCTTGCCACTGCCGCCAAAACCCGTTTCGCCGTCAACGTTTCGCTTTTTAAAAACTCCGCGCATAATTTACTGCTTTCGTTCGCCAATGCCAAATCGCCGTTCAATGCGTGCATATACACCAATTCCGCCGCCACTTTTTCCACTTCTTCACTCGCCAAATATGCCTGCGCTTGCGCCAAACGATTCAATTGATCGGCGGCAAGATCGAACTCCTCTTTTTCCAAATAATAGCGATAGCGAAGTTCTGCGATCACCGCATACAACGGCTCGTCCTCGCAGAGTTGCGGCAGATCGAAATACAACGATTTTTCTATTTCCGCATACGTTTTTCCCTCGTATAAACCGCCGTGGATCTCCATCGCGGCAACCATCGTTTTTTCCGCGTCCGATCCTTTTTTTAATCCGACGTATACCAACGCGTCCGTCTTTCCGCCGGCATATTCAAGCGGCGCAACGTTCAATAAAAACAAATACGCCGTATACGGCACTGCTCCCCAAAACGCATAATTTACATTTCCAAAAGCCGTAAAAAGGATCGCCGTCGTTCCCACCGCCAATAACAACAAACCGCTGACGACCAAACCGCCGACCGTGTATTTTTTCGCCCGATCGACCATATCGCCGCCCCGTTTGGGTAACACCTGCGTTTGATCGTCCGCAAACGGCGAGGCGAAAGAAAAATGCTTCTTCCCTTTTTTTAACGATATCTTAAAACAAAAACATTTGACGTATACGCAATCCATATCCGCAACTTTCGCAAACGCCACGTGTCCCAATTCGTGTGCGACGGAAGCAAACACAAAACTCACCGCCAAACCACAAAGCATCGAAACCGTTTCCTCTATGCCCGTTTGATAAGCAAAATAAAACGTCAACAAACATCCGACGACCAATAATAACGTGCAAAACACGGCGTATGCCGTCGCAAACCGTCTTTTCATCTTTTTCTCCGTATTTCTTTATTCCTATCGACTATTTTCCCCAACCATTCCGCTCGGCTTTTCCGCCGATCATTTCAATCGCTTATTGCAACCAACCGTGTTTGATCGCATACCCTTCCAAATTATCCCGATCGCTGGCGATCAATTTTTCCCAGCCGAGCTCCTTTAATAACGTCGCCAACAACACTGCGCCGCCCGTGATCACGTCCGCCCTGCCTTGCGGCATACAAGGCAACGCCGCTATTTCTTCCACCGACGCCTCTAAAAAACGAGCGGCTTGTTTTTCCAGATCCGCCAAAGCAAGTTCTGCCCCCGTCACCTGTTCCGAGGCGTACGTTTTTAAGCCCAAAACCTGCGCCGCCACCGTCGTCGCCGTCCCGCCTATGCCGTAAATGGGAAGATCCGTCGGCACGTTTCCAAACGATTTCGCCGCTTCCGTCGCTGCATTTTTTAACGCCGCCCCGTCACGTCCGCACTTGTCCTTCAACCGCACCACACCGATATTCACGCTTTTTTTATACACGATCGAACCGCCTTTTTTCACAACGATCTCCGTGCTTGCGCCGCCTATATCGATCACCGCGCCGTCCTTGTTCCCCAACGCGCCGATAATGCCGAGCTCCGCTTCTTCTTCCCCCGACACCACTTCCACCGTCAAACCGCACAACTCTTTCACTTGTTCGACAAATGCTTGTCCGTTGACGGCTGTCCGAACCGCCGCCGTCGCAAACGCAAATACACGCTCCGCCCCGTCTGCCATCGCCTTATTAAAAAAATCTGCAAAGGCGCACGCAGACCGTTCGATCGCTTCCGTCTTTAATAAAGGGATCTCCGAAAGGGCAAGTCCTTCCCCCAAACGGGTAGTTTGCAGGCTCTTATATAAAACTTTTCCGTCCGCCACGAACATGAGGCGAACGGAATTAGAGCCGACGTCAATTACGGCAAATTTCTTCATTATCTTTGTCCTTTGAGCGCTTTTAATTCTTCTATCGCCCATTTTAAATATGCTTCCGATTCGTAAAAAGCCACGTCTTTTTCACCGGTTTCCAACTGTTCTTCCAAAACAGCGATTTCCGTTTCCAATTTAGCGATACGCTTATCCAAAACCGCGCCGCGAATCCCTTGGTATACTAAAAACCCAAGCAAAATTACAAGCAACAAGGTTGCCGCCGCAACGCTTGCCGAAATCACTTTTCTCATTTTTTCCTGTGTCATATGATTATATCCACCTCTTTTTGAGAGTTTTTTCTTGCTTTTTTTGCTTTTTCCACCATTTTGGTACATATATTATAGCACACTTTTTTTAAAAATGCAACCAGAATATGCAAAGTTTTTAAATATATTATTCCACCAACCGCATATCCTATACACATATATACACGAAAATCGGGAAAATGAAACAAAAATGACGCGCCGATACAAACGATCGCAAAACAAACCGAAAACAAAAGGTCTGTGCTAAACACCACGATTTTATCTTTTCGCCGTTTCCCGAAAATTACCCGAACGCACGCCAAAACGTCGTATACGATCCCTCCGACAACGCCGATGATCAAACAAAGACAAAACACGTAAAACTGATTTCTGCTGTCCATGCCCTATCTGCCGTGTCCCATCGCACGCATTTATTTAAAAATACGGGAAGCGATCGACTTCGCGCCGTACGAAACGCCCAAAACGTTTCCCTCTGCCGTAAACGAGCCGCTGTTTTTGGAAAACCCCGTAATCTTCAACCCCGTGCCCACCACGTTCATTTTTTCTCCGCCCGTCAACGCCAACACGATCTTCACGTCCGAAAACGCTACCACACTTTCCACCCCGACGACGCTGAGTTCTTTCTTTTGTTCGATATGTACCGAATGGTTTTTCAGATCATTACGTTCTTGCATACCCTATCCTATGCAAGATGACCTTTTTATATGCCACCGTCGTCAAATTTTTCCAAGAAAGAATGTTTTTTACCGTTTTGCTTATATTCTGCCAACGTATCCAACTGCACGTTATGAATACTTTGAAAAATATTGTTTTCCACGTTGTCGTTTTCCTTCCGCAATTCCTCGATCAACCCTTTCACTTTTCGCCGCGCGGAACAAGTGTCTTCTTCTCCGCCCGTCATATTTTGCGTAAATTTACACGCGCAAGCGATAAATTGCAAACCGTTGTGTTCTGCCCAACGCACTACGTCCCTTTCCAAAACGCAATACATCGGACGGATCAACTCCATTCCCGCAAAATTGCTGCTTTTGATGCGCGGCAACATTCCTTGTATCTGTCCGCCGTATAACATACCCATCACCGTCGTTTCGATGACGTCGCTCTTATGATGCCCCAACGCTATTTTATTACAACCCAATTCTTTGGCTTTGGCATACAAATGCCCCCTGCGCATCCGTGCGCAAAGATAGCAAGGCGCTTCCGCGCAAGCCGAATCCGCCGCCGCAAACACGTCGCTTTCAAACACCGTGATCGGCACGTTTAACAACGCCGCGTTTTCTTCTATCCGCTTTCGGTTTTCTGCGTTGTATCCCGGATCCATCACCAAAAATACCAATTCGAAGGGCGTTTCGCTGTGACGGTGTAATTCCTGCATCAATTTCGCAAGCAACATACTGTCCTTTCCGCCCGAAATACAAACGGCTATTTTGTCCCCGCTTTCGATCAAACGATATTTCTTCACCGCCAAAACAAACGGCGACCACAACGTTTTCCGATACGTCGTGATGATCGACCTTTCTATCTGCTGATATGTTTCCAATTCTTTCGCCATACTTCCTCACCGCCGTCCGCCGCATTCCGTCCGTCAACGCACGATCAACAATTTTTCTCTCGCCCGCGTGATCGCGGTATACAACCACCTGTTCCGTTCTTCCCCAAACGCCCACGATTCATCGAAAACGATCACAAAATCGAATTCCGAACCCTGCGCCTTGTGGCACGTAACGGCATAGGCAAATTCAAAACGGCAGATCGGTTCTTCCGCCACCGAACGCAATTTATGCAACAGGGCAAAATTCCCTTCATGCACCACCGAACCGTCCGACAGCGTAACGGCGCGTTCCCCGTATAAATGCCGATATTTCCCTGCCGTAAATATCCCCGTATCAAACGGAACTTTTACGCTCTGTTCCATAAAATCCGCTTGAAATTCCATCGTCGCCAAATCGTCGAACGAGGCTTTTACGTCCGTCGCCGTACCGATGATCCCGTTTACCAAATAAAATCGCTCGTCATTATCCAACGTTTTTTCCCAATCGTTTAACGTGCAGATGAGTTTCTCACCTTCCACCGGCAACGTTTCGTCTTGCGAAATCCCTTTATACGCACGGATCTCCGCATTTAACGCCACCCGCGTTTTGTTACGACCGCATAAAATTTGATCCGCTTTTAAAAACAAGCGTTTCCGTTCCGCCGCCGACAAGCCGTTTTTGCCGATCACGCACACTTTATCCCCGTAATTTCCGTACGGGATCCGCTTGCCTTCCCGCGCCATCGTCGCTACTTGGATAATGGGATTGTCCGCCGCCTGCCGTACGATTTCGGTCATGGTATAATGCGGCTTTTCCAAGAGCGGGCACGTGCCGTTGACGGGCGGCAATTGTGCTCCGTCCCCGCAAAACAAGCACTTGACATTGAAGCTTAACAAATCGATCAGCACCGTTTCGTTGATCATCGAAGCTTCGTCAATAATGATCAGGCGTATCTTTTCATCGATCGCTTGACGCTTGATAAACGACAATTCCTGTTTTTCGACGATCTCACCGTTTTCATCGACGTCAAATTCGTCCTCGTCCCGCACGTAGATCAAACTGTGCACCGTTCCGGCGATCGTGCCGTTTCGTACCAAATTGGCGGCAGCCTTCCCCGTCGGCGATACAAATACAGCCTCTTGACCCACTTTCAAATGCAAAACTTCCCGCACGATATAATCGATCAAAAACGTTTTTCCCGTGCCTGCATAGCCCGATAAAACAAAAATTTGATCGTTCGTATTGAAAAACCATTCCGCTATTAAATTTTTTGCATTTTCCTGATCGGACGTCAACACGGTTTCCATTGTGTGCCTATTGTATCACATATTTTTCCATTTTGCAACAATTTTTGCGAACATTTGTTTATTTTTCTTCCAAAAAAATAAAAAAGTCGGTTTTTTTTGCTGTATGCGCCGACTTTTGATCCCTTTTTTATTTTCTGCCAAACACGATTTTCAAATTTTCACTTCCCATCGGCAACGTAATACAAATTTCTCCGTCTTTGAACGGAAACTGCCGTTTAAAACCGATCTTTTCTCCGGCCGAGCCCATAGAAAGCGTCAATATTTCCCTCTTTTCATCATATTGATACCGTCCCTTCAACGTCCGCTTTTCTCCCTCTTTTTCGCAAAAGGACAGCGCAAACGTTTCATCTGATTTCAATTCCAGCTTAATATACGAAAATTTATCCAAATAATCTTCTTCGCCAAGCGTTGCCTGTTTACATTCGTATTCACCCAAATGCGGTTTCGCAACGTCTTTTAACGAACTGTTTTTCCACCAAGTTGCGCACGTCAGCGTCAACGCCGCCAACCCTGCCAATACCGAACTTTTCAATCTTTGCGTTTTCATCGTTTACAGTATGTTTCACGGCAAAAAAATTATACGTCGCGGATCTTTTTTCTTTTCCGTTTTCGATCGCGCGCCCGTTCTTCCGTGATCTGCTCGCTGTTCAAAATCACGCCAACGATAAAGCAGATCATCATCACGTACAACCACAACAAAAACACGATAACCGCACTTAACGTACCGTATAATCTACCCACGTTGCCCAATCGAATATACACCGAAAATCCGACGACGGCGATCGTCCATGCTCCCAACGTTAAAAACGTGCCGCGTAAAAAATGTTTCATTTTCGTTTTATATGGGCATATATACACGTTCAAAAGCAAAACCAGCAAAAAAGCCAACGCTCCCAACAGCGTATAATCCGCTAATTTTTCCCAAATGCCCGACAACAAACGCGAAAACAAAAACGCGCCCAATGCAAACAGCAATAAAAAGAAAATAACCATCGCCATGACGATCCCCAATAAGATCAACGCCCCCAACCGTACTTTCAGTCCGGCTTTTTTACGACGATAATCGTAAATGATCTCTCCGCTTTTCCGCATTTGATAAAATAAATTGGTGGAAGAATACAACGTCGTCACCAATAAAATGACGGATACGCTCGCCGTTGCGTTTTCCGCCTCCCGCTGTACGTAAGTGAGTATGTCCTCCACCGAATCGAACACCGACAACGCTAAAATACGCTCGGTATCGATCGGCAAGCGCCCTATCAGCAACGACAACCAAAACGCAAGCGGCACGATCGACATAATAAAAAAGAACACCAACGTTCCTGCGATCGTCGTATATTTTTTCAATGCCAATAAATCGTATTTCTGTTTTACATAGCGATAGAACTTTCGCAATCTTTCCATTGATACAGTATGCTCGATCGCCTGCTTTTTAAACGGTATATTTTCAACCGCTTATATGCGAAAGATCCGCCACGCAATGCTGCGTGACAGATCTTTTATCATACGTTGGATTTTTTGTAAGAGGCGCGTTACAACGCCCCTTTTCTTTTGTGTTTTATAACAGACTATACCCGCAACCGCCGCACGAGCGTCCACTTCTGCCGTTTCCGCCGTACTGCCGCGCCCAATAAG
The DNA here is from genome assembly GCA_017463205.1 of Clostridia bacterium. Taxonomy (GTDB): domain Bacteria; phylum Bacillota; class Clostridia; order Christensenellales; family Borkfalkiaceae; genus Scatosoma. Next base: position 21,472 of record JAFTPQ010000061.1, read on the forward strand.
CGTTTTCATAACCGCCGTTGTCCGTCGCGGTATTCCCCGTTGCCAAGGCAGCCGCCGTTTGCGTTAAATTGCTGCCCACGTTTCCGCAATAGGTGACGCAAGCAAAATTTCCGCAACCGTTGCCCGTATTGCCGTTGGTATTGCCGCTTATTCCGCTGTTATCGGTGTTGCCTGCCGTTCCGCCGTTTCCCGACGAACCGCAGTCGCAACCGCAATGACAACGCTGACAACAACCGCCACCGTTATTCACACGCAAACAACCGTTTCGATCGCGACAAACGTATTGAAAACCGTTGTTCCACAAACCATAGCCACAACCGCAACCGTTCGTCGTATTGCCGTTAGATGCGTTGCTGTTGCTTGTAAGCGGGCAGAACAACAATGTTAAAACTCTGTTGCCAACGGCAGTTGCCGTCGCTGTGCTCCAGCCTTGAGTGTTGGTGGAATAGGTGTTATTACATACATAGCACATAGTATATCAAATCCTTCTTGTGTATTTGAGGAAACCTCATACTATACTATATGCAAAACACCCCCTCCGACGTTCCCCAACGCAAGCATTCCGCAACGTTCCGCAAGCGTTCCGCTTGACCTTGTCTTTCTATCTTTCGTTACTGAAGCTTGTGACCGTATCGCCCCCCCCAACAGGAAGTCAAGAAACTCAGTTTCTTGTCAGGGTGCAGGGGCGGCAAGCCCTTGCAAAGTTAAGCCCCCATTAAGCAAGCTTTGCTTGCGCCACTACTGCGAAACAGTCTACCAACGGAACGCCAATGTACCGTTGGATCATGTCTTTCTATCTTTCGTTGCCGGGACTTGTAACCGTATCGTTCCCCGTCCTGTCATACCGTAAGGAGCGGAGTGACGGAATAGCGAGCCTGCGAGCGTCCCGAGCGAAGCGAGTGGAGTGTATCTCATTTTTAATCCCAGCCACAACTTTGCCGTCAGGCAGCAACGTTCCGTTGCATCAAGCCTTATCTATCCCTCGTTATCGATATGAATAACCGTATCGCCGTCTTCATATTCCCTCAACTTTGCCGCAAGGCAAAACTTCACTTGACGCAAGACAAAACTTCACTTGACGCAAGACAAACTTCACCCACAAAAAAATCCCCGCCATGAAAACTTCATTTCATAACGGGGAAACTTCCCTTCATCATTCCCATTCAATTGTTCCCGAAGGCTTCGGCGTTAAATCGTACAATACGCGGTTTACGTTTTCCACTTCCGTCGTAATACGCGCCGTGATCTTCTTCAACAACTCGTAAGGGATTTCTTCGATCGTCGCCGTCATAGCGTCCACCGTATTCACCGCGCGGATAATAACGGGATATGCGTACGTCCGCTTGCCGTCTTTTACCCCCACCGATCTGAAATCGGGCACAGCCGTAAAATATTGCCAAACTTTGCTTGCCAACCCCGCATTTTCAAATTCTTCACGCAAAATGGCGTCCGATTCCCGCACTGCTTCCAAACGCTCGCGCGTGATTGCGCCCAAACAGCGCACGCCGAGCCCAGGACCGGGGAACGGTTGACGGTATACCATACCGTCGGGAAGTCCCAACGCGCTGCCCACCATACGCACTTCGTCTTTGTACAAAAGCCGCAACGGTTCTACCAACTCAAATTGCATATCTTCCGGCAACCCGCCTACGTTGTGATGCGCCTTTACGCCGTCGCTTTCCAAAATGTCGGGATAAATCGTCCCTTGCGCAAGGAATGAAATACCGTCCAATTTACTTGCTTCTTCATCAAAGACTTTGATAAATTCACCGCCGATGATCTTACGTTTTCTTTCGGGTTCTTCCACACCTTCCAACAAGGAAAGAAACCGTTCTGTCGCGTCAACGTAAATCAAATTTGCGTCCAACTGATTTTTAAACACTTCCACCACTTGTTCGCTTTCGCCTTTCCGCATCAAGCCGTGATTGACGTGTACGCAAACCAACTGTTTACCGATCGCCTTAATAAGCAATGCCGCAACAACGGACGAATCCACACCGCCCGACAGAGCCAAAAGGACTTTTTTATCACCCACCTGCGCCTTTACCTGCGCTACTTGTTCCTCAATAAAAGCGTCTGCAAGCGCTTTCGTATTGATACGCGCCATTGTTTCGGGCCGTACATTGTTTTCCATATATTTTACCTCCGCATATGTAAAAATTAAAACTCATTCAACCTTATTTATCTGTGGAAAAAGCAAGGAAAACGCGCTTGCATTCATCTTCCTGCACCGCGTTTTCCGTTTGTCCCTTAGTGTTGCGTATAATTAGGCGCTTCCTTGCTGATGGAAATATCGTGAGGGTGACTTTCGATCAAACTTGCGTTGGTAATACGTACAAATTCGGAACTCGTACGCAATTCTTCCACGTTCGCCTTGCCGCAATATCCCATACCTGCGCGCAAACCGCCCTTCATTTGATAGATCACTTCGGCAACGCTTCCGCGATAAGGCACTCTGCCTTCCACCCCTTCGGGAACAAACTTTCTCGTTCCTTCTTGGAAATATCTGTCGCTGCTGCCTGCCGCCATCGCCCCCAACGAACCCATGCCTCTGTATACTTTATAACTTCTGCCTTGATAGAGTTCCACTTCACCGGGGCTTTCCAACGTTCCTGCCAAAAGCGAACCTACCATAACGGCGCTTGCGCCTGCCGCCAAAGCTTTTACAATATCTCCGCTGTATTTGATACCGCCGTCCGCGATCACGCGCTTGCCCAATTTATCCGCCATTTCCGCGCAATCCAGCACTGCCGTCAACTGCGGCACGCCGATTCCGGCAACAATACGCGTCGTGCAGATCGATCCGGGGCCGATCCCCACTTTCACAACGTCCGCGCCCGATTTGATCAACGCTTCCGTCGCCGCCGCCGTCGCCACGTTCCCTGCGATCAACGTAATATCGGGGAATTTCGCTCTGATTTCTTCCACTCTCTTTAATACGCCCGCCGAATGACCGTGCGCCGTATCAATGGTGATCACGTCCGCGCGCGCTTCGATCAACGCCGCAATACGTTCCATCGTGCCGTCCGCAACGCCTACCGCCGCGCCAACCAACAGTCTGCCGTTTTCATCACGAGCAGAATTGGGATATTGAATAGATTTTTCAATATCTTTAATGGTGATCAAACCTTTCAAATAGCCCTTATCGTCTACGATGGGCAATTTTTCGATACGGTGTTTTCCCAATATCTTTTGCGCTTCTTCCAAAGAAGTGCCGACAGGCGCTGTCACCAAGCCCTTTTTCGTCATAATGTTGGAAATGGGCTGTTCAAAATTATTTTCAAAACGCAAATCGCGGTTGGTCAATATTCCCACGAGTTTCCCGTTCTTGGTAATAGGCACGCCGCTGATACGGTATTTTTCCATCAACGCAACGGCTTCTTTCACCAAATTGTCGGGAGCAAGGAAAAAGGGATCGGTAATAACGCCGTGTTCGCTGCGTTTCACTTTATCCACGTGCGACGCTTGTTCTTCGATCGACATATTTTTGTGGATCATACCGATACCGCCTTCACGCGCCATCGCAATCGCCATACGGCTTTCCGTTACGGTGTCCATCGCCGCGCTCATCAAAGGCAAGTTTAACTTGATCTTGTCCGAAAGCTGCGTTTTCAACGAAACGTCGTTCGGCAATACTTTAGAAGCCTGCGGGATCAAAAGTACGTCGTCGAACGTCAATCCTTCTTTTACAATTTTGCTGCTCATGTTTTATCTCCTTGTATATATAAAAACTTTTATTCTCCTCTATATAAAACGTAAATGGATCGCTCTCCATTTTTCACGCAAAGCTCAATCCATTTTCGTCGTCTTGATCAACGCAAGCATTTCCTGTACGTACGCGCCGTCTTCCGCCGATACGTCCGCTTGCGTCATTTCCAATTTTCCCTTTATCGTTTCCGCCGTTTGCTTATCTTTGTCTTTCAGTACGTCGATCAACAACATCACTACGGCGTTGTTGCGCGCAAACCCCTCGCCTTTCAATGTAAAAGCGCGTTCGACGGCTTGCTCCGCTTTCCCTTCCTTATATTCCGATACGCATATCTGCCCGTAAATATACTGCTGATATGCGCCTTCCCCCCAATCTGCGTTTTTCTCCTCGCAATGTTGCGCAAATTCATCGTCTGCTATCAATTTTTCCCCGCAGGAAAGTATCTGATCATAATCGTCGCATTCGATCGCCACGTCCATCGCATAGGCAATATAATAAATATCGTCCGTTCGCTGATACGCCCTTGTCGCATTGCGTATGCTCGATCCGTTCATTCCCAGATCGTAAGTGATCTTCATCATCGTGGAAGGATATACGCACAGCAACGTCAACAGCATAAAACCGAACAACACAGCGATCGCGACCAACGTGCTTAACAACGCCCTGATTATCACTTTATCGACGCGCATATACTCCTCCTCCCATTCTATTTATACTATTTTAACATATTGGAAACAAAAAATCAACTGTATAAACGAAATTTGTTGCGGTTGTTTTTCACCTTTTTTTAATATTTTGCTTCTTGAGCTAATATAATGGAAGTATGAAAACGTTCTATACACTTAAATCGAAATCAAAATCATCTATCGCACACCCGTTTACTCTCTTTCAAAAACTGCTGACGCTGTTATGCGCCGCACTGTTGCTGTTCGGTTTTTCCGCCTGTAACAAGAAGATCGATTATCTAAATTACGTATCCGAACTCCGCGGCAACGTCTTCTTGGCGGAAACGGACGAATTTTTTCTGCGCGTTTATGCCGTGGATAAAGAAACGCCCTACGTCACCGATGGGATCCCGAAAGAACGTACGATGCGTACGGAAATATACCTTGCCGCGCCATCGGGAGATAAAACTTGCAATTTAACGTTTTCGGTAGACGGAAAAACGTACGGCGGGGAAATGAGTTACGACAACGTAAGGGCAGAATATTATTATTCGTGTACGTTAGACGTCACCGCCTTACGCGAATTGCCGTGCACGATCGAATACGGTGAAAAAACGTCCACGCTCAACGCCCGATCGGTGTTGACGGAGCAAACGTGGACGCCGCAAGCGATTTTATCCAAACTGCAAACGGAAGAACGAGATCTATTTACAAGTTTAACGGACAAATACGGTTTTGCGGGTGAAATCTACATACGGTTGATCTATGAAGATTCTCCGTATTATTACGTTGGGATCATCGATAGAAACGGGCAAGTGACGGCATTTTTGATCAACGCCCAAACAGGCAAAACGCTTGCCAAACGCCAATCGTAACAATCCCGTCCTTTCATCGAAACTTGCAACCCCAACGTTCCGCCAACGTTCCGCCAACGTTCCGTTGGATCTTGTCTTTTCTATCCCTCATTATCGATATTAATAACCGTATCGTTGCCCAACAGGAAGTCAAGAAACTCAGTTTCTTGCGGGTGTGGGCAGAGCCCACAAAAGTAAAGCCCAAGTTAAGCAACCGTTAGGTTGCGCCCTACTGCGAAGCAGTTAGAGCAACGCGTGTCGTTGCCCGTTATAAATCCCATCCACAACTTTGCCGTCAGGCAAAACTTCACTTGTCGTCAGACAAACTTCACTTGCCGAAGGCAAACTTCACCTTTCCCCCTGCCTTCCCCTATAAAGCCAAAACGGCTGACGATCCACTGTCAGCCGCTTTTTGTTTTATTTTTCTGTTTTCGTAATCAACGACGCCAATCTTTATCCGAATAAGGAGTATCTTCCACGCCTTTTTCTTGCAATCGCGCCACCATTTTATCCAATTTTCCTTTCCACATCTTTTTAAACCAATCGGTGTGTCCAAACCATTTTACAAGCGTCGGGCTGATCGCATAATATGTACGAATAAACGCGCGCCCATACCAAGTAGCACCCAACGTGTCGTCGCGATATCTGCGCAACGTCCACACTTGCGGACAATCGTACGAGCCGTACACACACGTCGCGACGTAACAACCCGCTTTCGGACCGCCGATCACTTCCACGCCGTCGTCAAATGCGTCTTTCGCGCGGAAAACAACCGCTTGCGGAATTTCCACACGCTTGATCCCCGTCCCTTTAAACACGTTTGAACCAATACTGCTGAGTTTCTCGGGAAATTTAATTTCCTCAATTTTCTCGCAACCTTCAAACGCGCCGTATTCTAAATCCCTTAACGAATCGGGGAACGTAACTTTTGACAAACCCTTACAATTTTTAAAGGCGTTCATCCCGATTTTTTCAATCGAATCGGAAAAATTCAATTCATATAATTTCCCGCAATCCATAAACGCTTCGGACGGAATTTTTATCAAGGATTTGGGAAACTCGATCGTTATCAATTCTTTACAATTTTTAAACGCTCCACTCCCCAGTTTTTCCAAAGAATCGGGCAATTCTAAGATTACCATCGATTCACAATTTTCAAACGCATTACTGCCGATTTTTTCCAACTTATCCGACAATTCGATTTTTAATTTCCAACAATTCAAAAATGCGTTCGCTTTGATTTCTTTCACGGAATTTGGAAGCGAAACAAATCCTAATTTTTCGCAATTTTTAAAAGCTTCTTCCTCTATCACCTCTAAATTGGGGCAAATTTTTTCGCTTCCGTCGGGCAATATATCGATATCGTCAATAATAACGTTTTTCAAGTTTTTACAGTTTTTAAAAGCGCCCATCCCGATTGTTTTTACGGTACGCGATATAAATACTTCTTCGATATCTCGGTTGTTTTCAAATACATAACTTGCAATTTTGGTTACGTTGACGGGAATCATAACGTGCGATTTTTTCGCTTTAAATTTCAGCAATTCGCCGTTTACGATCACATAATCGTCTATACAAAAATCATATTCATCCTTGTCATCCATAGGATCCATCTCCATAGGATCGTCCGTCGCCATAGGAGGCGCGTCCAACGGGTCGATTTCCAACGGGTCTAATTCGATGGGATCGATAAACGAATCCATCAAATTTGCTCCGCAAAATTTACAAACCTTCAACGTCGCCACTTCCGTATCTTTTACCACAGCACCGCAATATTTGCACTTGAATATCATATCATTATCTCCTTATTAAATTCTATTCGTTTCCCGATTAAATTATATCACCGCATGCGCGGTTTGTCAACTGTTTCAAAAATTTCCCACACCGCTTTTGCGTTATTTCGTCATATTTTCCTGTTTCACTTTATGATCGATGATGTGGCGGGACGCCAATTCCTTTTGCACTTCGTCCACCGTGATCCCCATTTGCGCCATCAACACCATCACGTGATAAGTGAGATCGGCAATTTCATAAATCGTTTCTTTTTTATCATCTGCCTTACCCGCAATGATCACTTCCGTACATTCTTCCCCCACCTTCTTCAAAATTTTATCCGTTCCTTTCTCAAACAAATAGGTAGTGTACGAACCTTCGGGCTTTTCTTCCTTTCTTCCCATCAACAAACCGTACAAACCGCGCAGACTGAATTCCCCTCTCTCCTCGTTGATATACAGCGTATCGAAAAAGCAACTTTCCGCGCCCGTATGGCAAGCAGGGCCTTCCTTATCTACTTTCACCACCAACGCGTCTTTATCGCAATCCGCCGTGATCGAAACCACGTGCTGAACGTTGCCGCTCGTTTCCCCTTTGCGCCACAACTGTTGTCTGCTGCGGCTGAAAAAACACGTTCTGCGTTCTTTCATCGTGATCTCCAAACTTTCTTTGTTCATATATGCAAGCGTCAATACGTCTTTCGTCGTTGCGTCCACTACGATCACGGGGATCAATCCTTTTTCGTCAAACTTCAATTCTGCTATTGTAACCATTTTTTTATTCTCCTTCGCTGTTTTTTCCATCTCGGCATTATCCTTGCAACCGCTTTACAACCGCACGGATATACCTTCCTCTTTCAATTTTTCTTTCAATCCTTTTATCTCCACCTGTTTAAAATGGAACACAGACGCTGCCAAACCTGCGTCGATCGTGGGAATTTCCTTAAACAGAGTTACAAAATCCTCCACGCAACCTGCGCCGCCCGAAGCGATCACCGGCACGTCCACTGCCTGACACACCGCGCGCAATAACGGAATGTCAAATCCCTTTTTAACGCCGTCCGTGTCCATAGAATTTACCACCACTTCGCCCGCGCCGTCGCCAACGCACCGCTTGATCCATTCCACCGCATCCAAGCCCGTGTCTTCTCTACCGCCTTTTGCAAATACGTGAAACGCGCCGTTGACGCGCTTTATATCGGCGGAAATCACAACGCACTGATCGCCGTATCTCTGCGCCGCCTGCTTGATGATCGTCGGATCGGCAATCGCGCCCGAATTGACGCTCACCTTATCCGCGCCGCAAGAAAGCACCCGCTCGAAATCCGCCAAACCACGTATCCCGCCGCCCACCGTCATGGGAATAAACACGTGCTTTGCCGTTTCCCGCAACACGTCGGTAAACAAAGCCCGTCCTTCCGCAGAGGCAGTGATATCGTAAAACACCAACTCGTCCGCACCCGCGCTCGAATAATATTTCGCCAATTCCAACGGCGAAGCCACGTCACGCAACCCCTCGAAATTGACCCCTTTCACCACCTTGCCGTCCTTCACGTCCAGACAAGGAATGATCCGTTTCGTAATCATAATTCTCTCCTTTTTTAAACAAACCCCGATCAGACAAATACGCCCGATCAACGCAAAATGGCGTTTCTTGCCACGTCGATCGCTTCCGCCAAATCGATCGCGCCGATATAATACGCCTTGCCGATGATCGCGCCGTACATACCCATTTCCGCCAAAGCCTGCACGTCCGCCAACGTCGAAACGCCGCCCGAAGCAACGATATCGATGGTATACGCTTGCCCCAACGCTTTATATAACGCCAGATTTGTTCCTTTCATCGCGCCGTCTTTGGAAATATCCATACAGATCATCGTTTTTACGCCCAAGCCTTGCATTTTCTCGAAAAACGCCTCCGCCGTATACGCCGATTTTTCCAACCAGCCTTTAATGGCGATCGTCCCGTCGGCTATGTCCGCGCCCACAGCGATCTTTTCTCCATACTTTTCCAACGCCGCCTTTAAAAACGCCTCGTCCGTCACCGCCGAAGTACCTAAGATGACTCTGCTTGCTCCACGGGAAATATAGGCGTCCACCTTTTCCATATCGCGGATCCCTCCCCCCGTTTCCAAAAACAGACCTTTTTCCTTCACGATCCGTTCGATCACG
>JAFTPQ010000062.1 GCA_017463205.1 Clostridia bacterium
ATGTGCTAATTTTTAAAATTATTGTTCAGAAAGATAAGGAGATGAAGTTATATTAATATTGCTAGGATTATCGTCATTAATATATCCCCAATATTGTGCCGATAAACCTGTCGAATCATATATTGAAATAGTAAACAATATATAGGATGGAATATCACTTTTTTTAGGGCTCGGCAAAGAACTATACGAAGTCCCTGCTTTGTATAAAGTTCCAGTTGATGTGACTAATGATTCGTTAATATTATTGTTAACAGTATCGTAAAGTAAAATTTTTGAAGTATTTGTAGTCAAATCAAGTGTGGTAACAACTATGGTATACGGTCCATATCCACCGCTAATCCCATTTATATTTAGGTATGACTGAAAACCAAAATAACAGCCACCAGAAACAAATGTATACTGTTCTGTACCGGAGCAGGAGACGCTTAAATTATCAATTTTAATGGCTTCAATTGTTTCCGTTTCTAACGTGGAACAAAAATCGCAAAACTTTTCTATTTTACCAAGTTGAGTACTTGTTGGTGAAATGATGTTAATATTTTTTGTATAAACATGTTTCACTGTTTCTTCAACTGAGGAGGTAATTGTAATATCTTGTGGATATGCATTATATCCGGCATTATAATTATCTGGATTCAATGTGGGAAAATATGTGGTATAAGTAGTCTTGAATCCCAACGTGTCTTCTATCTCTATAGTTACAAACGGAGGATAACCTTGCCTATAGATAACATTCCAGCTTGCTCCACCTAAATATTTAGTTGTATACAAGTTATCAACATTTACATATGTATAAACGTGGGTTTTTCGTGTTGGATCGGTATAAGTGATTGTAATAGTATACTTACCGTGTCCACCCGTTATTCCGTTGAAGTAAAGTACATCTTGGACAAAACAAATAGAGTCTGTATAGCTCCAATAGCAATAATTAATATCGGCAGATATTGCACAAAGTTGTGATGAGTGGGTATCATCACAATTTTGACATTGATACACAATAGAATCAGCAACACACGCGCTTAGGGGTAATTTTTCCAAATAATCGTGACCAAGTTTTGTCAAAGTTTCGGTTTTGAGAGTTGTGCTACATACGGAGCAAATTTGGTATTTGCTACCGTTCTCGGTGCAGTTTGCCTCTTTGTCGGTAATCCACTGACCGTCGGTATGTCCAAGCTTTGTTAAAGTTTCGGTTTTGAGAGTTGCTTCACATACGGAGCAAACTTGGCGCTTGCTACCGTCCTCGGTGCAGTTTGCCTCTTTGTCGGTAATCCACTCGCCGACGGTGTGACTCATAGGGATATAGTTCTGCGTTATGAGTACTTCATTGCAAACAGAACAATGCTTACCCTCCGTCTTGCCGTTCGTAGTACAAGTAGGAGTTACAACGGCGTCTACGACTTCGGTATGCCCTTTTGCCGAAACATAGTTGTCGACGTATGTATCTCCGCATTCACATTCGTATGTGGTATAGCCTTGCTCTAAACAAGTGGGTTCAGTCACGGTTGATAAATATTCATGCCTATGCGCAGTCCTGTGTGCAGTTGCAACGACTATACCTGTAACAGAACCTACAAGCACAACACCGGATACTACAGCAGAAATAATTTGCGTTTTTTTAGGCAATCGAACAAACCATTTCGCTACATTTGAGAAAAATTTTTTCATTTTTTGTTCCTCCTAAAATTTTTGGGGTTAGTTTATTAACTGTAATTAAGCATAAAAATTATAATTTCAGTTATCATTATATATTATAGTAACAATTTTTGTTATTGTCAAGAAAAAAGTAACTAAAAGTGTTACAATTTTATTATGATTTGTTTTAATGAAAGATTGAAAGAATTACGAATAGAAAGAAATATGACACAGCAGGAATTAGGAAAGCTGGTTAATATGTCGAAAATGGCAATTTCGCATTGGGAGAAAGGACACAGCGAACCAAGTATTGCGCAATTGATTGTTCTTTCAAACTATTTTAACGTTACAGTTGACTATTTAATCGGGAAAAGTGATTTTGTATAAAAATAAAAAAGGATTTTGATGTAATATTCATTCAAAATCCTTTTTTAACACAGTAAAGCATTTGCGTTCGCAAAATAAAAAAACAAGAATAGGCAATGCTATCCTTGTTTTTGGCGCAGAAGGAGGGATTCGAACCCTCGCTACGGTTTCCCATACTACTCCCTTAGCAGGGGAGCCCCTTGAGCCTCTTGGGTACTTCTGCAACGCTCAATATTTATTCGCTTTATTCAAAGCTATAATACTATATCATATTTTTGTTTGGTTGTCAAAGATTTTTGCCTTAAAAATTAAAAAAACTTTCGGGAAAATTTATTTGCGCGCGCTTTTTGTCGTTTTTTAGCCGAAAATAGGGGGTATGGCGTTAAAAAATGAAAAAATAGGCTCGGAAGTAAAAAAATAAAGCTTGCAGGTCTTGCAAAGATCGAAAAAATGTGATAAAATAGTGTAAATAAGAGGACAATATTATATAGAGGAAATTTTTTATGAACATTTGGCACAATATTTCTCCTTCCCGCATCACTTCCAAAAAGTTTGAGGCGTTTATCGAAATCCCCAAAGGCTGTAAGGCGAAATACGAATTAGACAAGGAAACGGGCTTTTTGAAACTCGATCGCGTTTTATACACGTCTACCGTGTATCCCGCGAATTACGGTTTTATTCCACGTACGTTGGCGGACGACGGCGATCCGCTCGACGTATTGGTGCTTTGCGGCGAAACGATCTATCCGTCTACGTTGGTACAATGCTATCCCATCGGCGTGATCAAGATGATCGACGGCGGTTCGTTGGACGAAAAGATCATCGCCATCCCGTTTGGCGATCCTACCTACAACGATTATTACGACATTCACGAATTGCCGCAACACGTCTTTCAAGAAATGATGCACTTTTTCGAGGTGTACAAATCGTTGGAACACAAACAGACGACCGTTAAAGAAATTTGCCATCGCGACGAGGCGATGGAGATCATCACAAAGTGTATCGAGCAATACGAAAAAGAATTTCCTCAAAAGGACGCTTGCGAAAAATAAATCGATACTTTTTTGCGATTAAAGAGGACGAAAAAGGGATTTTTCGGGTTTTTTAGAGGCGCTACTATAAAACTACAAATTTTTTAATAAATTTTATAAAAAAAATGAGGAAATGGTGTTGACAATTTGTAAAAAAAGAGTTATAATAAATTCATAGCACGGATAGTAGGTGTAAAATCTTTCAAAATCTTCCTTTTTCGGTGGGACAAGATTAAACTTTTCAACAACGTGCATTAAAATCGATGAGAGGGGGAAACCTCGCGTCGTCGTTTTTCGTATAACGAGCAATATGAAAAAACGTTTGGCTTTGTCAAAAAAAACCTTGGAGGTTAAAAAAATGAAAAACACAAAACATGCACTCAGCAAAGATGCGCTTAAGCTCAAGAAGCGTATCAAACGCACCCAAGCGAAAGCTCAATGGGTCGGCTTCTGCTACCTGATCGGCACGATCGCTCTCGCAGCGCTTGCTTGCCTTCCCATGGTAGCAGCAGCAGGTCCTATCGGTGTGGGTCTTTGCAAAGAAACCGCGTTTTGGTCGGGAATCAAGTTCGACGCTGCAAGCCTTAAGAGCGTTGACTTCATCGTTCGCGTCCTTTACGCATTGATGCTCTTCGCGGTTGTTATCAACGTGCTTAAGAGCTTCGGCAAGCTTGGCTGGCTTTATAAGAAGAAGGCAAGCAAAACCTACGGTTACGACCGTAACGTACTTGCAATGCAAAAGTTGGGGAAGATCTTCTCCGGTTCGTTTGCTTGCATCCTTATCTTCAACCTTTTGATCGCGCTTGTTAGCGGTGCTAACGATCCCAAAGCATTGGTTGAAGGTGCTCCTCAATTTGTTCCCAACATTCCCAACGTATTGCTTTTGCTTGCAGTTGGTCTTGTATTCCACTTTGTGTTTGGGTTCTGGGGCGCAAAAGTAAGCCTCTTCCCCATCGAAGAAGGCGTTGGCGTTGTTGAACAAAAGAGAATGGTTGGTCGTTTTGCGCCTTTGTTCCGTAACATTCTTCAAATCGCAGCTGTTATCGGTATGTTGTTCTTCTTCATCAAGATGAACACGGTTGGTACGATCGTAAACAACGTTCTTAGCAATAATATCGCTGATATCACCGCTATGCCCGCGCTTGTTGGCAATGCAGTGCAAATCGTTGGTATCCTTTGCTTTATGGTTCTTGTAAAACATGCTACCGCTATCACCGAATTCAACCTTGACGGTGCGCGTGGTAAGGGTATGAAGAACTTCAGAGTATTCACGTTCTTCGTGTTCCTTGCATTTGGTGCATTGTTTGCATGCCAAAAATTCGAACTTCTTGGCGCAGGTCTTGCGTATGATGAAAAAGCAGTGCTTATCATTGCAGGTATCGCATTTGCGATGTTCGTAATCGAAGTGCTTATGCGTAAAGCTCCCGGTTTGCCTGAAGAACAAGCTGAAGGCGAAGGCGAAGAAGGCGAAGAAAATGAAGAAGAAGTTGTTGAATCTGACGACGTAGACATCGACTTCTATCTTTCCGACGGTTATATCGCATAAGAAAGAAAATTGGTAACTTTTAGCAAAAATACATACAGAGTGTGATGATTGACGTGCATCTCGGCTTTTTACAGCCGAGATGCATAAGATAATTAATATGGGAGAGAAGTATGAAAAGAAAGCCTACTTCCAGAGTGACGTCTAAACGAATAAGAGCGGTTCAACGCAAAGCAAAATTCGCCGGATTTTTATATTTGATCGGGGCGATTGCGATTGCGGCGTTTTCCTGTTTAACGTTGCTTACGGCAAAGGACGGTTCGTTTGAATCGGGTATCATGGGGTGTTACAAGCCGTTTATCGAGGCATTTAAAGCGGAAGGCGGTTTTAAAGTTTCGGTTGCGATGGTAGCTTCTTTGCTGTACATATTAATGTTGGTGGCAGTCATTATCAATGTGTTTAAATGTTTCTCCTGCATGAAAGTTTTGTTTAAAAAAGGCAAACTTGCAGGTGGTGTGTATCGTTCGGGATACAGCGTATATGCTGAACCCGAAAGTCGCAGTATTAATGATAACAGAGAGGCAATGGAAGAGATCGGAGCGCTTTTCTCAGGTTCGTTGGCGGCGTTTTTGATCATTCATTTCTTCATTTATCTTTTGTGTGGGGGCGCAAGCGTTACCTTGTTTGGGTATGTCGCAGTGGCTGTGGGGCTTTTCTTCCACTTCCTTTGCGGTATTTTGGGTAGCAAGGTAACTGTGTTCCACCGTGAAAGCTCGGAAATGCGTTATTTTTATCACTATCGTTTCCCGAAAGCACAGGGCAACGTAGCGCATAGAAGCGGCGTTTCCGTTTCGGAAGCTTCGCAATTGTTTGAAAAAGACAGAGTTGTTGGGGTTTCTATCTTCTTCCTTCGTAATTTGGTGCAAGTGATTTTTGTATTTGCATTGATGTATGCGATCACTCGTATTTCGGTGATGTCAACGCAAGTAGCCGATTTGTTGAAGTTCGATTTTGCGAATTTAGACGTGATGGCGTTGATTCCTTTGGTAATTGAATTGGTGTTGTGCATTTGGTTGGCGGTGTTGATCAAACATGCCACGGCGGCAACGGAATTTAATCGCAACGGTATGGAAGGCGCAGGCATGAAGAATTTCAAAATTTTTGGAATTTTAATGTTCATAACTTCTTTAGGTTCGATGGCGTGGACCATTATTGACGGCGGTTCGATTTCGATGAGCGCGATTTTACTGATCGTGATTGCTATGTTTGCATTTATTGCCGATTTTGTGATCCATCCCAAGGATCGCGAAAAGAACGACAAGGACAATTTGTTTGCTGATGGCGCGAGGATCCTTGGCGACGAAGAAGAATTTTAATTTTGAAAACAAGATAAGAAGTTTTAAAAGAAACACTATTCTTATTTAAGTATAGTATCGTAGTTTATTGCAAAGGAGAGTTGCGATGAGACCTTTAAAACCCGGTATGGCAGAAGCACGGAAAAGAATTAAAAAAGCGCATTCAAAAGCAAAAGGCGCTACGTTCTTTTATTTGATCGGTACGCTTGCGCTTTTCGTGTTGAGCTTTTTCCAATCGTTAAATGTTTCATTTATGGGTGTAACCGATAAAGGCACAGGTATTGACGTTACCAATTTCTTCAAGCCGATCGTAGGCGCGATTAAGGGTGATCTTGATATTATGTCCTTGATCATTATGGCGTTGTACATAATTATTATCCTTGTTACGTTTATATGTTTTATCATATGCGTAAGAAGACGTAGCCGAGTTGCAAGACGTGGTTCGGGGAATATTTTGTTGACGAATAACAGTATGAGCGATATGGACGAAGCCGGCAATGCATTTTCGGCGGCGTTTGCGACGTTTATCATCAACTATTTCTTGATCTATATGCTTTCGGGCGTCGTACCTCCGTATGATCCGAAAGCTGCGGACAACACAAACATCAACTTCTTTGCGGCATTAACCATTTTCGGTTATATTGCATTGGGCGTTGGTTTATTGATTCACTTTATCGGCGGTTGTTTGGTAGGTAGTATCAGTTCGTTTGCGATCGACGGTACGATCGATGAAAAGAAGAGAGAAAGCAAACTCAGCATTTTCTTCTTCCGTAATTTGCTCCAAACCGTTGCGACAGCGGCACTTTTGTTCTTGTTCTCGCCCACGGGTGTTTTGTATATCGAAATTCCCGCCTTGGTTGCAGGGGAAGAAAGCGCGCTTCTTAATTTTAACGACATTATGGGGGTTATTCCCATCGCATTGCAGTTGTTGACGGTAATCTGGTTGGTTGTTTTGATCAAGCATACGACGGCGAACACCGAATTTAACCGTGACGGTATGGACGGCGACGGAATGTGCGTATATCGCGTGTTTGCGTTCCTTACATTTGTATGTTGTGCGGGCTTGTTCGTTTTGGATAAAACGGAAGCAGGCGAATGGATCTTTAATTATGCATTTGCGGCGGGCGTAGCGTTTGTGATCTTCCTTTTGGATTTGATTATCAAACCGAGAAAGAAAGCAGTTGATACCGATGAGATTTCGGTTGAATTTGACGGCGTTGTAGAAGAAGAACCCGTTAAGAAGAGCAAGAAAGATAGAAAGAAGGAAAAGAAAGCGGCGAAGAAGGCAGAAAAGAAAGGGAAAGTTCAACCTCGTCCTCAGCCTCAACCCGTGGCGGCACCTGCTCCTATGGCAATGGGCGGCTGTCCGTATATGATGCCTCCTTGTCCCGGCAGTTGTATGCCTTGTGCGGTTGCACCTCAAATGCCTATGGCATCGACGGGAAGTTCGAATGCGTTGTATCTCAGCGAACAGGAAAGAAGACGTTTGAAGAATGAAAAACGTGATTTGCAAGGTAGCGCAGAAGAATTGAAATATGCTGAAAAGCAAAATAAAGTAAATAAAAAGCAAGAAAAACGCAATATGAAGAATGCGAAGAAACCTGCAAAGAAAGAAGGTAAATTTGCGAAAACATTGGATGCGGTAGAACCGATTGAAGAGGTGGCTACGCCTGAAGTTGCGCCTGTTTCCGATTCGATCGATTTGAAGATTTCGCTCCCGAAGGAATTGTTCCCTCAAAAATCGCCGATCGTCGTGCCGATGCCTTCCTTGCCTTCCGAGGCAAACGGAAATGACATCGATTACGTAGATGCCGATTTGGGATTGCCTGTTATGTTGGAAGTGAAATGTCCTACTTGTGCAAAGGCATTGTCTGTGAAATCGACGGTGCCGTATCATCGTTGCCCTGCATGCGGAAAAGTATTTCAGATCCGTAAGGGTAAAAAAGTTCCTATGAAGTAATTGAATGATCTTTGAAATGTTACACCTCTAAAGCTTGTGCTTTGGAGGTGTGTCATTTTCTTATATAAAAGTAGAGCTGAATTTTAACCGAAATATAATTTTAAAAAATATGAAAATATTTTTATTAAAAACCACATATCATCAATACAAGTTTTTATAAAAAAGAGGCTATGCATAAAAAAAGAGAAGAAAGAAAAAAAAGAAGCGTGAAAATGCTTGAAAAAAGCGGCGGTTTGCGTTATAATGATAGGGATAAAGTAAAGATATAATTTTGCGAATTGTAAAAATTAAAAAGAGAGGCATGATATGGCGAAAGATAATCAGTTTGTAGAACAAATTGCGGACATCAACGTGGATTTTCCGCAGTGGTACACCGACGTTGTGTTAAAAACGAAACTTGTGGATTACGGGCCGGTGAAAGGGACGATGGTAATTCGTCCTTACGGGTATGCGATTTGGGAAAATATTCAAAAAGAATTAGATCAGCGTTTTAAATCGTTTGGTATTGAAAACGCATATTTCCCTTTGCTGATCCCGATGAGCTATTTTGCGAAGGAAGCCGAACATGTGGAAGGTTTTGCGCCTGAAGTGGCGATCGTTACCATCGGCGGCGGGGAAGAACTTGCCGAACCTTTGGCGATACGTCCCACTTCGGAAACGGTGATAGGAAACATGATGTCGAAATGGATACAGTCGTATCGCGATTTGCCGATGAAGGTGAATCAATGGTGTAACGTTATGCGTTGGGAAAAGACGACTCGACCTTTCCTGCGCAGCAGTGAATTTTTATGGCATGAAGGACACGCAGCCTTTTTGACGGCGGAAGAAGCGGAAAACTTTACGCTTGAAATGTTGGCGTTATATAAAAGTTTTATGGAAAATTGTCTTGCGATCCCCGTATTGACAGGCAGAAAGACGGAAAAAGAACGTTTCGCAGGCGCAGTGGCAACGTATACCATGGAAGCAATGATGAAGGACGGAAAAAGTTTGCAATCGGGGACGTCGCACTATTTCGGACAGAATTTTGCGAAGGCGTTTGATATTGCATGTCAAAATCCGGAAGGAAATTTGCAAGAAGTATATACGATGTCGTTTGGTGTTTCCACCCGTTTGATCGGGGCGATCATTATGACGCACGGCGACGAAAGAGGATTGATATTGCCGCCCGTAGTTGCGCCTTTACAATGCGTTATTGTGCCGATCGCGGCGAGAAAAGGCGGCGTGATCGAAGCGTGTGAGGCATTGAAAGCGGAATTGGAAAACGCAGGCGTGCGCGTGACGTTGGACAACAGCGACAACAGCCCCGGCTGGAAGTTTAACGAATGGGAAATGAAAGGCGTGCCTGTGCGTATCGAGTTAGGGCCTCGCGATATCGAAGCAGGAAAAATGCTTTGCGCAAGACGCGACACGCTTGAAAAAATGGAAATGCCTTTGGTGGGCGCGGCGGACAGTATTAAGCAGCTTTTGGCGACGGTGCAAAAGGATATGTTGGAAAGCGCAAGACAGCGTCGCGAGGCGCGCATTACGTATGCAGACGATATGGACGGGATTCTTGCAGGCGTAGACACAGGGAAATTTGTAAAAGCGGGCTGGTGCGGTTGCCGTGCTTGCGAGGATAAGATCAAAGAACAAACAGGCGCAACGGCGCGTGTGTTTGCGGAAGGCGAAACAGCGGAAAACTGCGCGGTTTGCGGCGAAAAAGCGCAACACGTTATCATTTACGCAAGAGCATATTGATCGTATCAATACAACATTGTTTTGCCATTTTTGAGGTGGAGGATTTTATGGTAAAGTTGGTTTTTCCGAAGGACGAAACGTTGTTCGATACTCATACAAACGTACAAAATACGTTTATACGGGAAGTTGGGGAAAACGGCATCGAATCTACGTTAGAATGGCTGACAAGTATGAAAAACTCCGCCTAAATCGACTGTTTGTATCCTGAAAATGGCGTTTGGCTGGGTTGGCGACGGATCGGAAAATATCGGTTTGAGTTGTCGGGAAGGGAAGATTTTGCTCAGTCTTTTATCATTGAAACGAAAAAAGAACAATGTGAAGTTGACAATTTGAAAGTGGGACCAACCTATTATTGGCGAGTCAATAAAGGGGCGTACCGTACGTTTCATACGGAAGACATATCGGTTTATTCAAGTGGACGCCGTGATCAACGTGCGGAACGCTGGCGCGAAAAACGGAAGCGTTTTTGCTGAATTGCGGCGTGAAGAAGAAAACGTTGGGAAAATCAGAAACATACTTCGCAAATAAAACGTGTTCATAAAATAAAAGGATAGATAAAACGACTCATGGATGTGCCGTGAGCCGTTTTGTTTTATAAAGCGTTGAATAGGGGAAGAAATAGAACGGCGGTTTTTAGGCGTCGTAAGCGTCCAACGGTTTAAAAAGCCGAACCGCGAGGGCGGTCATATCGTCTTTTGCAGTGCCGCCGTAGGCAGCGATCGCCTGTTGCAATAAGGCGTCAACCAATTGCTGGGGATTGTTGGACGGCAATTTTTTCAATACTTCGTATAAATCGGCGGTAGAACCGAAGGCGTCTGTGATCCCGTCGCTTAAAAACAGTAAAACATCGTTTTCGGATAAGGTGTATGCCGCGGTGTCGGGGTGTAAAGAATCTAAAATACCCAAAGGCAAACCGCTGCCTTCCAATACTTTTAAGGTGTTTTCGGATAAGATAAAACCGAGAGGCGAACCGATTTTTACGACGTCGGCGGCGCCGTTGTCCAAATCAATGACGGCAATATCGACGCAAGCGAACGTTTCTTCTTTGCTGAACGTCAACAATTTATTGATGGTGGACAAAACCAAATCGGAAGGCATTTTTGCTCGGTAGAAACTTTCCAACAAGGTGATGGTGCTTTCGGATATCCGCCTTGCGTATTCGCCGCTGCCCATACCGTCGGAAAGAGCGACCATAAATCGACGTTCGTCTATTTTGATTACGGAATGTGTGTCGCCGCTGGCGGTTTGACCGAATTTTTTGGTAGATGCTACGCCAAAAGCCGCATCAAAGTGGGGACGTTTGCGCAAAATGCAACAAAATTTATCGTTGCTGAGCGTGATTTTTTCGGAAATGACCATAGGGATTTCAAACAAGCGTGAGGCGATCAGGGCTATTCTTTTTGCGTTGACGCTGCCAAAGGTGATCAAGGAAAGGGTGATGCTGTCTTCGTCGCCGTAAATCAACACTTCCGAACAAACGATGCCGGCGCTAAGCAGTGCGACGTTAAGGGCGTGTTCTTTGTCGGTGTAGATACGCAGGGGCTCGCTTTGCTCCACAGCAAGATTTTTTAAAATTTCACTGACGCCTTGGGCTTGATTGGCAAGCAACGTTCTGCCCGAAGCGGCGTTTTCCGTTTCTGTCATATATTTTTGATAATCGGCTATGTGACAATTGACGGCGTGGATGATGGCGCTTTGGTTAAAGCAATGGTCGGAAAAAGCGCGCGGCAAGTCGATCAGTGTGATCCTGCCCTTTAAACAAGCAACGTCTAATAAACGATCTAATGCAAAATGCGTGCCTTTTCGCATACACGTTCGGTATTCGTTGCAATGTTTGCACACTTCTTCGACGATACAGCCGCAAATGTATTCTTTCGCGCCTTGTTCGGCTTCCGTCGTCCCCAAAGCGGAAAAGGTGGCTTCGATTTCACGAAAAACAGAGGAAATTTCAAACAGTTTTTCACCGATCAAAGCGCGATTTCGGTTAATGGCGATTCGTGAAAGATGTTTTTCACGGTAGAAAATCAATTTGTTTTCTAAGGCTCTGATCAAGGGCGTGGGGATTAACACAAAAAAGAGACAAGGCAACACGGCGGAAAGGATCGATCGAACCAACAGCGCCGTGGGGTAAGCGTACAAACCGTCAAAATATCCAAATGCGAAAAATGCGATAAGGGTAGCACACGCAGCGGCGAGTCTGCCCGATTTTATAAACAATGCGATCACGACGCCGTAAACAAAAAAACGAGTGGGGGAAAGGTGCGCGATGAAGGCGGGCGGCAGGGAAAGGGTGAAGGCACAAAGGAGCGTAGAGGAGTCTTTTGTTGCGCAAGCAAACAGCAATAAAACGAAAAACGAGATACCCATGTATGCGTTCACGCTTAAAAAACGACAAATGCCCATGCCGACCAACGTGCATAACAGAAGACTGAACAGCAGTTCGTCATTTTGCAAGCGACATTTTAATAATTTATGCAACAGAGCTTTTAATGAAACGGAAAACATGGTGGAAAGTAAAAAGGCAAGGGCGGCAAAAATAATTTTTTGGGGATACGTGCCGAGGCGGAAAGGAAGATTGAAAGGCGTAGGATAGGGCGTAAAGGGCGCAAAAATAATAAAGCCGCATAGGCTGAGGGAAAGACACAGCGTTCCTAAAATACCCAAACGAAAAAATTCTTTATGGGAAAATATGCGTTGTATGTAAAATCCACCTGCCAAAAGCAAGGCTTGTACCAAAGCCAATAGGATGGCGTCGGCGTTCCACGTGGGAAGAGCGGATACGAAATAAAAAACGGCGGCGACGGCGGGGGAGAGGTTTGCGCTTGCCATCGCGTATGCCAATGCAAGTCCGAACGGTTCGCCGTTGTTGCCGACGTAATATAGAAAGAAAATTCCCAAGCCAAATGCCAAATGTAGAAATAAAGAGGGGAAATGGATCGTGCCTTTTGCGCGCATAAAAAACCTCCGCAAACAAATTTCTTTTATTATAAAGGCTCTGACACAATCAGGTTGTTTTTCAAAACGTGTTCATCACGAATCAACCATTTTTTGTGACATAGCCATTATAAAAGAAAATCGTTTGCGGAATTTGAAATATTTTGTTGTTTTAAGGGAAATCGTATAAAAAACAGGAGATTTGGTGAGGCGGGTTACTGATTGACGGGGAACCCCAAGCTGATCAAAATGGCGCGGTTGACGCGAAGCATTGTGGCAGGGGGCAATTCACCGATCCGTTCTTTCAAACGGCGTTTATCCAACGTGCGGATCTGCTCTAATAAAATGACGCTGTCTTTTGCCAAACCGTAGGCGGACGGCAATTCGATGTGCGTGGGCAATTTGGCTTTGTTTATCTTGCTTGTAACAGCCGCCGCAATGATGGTGGGAGAATATTTATTGCCGATATCGTTTTGCACGACGAGGACGGGGCGAATCCCGCCTTGTTCACTGCCCACTACGGGTGACAGATCCGCATAATATAATTCTCCGCGTTTCACATTCATATAAACACCTCTTTTGAAAGACCAAACACTCCCTTAGTGCATTATATGTAAAAGGCGAGAGTTTGCGTTCTTACACGACGTAATATTCTTATGCTACAAGTATACCCAATATAAAATATGTTATACCTATTTCATAAAAAATATCCCCGAACAGAGAAAAATATCTCCGTTCGGGGGTACCATGTACGCGTTGAAATGTCAGATGATGCAATTTTCGTCTTTTGCGGGCAAGGAATCGAGTTCCTTTTTCTTTTCAGCGTAACCGGCTTTTCCAAGCAACGCAAACGTCGCTTTTTTGCCTTCTTCAACGCCCGGCTGATTGAAGGTGTTGATGTTTAACATTGCGCCTGCGTATGCCGTTTGCAATTCAAACAAGAACAGCAATTGTCCCAAGGTGAACGCGTTCAATTCGGGGATCCAAAGGGTGTAATTCATTCTACCTGCTTTCGTCAAAGCGTAAGCGGTTGCCGCATTTTCCGCTTGGATCAATTCTTCCATAGTATGTCCGCCGAGGAATGCCACGTCGGGAATATTTTCGCAACCGTGAGGAATGGGCATTTCGCAAGCATATTTTTTCAAGGACAGGAAAGTAACCACTTTGTCGAACGGGCCTTCGGTGTACAACTGCACTTGCGAATGTTGGTCGGTTGCGCCCAAAGCTTTAACGGGGGTTTGCCCGTAATTACAAGGCTTGCCGTCCAGTGTTTCGTTTTTGCCGAGGGATTCTGCCCAAAGTTGGCAATACCAATCGGCAAGGAATTTCAAATTGTCCGAATAGGGCATCATAACGCCTACGTTTTTGCCTTCTTCCATCGCCGCGATCTGCAACACTGCGCACATCAATGCGGGGTTGTGACGCATAGCGGGTTTGTTGCAAAGCTGATCCATATACGCCGCGCCTGCAAGCAAACCGACGATATCAATGCCGAGAACCGCCGCAGGCAAAAGTCCTACGGGGCAAAGTTGCGAAAATCTGCCGCCCACGCCGTCGGGGAGGATATAACTCTTAATGCCGCCGCATTCGTCGGAGATCTTTTTCAAATTCCCTTTCTTTTCGTCGGTGGTGAAAATAACGTTGTCTTTCACGTTGACGCCGGCTTTGGTTAAAAGATCGAGAATGATGAGGTATTGCGTCATCGTTTCGCTGGTCGCCCCCGATTTGGAAACGACGTTGAAACAAGTTTTTTCCGGTTCGATCACGTCGAGCAAATCGCGCATACGTACGGGATCTACGTTGTCTTCCACGTAAAATTTAGGGCCTTTTCTCTTGGATTTGGGCAGATCGTTATAATGCAAATGGCAAAGCGCGTTAAACGCCATGATCGGGCCGAGCGCACTGCCGCCGATGCCCAAAACAACGAAATATTGAAATTTTCTTCTTACGTCTTTTGCCGTTTGTAAAATATCTTTTACGATCTCGTTTTGGTTGTAGGGGAGTTCCGTCCAACCCATATACAGTTCGTCTTTACCGCGGTTTTCTTTCACGAAACGGAACGCAGCGTTTGCGCGCGATGCGTAGGAAGACAGTTTTTTGTCGGTAAAGCCTTTGTCGCCTAAAAATTTTTCCGTCATGTTGTTGTAATCCAGCGTAACACGCATGGAATTACGCCAATCTCTGGTTTTGTAACCCATAAATAGTTCTCCTTTCAATTTCATTGTTACCCTATTATTGTACTCTTTCTTGTATCAATTGTCAAGGAACGAAAGGGAAAAAGTTTGTTTTTATTTTATAAAACTTTGGAAAAACGGCGTTTGCCTTTTTTTCTATGGCGAAGGGAGCATACAGGGCGCGATCGATCGCGCGAATGATCGCGAAGCGGAATGATTTTTAAAAGCACATATAACAGTGCGGTTGCGACGGCAAGGAAAACGACCGTGGCGAAAAGTGAAAGTAATTCGCCTAAAAAACGTTGGCAAACCGAGTGAAAAAATTGACCGAAAAGAGAGAGGGGAAGGACGGCGATCAAAGCAAAAAAAACACGTTGAACGCAACCCTGCCCCCTTCCTTTTTGTAAAAACGCACATTTTTTATGCAGGAAGATGAGGTTGCAAAGCGCGGTGAGGACATAGCTTGCGCCAAGCCCGATCACATAGGCGTATACGCCGCAAACGGGCAGCAGGATCAAGACGGAAAGCAACATTGCCGCTGCGCCGATGAAATAAAATAAAAAAGTCTGTTTTTCAAAGCCCATCGAATTGAGCATTCCCGTAGAGATCATCGTAAGGCTCATAGGAAGCAAAATCGGGCAACTTTTTTTGATAATTTCGCCTGCCAACGTATTGGAAAAAGCGATTCTGCCGATGTCCTCGCCCAAAACGTAGAAAAAGGGCAGTAAAAAGCAAGCGACGTAAAGAGCGACAAGCAGTCCGCGCCGAAGATTTTTATATAAACGCGTGAAATTTTTGCGGTAGAAATCTTCGGATAATTCGGGGACGAGAACGAGGGAGATCGAACCGATCACGGTGGCGGGAACAAATAAAATGGGCATCGCCATTCCCGAAACGACGCCGAATAATTTTAACGATTCCGATTCCGTCAGCCCTGCGCGGATCAACATAGCGGGCAATAAAACGGCGATCGCGGAGTTCACCAATGAGCCGCTTGCACGCACGGACGTGAGGGGCAGGGTTGCGTTGAACAATGTTTTTAGGTCTTTTTTTGGAACGGAAAACTTTCCACCGCGGAAGAAAAAACAAAGCAGAGAGGCAGTAAACGAAAACGCGTAAGAAACGATGACCGCCCAAGCGGCTTTTTCTGCGCCCGAAGCAGCCGTTGTAACGTTTTGCAAAAGCAGTACGCCTGCAATCACCATCACTGATTCTTCTGCGATTTCGAGAATAGAGGGAAGTAAAAATTCTTTATTTCCCCAAAAATAACCGCGAATGACGGCGTAAACGGAAGAAAGGATCAAGCCGATCAGTAAAATACGGAAGACGGGCAAACAGCGGTCGTCAGAGAATAAAAAAGTGGCTTTTCCACCGAAAACGCCGAGAAGAAGACAAACGGGCGCAGTGAGCAAAAGGCATAAAATAAAGCCTGCCGTTACGGCGCGGCGTTCTCCTTTGCGGTCGTTTTCTGCGCGGCTTTTGGCGATCATACGAGAAACCGTGATGGGGATCCCACCCGTCCCGATCGTCAAAAACAATGAAAAAAGGGACAGAGCCACTTGATACAACCCCAAGCCTTCCGCACCGATCAAGCGTGATAAAACGATGCGGTATAAAAAGCCGAGCGCGCGTTCGGCAACGGATAGCGTCGTGACGACGGTCGCTGATTTAAAAACGGTGTTTTTCATACTGTTATTGTACGAGCCGTTGGGACAAATTAGAACGTTTTGCCGCGGAAACCCGTTTAAAAATGAGTAAAAAGGATCAAAACCGCAAAAAAACCAAAAAAATGTACAAACGTTGTGTGTAAAACGGGGATATTATCGAGCGATTCGGCATAGGATAGATTGATGTTAAAAATGCGGTTACAAAATTATTATCGAGTGAAAGAGGGGCAAACGTTGCGGGAGATCGCAGCGGCGTTTTCGGTGTCGGAAGGGCGTTTGATCGCTTGCAACCGTTTGAAAGAACAGCCGTTTACGGGGCAAATTTTACGTATTCCCGAAGAGCGCGGGAATCTTTACACTGTGCAGGCGGGGGACACCAAAGAATTGTTGTGCGGCAGTGAAGAAAATTATCGCTTGAAAAACGGAACGGACGTATTTTATATCGGAATGCAAGTGTTGTTATAAACCTTGGATGGGACTCAATAAAAGCCTCTCAATAAAGCTCCTCAATAAAAGCCCCAAAATAAAGGGGCGCGGGGAAAATTACGCGAATGAAAGGGTTCGGCACAATCTTTTGTGCGAGCGCATACAATGTAATAAGTAACGATGATACGAAAGCCCGAAATCATTCGGATACGATCGTAACAGGAGGTAAATTATGTCCTTTTATTCCAATTTCCAATCGGATAAATGCCCTTGCGCAATCACGGGCAATCCGTTAAACGGTTTGACGGAAAAGGTTTGTATCCAAGCCGAGAAAATTTTCGACGCTTGCATGAAACAAGGTCAGCTCGATAATTATTCGCTGACGCTTACCGACCTCACTCCGGCAGATCCTACATATCCTTTAACG
Source organism: Clostridia bacterium (assembly GCA_017463205.1). Lineage (GTDB taxonomy): Bacteria > Bacillota > Clostridia > Christensenellales > Borkfalkiaceae > Scatosoma. The sequence continues at coordinate 17,193 of JAFTPQ010000062.1, forward strand.
TTTATCAGCGCGCGTTCGACAACGTCGGAGGCGGTGGTTACAAACTTGAACGTAGAACGCTTGGCGGAAAAGCCTTGCGCTCGCGTGCAGGCGACTGTCACCGTACCGCTGGAAGTGTTGTATACGGACGCAAACGGCGTAGACGGCAGCGCGACGGCTTCGGTTTCGATTCCCATCGACGTATTGTTGTCTGTGCCCGCACCTTCGATTATGCCGTTTACGGTGCGTGCGGTGGTCAGCGCTGTTGCGCCCGACGGAACGTACGACGCAACGACGCAAGGTTTCCTTGTCAGTATTTGCGCGACGATCATTATTAAAATCGCTATGTCGGTGGAATTGCTTGTGCCTTCGTACGGCTATTGCATCATTCCGCCTGCGCAAGAATATTCGCAAGAGGTTTGCGCGGGATTTTTCGAACTTCCTTTATATCCCCAGAGCCGCGGCGGGCATAAAGGCGGCGGAGGCTGTTGTAACGGCTGACGCAGAGCAAACGAAAGGATAAAAATGGCGTCCGAACGTGTTTCGGACGCCTTGCTTATGTGTAGAATATTAAATTGCCGATAAAATAAGAGCGATTGCTTTTTTGGTGAAAAGCTCTTGCTTTTTACAGAAAAAACTGCTATAATAAGCGTATGAATATTTATGCGATCAGCGATCTGCACCTTTCCGCAACTGCGGACAAGCCGATGGACGTGTTCGGCGGGAATTGGGAAGGTCATTTCGAAAAAATAAAATCCGATTGGTTGGCGACGGTACAAGAGGAAGACGTCGTGCTGATAGCGGGCGATATCAGTTGGGCGATGAAACTTTCGGACGCGCTTGTCGATTTACGATCGCTTGCCGATCTGCCGGGAAAAAAAGTGTTTATTCGCGGCAACCACGATTATTGGTGGAACGGTATCACCAAATTGCGCGCGGCTGCGCCCAACGACAGTTTTGTGTTTTTGCAAACGGACGCGGTAAAGATCGGCGGTTACGTCATTGTCGGCTCGCGCGGGTGGACTTGCCCCGGTAGCCCCGATTACACCGAACAGGACCAAAAATTGTATCTGCGCGAGGCGGAGCGTTTTCGTTTGGCGTTTAAAGACGCGGAAAAATTGGTGGAGGAAGGGGATAAAACGATTGCAATGATCCATTATCCGCCCTTCTCGTTAAAAACGGAAGAAACGCTGTTTACCCAACTGTTTCAGGAAAACGGTGTGGAAAAAGCGGTATTCGGGCACATTCACGGAGCGGCTTATTTTCCTTTGAAAACGGAAAGGAACGGCGTGCAATATATTTTGACTTCTTGCGATAAAGCGGCGTTTAAGTTGGTGAAAATCTATTGATGATCAAAAAATGCGCGCAGGAGATAAAAAACTTGATAAAAAACCTGCTCGAATCCTTTACAATTGCGGAAAAAAGTGGTATAATAACAACCGATAAAAACGAAACATTCCACATCGTTATTTCGGCGTCTTGGGCGTTTCGTTCCAAGACGTGTTTTTTATAAATTTGATAACAGACTGTATTTACAAACAATTGGCAAAATAAGAAAAATAAGAAAAACACATAGGAGGCATTGTCGCGAACATGCTGAAAAGAAAAGATTTGCTGGGATTGATCGACGCATCTAAAGAGGAGATCACCGAAATTCTCGATCTTGCGCAAGAATTTAAAAGCCGTATCAAACGGGGAGAGAAAAAGATGTCGTATCTCGAAGGGAAAACGGCAACCGTTTTATTTTACGAAAACAGCACGCGTACGCGTACCAGTTTTGAAGAAGCGGCGAAATATCTCGGTGCAACGACGATCAACATTGTCGCAGGCAATTCGTCTGTGGCGAAAGGGGAAACGTTGGTGGATACGGGCAAAACGCTGGACGCGCAGCGCAACGATTTTATCGTAATGCGTCACCCGATGGGCGGCGCGCCGTACTTGCTTGCGAAAACCGTGAAAGCAAGCGTTCTCAATGCCGGCGACGGTATGAACGAACACCCCACGCAAGCCCTCCTCGATATGTTGACGATGCGCGAAACGTTTGGGACGTTGAAAGGCTTGAAAGTGGCGATTCTTGGCGATATCAAACATTCCCGTGTGGCAAAATCCAATTTGTTCGGTTTAAAAACAATGGGCGCAGAAGTGACGATGTATGCGCCCGAAACGCTGATTCCCAAAGGGATCGATCGGTTGGGGGCGAAGTTGTGCAGTTCCCGTCAAGAAGCGTTGGACGGCGCGGATGTCGTGATGGGACTTCGTATCCAACTCGAACGCCAACAGGCGGGCAATTTCCCTTCCTTGGGAGAATATGCGGCAAATTACGGCGTCGATGAAAAGACGTTGGAACTTGCAAAACCGCATGCGATCGTATTGCATCCCGGCCCCGTCAACCGCGGCGTTGAACTCACCAGCGGCGTGATCGATCATCAACGTAGCCGTATCGAAGACCAAGTTCTTTCGGGCGTGGCAGTACGTATGGCGGCGTTGACGTTATTAAACGAGGCGAGAAAGGCGTAAGGAGGGCGGTTATGATCATCAGAAACGGACAAGTCGTTTTAAAAAATTCGGTGGAAAAGAAAGATATTTTGATCAAAAACGGAAAGATCGCGGCAATCGCAGAATATATTCCCGCAGACGGCGGCGAGGAGATCGACGCAACGGGAAAACACGTATTTCCCGGGTTGATCGATATACACGTGCATTTGCGCGAACCGGGATTTGAGCGGAAAGAAGATATCGAAAGCGGCGCAAAGGCAGCGGTGAAAGGCGGGTTTACGCAAATTTGCTGTATGCCCAATACCAACCCCGTGGTGGATAATAAAGTAGTCGTTACGTATATCAAAGCCAGAGAAAAAGAAGTAAATCTTTGCAAGATACATCCCATCGGCGCGATCACGAAAGGTCTGAAAGGGGAAGAAATGGCGGCGATCGCGGGTATGAAAAAAGCGGGTGCGGTAGCGATATCGGACGACGGCGTAGCGGTGAAAAACGCGCGTTTGATGCGATTGGCGATGGAGTACGCGAAAGGCTTTGATATCAAATGTCTGTGTCACTGCGAGGATAAAGATTTGGTAGACGGCGGCGTTGTGCATGAAGGTTTAAGCGCAACGATCGCGGGATTAAAAGGGATTCCCCGTGCGGCGGAAGACGTGATCATCGCGCGCGAGATCGCTTTGGCGGAATCGTTGGACGCGGCGGTGCATATTTGCCACGTTTCGACGTACAGCGGCGTTCGTATCATCCGCGATGCGAAAAAAGCGGGTGTAAAAGTGACGGCGGAAACTTGTCCTCACTACTATTCGTTTACGGACGAGATCGTACGGACATACGACACCAATACCAAGGTGAATCCGCCCATTCGCGAAGAAATCGACAAGCAAGCGATTTTGGAAGGATTGAAGGACGGAACGCTCGATTGTATCGTCACCGATCATGCGCCGCACCACGCGGACGATAAAAACGTAGAATACGATCTGGCGGCGTTTGGGATCAGCGGTATTGAAACGTCGTTCGGGTTTGCGATCACCAATCTGTATAAAGCAGGTGTGTTGACGTTGAACGAGATCGCGGATAAAATGTCGTACAATCCCGCGCAAATTTTGGGGCTTGACGGCGGCGAGATCAAAGAGGGCGGCGTTGCCGATTTGATGATTGCCGATTTGGAAGAAACGTGGACGATCGATCCGCAAAAATTTGTCAGCAAGGGAAAGAATAACCCGTTTGGCGGTTATTCCCTGCAAGGCGTTGTAAAATATACCATCGTAAACGGTGAGGTAAAATATCAAGCGTAGCGCTACAAAAAAAGAAAAAGAGGAGAAGAATTATGATCACAGACAGACTGATAGAAGGTATTATCGCAATGCAAAACCCGACGTGCGTGGGGTTGGATACGTTGTTCGATTATTTGCCCGATGAAATGAAACAGGGCGTAAAAACGTTTGAAGGCGTTGCGGAAAGAGTGTTCGATTTTAATAAAAAAATCATTGATAACGTGTACGATATCGTGCCGTCGGTGAAGGTGCAGATCGCTTATTACGAAATGTACGGCGTGGCAGGAATGAAAGCGTATGAAGAAACGCTGAAATATGCGGCGGAAAAGGGTTTGGTCGTTATTGCAGACGCAAAGCGCAACGACATCGGTTCGACGGCGGCTTGTTATGCGAAGACGTTCCTCGGCGAAACGGCGGTGAACGAAAACGCTCTTTGCGCATTCCCTTCCGATTACGTAACGGTAAACGGATATTTGGGAACGGACGGCATCGCGCCGTTTGTGGAAGAATGTGAAAAACACGACAAAGGTATCTTTGTTTTGGTGAAAACTTCTAATCCTTCGGGAGCGGAAATTCAGAATATGATTTTGAAAAACGGCGTACCCATGTACGAGTATATGGGCGGTTTGGTGGAAAAATGGGGGGAGAGCACCATTGGGCAGTACGGCTATTCGGCGGTAGGCGCGGTGGTGGGCGCGACGCATCCCACGGAAGCGGCTCGGCTTCGTCAAGTGTTGCCGCACACCTTCTTTTTAATTCCCGGTTACGGCGCGCAAGGCGGCAACGCAGAAATGCTGAAAAGTTGTTTCGGCGCAAACGGTTTGGGGGGCGTCGTCAACAATTCTCGCGGGATTTTGTGCGCATATAAAAAGAACGGCGGCACGTATTATGAAGCGGCGCGTGCGGCTTGTATCGCGATGCAAAAAGATTTGTCGAGTGTGATCGGCAAAATGAGTAAATAACCCTTAAAGACGGTAAAACGACGAAAGGACAATAGAAAAACAAAAAGGCGAAAACGTATGAAAGATTATAAAGCAACGATCGTAAGCAACGAAAAAATTGCGGAAAATATCTATGCCATAACCTTCGATTTAGGCGAACAAGCGGAGGTGCGTTGCGGGCAATTCGGCAACATTTCCGTTGGAGGAACGCATCTTTTGCGCCGTCCCATCGCAATTTGCAAAGCGGACGGAACGCAGGTGACGTTTTGTTATCAAATCAAAGGCGAAGGCACGCAAAAATTAAAAACGATGGGGGCAGGTACGAGTTTAAATGTATTAATGCCACTCGGAAACGGCTTTTTTGTGGAAGAAAACGAAAAGAAAATTGCGCTTGTCGGCGGCGGCGTCGGAGTGTTCCCGTTGATTTCCGTGTTACGGCAATATTACGGCGAAAAAATCATTTCGGCGTATATCGGCTATCGAAATAAAGACGCGGTTTGCGGTGTGGACGAATTTACAAAAGCCACTCGTTTCGTAGGCGTAACGGACGACGGCAGTTACGGCGAAAAGATGAACGCCGTACAAGCGTTTGAGGCAGATCTTGCAAAAGGGAACCGTCCCGACGTGGTGTTGGCGTGCGGCCCTACGCCGATGTTGCGGGCATTGAAAACCGTAGTCGAAAAAGAAAATTTGCCCTGTTACGTGTCGTTGGAAGAACGTATGGGCTGTGGGATCGGGGCTTGCTTGGTGTGCGTTTGCGATTTAACGAACGGTCAGCACGCGCGCGTATGCAAAGACGGTCCCGTGTTCAATGCAAAAGACGTTGAGGTTTGAGGAAGATGAAATTTGTGTTCGCTTCAGATTCCTTTAAAGGGAGTTTGACGTCGGAAAAGATCAATGAAATATTGACGAACACCGCTGAAAAATATTTTGAAGATTGTCAATGCGAATCGCTTTTGATCGCAGACGGCGGCGAGGGGACGTTGGAGGCGGTCATCACGCAAAAACGCGGGAAAATCGTGTATGCGGAGGTCGAAAACGCGTTGGGCGAAAAGATTTTATCCCGATACGGCGTGTTTGACGACGCTGCGCTGATTTGTATGAGCGAGGCTTCCGGGTTGCCGCTGATTCCCGAGGAAAGGCGTTCGGCACGGAAAACGACGACGTACGGCACGGGCGAACTGATCCGTCACGCGTTGGAAAACGGATATAAACGTCTTTACGTAACGCTTGGCGGCAGCGCGACGAACGATGGCGGCACGGGCGCGCTTTCAGCCCTTGGATACCGTTTCTTGGACGAAAACGGAAACACGGTCAAGGGGACGGGAGAAGACTTGTGGAAAATCAAAAAGATCGACGGGACGAACGCGATCGATTTTTCGGATAGTAAAATAACGTTGCTTTGCGACGTAACCAATCCTTTGCTCGGAGAACGGGGCGCAACGTATACGTATGGCAGACAAAAAGGCGCGACGGATGAAGACCTGCTCTTTTTGGAAACAGGGATGAAACATTTTGCGCAGGTTGCCGAGAAGTATTGCGGAACGTCGCTCAATGTGGCAGGCGGCGGCGCTGCCGGTGGGATCGGGGGCGCGCTGTACGCGTTTTTGAGCGCGGAAATACGGTCGGGGATCGAAACGGTGCTCGATTTGTGTGATTTTGACAGAAAAATACAAGATGTGGATTGTGTGATCACGGGCGAGGGCAGAGTGGATTTTCAATCTGCAAACGGAAAAGTGATCGACGGGATATTGAAAAGAACGAGCCATTATCCTATACCGGTGATCGCGCTTGCGGGAAGTTTGGGCGACGGAGCGGAAATGTTGTATGAGAAAGGCTTGACGGCGGCTTTTTCGATCGTGGATAAGCCCATGGCTTTGAATTCGGCGATCGAAAATGCGGAAGAACTGTATGAAAAAGCGGCGGAAAACGTATTTCGCCTGATGAAAAGTGTGAGGAAATAAATTATGGCAAATTTATCAGTAAACATATGCGGCGTTCCATTTAAAAACCCCGTGATCGCAGCTTCGGGAACGTACGGTTTCGGCCGTGAATTTCACGAGCTGTACGACATTGGGCAGATCGGCGGCGTATCGACGAAAGGGTTGACGTTAGAGCCTCGCCTCGGTAATCCCGTACCGCGGATCGCGGAATCTCGCGGAGTGATTCTCAACGCTGTCGGGTTGCAAAATCCGGGGGTGGAACATTTCATCGAAAGCGATTTAGAATGGTTGCGTTCCACAGGGCCGGTGACGATCGCCAACGTGGCAGGGAAAACGTTGGAAGATTATGAAAAGATCTGCGCTCGTTTAAGCGGCAAGGTGGATATGATCGAATTAAACATTTCCTGTCCCAACGTAAAAAGCGGCGGTATGGCGTTTGGCATCAAGCCCGAAACGGTGGAAGAAGTGACGCGCGTGGCGAAGAAAGGCGCGGGAAATACGCCGTTGATCGTGAAATTATCCCCCAACGTGGAAAGTATGGCAAACAACGCAAAAGCAGCGGAAAACGGCGGCGCGGACGCTCTTTCTTTGATCAACACGTTGACGGGAATGGCGATCGATATCGAACGCAGAAAGCCGATCATTGCCAACAATACGGGCGGCGTATCGGGGGCGGGGGTAAAACCCATTGCCGTACGTATGACGTACGAGGCGGCGCAGGCGGTGCAGCTCCCCGTAATCGGAATGGGCGGTATTACGTGCGCGGAAGACGCTATCGAATTTTTGATGGCGGGTGCGGTGGCGGTGCAAGTGGGAACGGCGAATTTCACCGATCCGTATGCGATGCCGAAGATCATCAAAGGCTTAAACGATTGGTGCGATCGACACGGCGTTGCAAACGTCAGCGATTTGACGGGGACGTTGCAATTAAACGGTAGATGATGATAGATCAAGAGAAAGGAGAAAGAAAAATGGAACTTACGTACAAACAACAATTTATTCGGTTTATGGTGAACAACGGCGTATTGAAATTTGGCGAATTTACGTTGAAAAGCGGCAGAATTGCGCCTTATTTCATCAATACGGGCAATTATAAAACGGGCAAGCAATTGGCGAAATTGGGCGAATATTATGCGGCGTGTATCGCGGAAAATCATTTAGAGGCAGACACGTTGGTCGGCCCTGCGTATAAAGGGATCCCCCTTTCCGTAGCAACGGCGATTGCGCTGTATGATAAGTATGATAAAGAACTTAATTATTGTTTTGACAGAAAAGAAGCGAAAGACCACGGCGAAGGCGGTTTATTCGTGGGAAAACAATTGGTGGACGGAGAGCGTGTGATCATCATCGAAGACGTTATGACGTCGGGGAAAGCGTTGCGTGAAATTTTGCCGAAGCTGGAAGCGGCGGCAAAAGTGAAAGTTGTGGGAATGATCATCTCGGTCGATCGCAGAGAAAAAGCCCTCAACAGCGATCTTTCGGCGGTTGCGGAAGCGAAAAAAGAATTTGATATTGACGTGTATTCGGTGGTGACGATGGACGATATCATCGCCGCAATCGAAGACGGCGTTGTGGACGGCAAAGAATATTTGCCCGCCATGTATCAGTATCGCGAAGTTTACGGCGCGAGTCTGTGAGGCCGTAAATTTTCGAAATCGGGGAACAATTTCGGCAGAACGCGTTCTATTTTACGAGCCGAAAAAACAGGGGCGGATTTTCGTTCGTTTGATACATGGGTGGTGCAAACGATTAAAAACACCGCGCATAAAAAGGACAAAGCAATAAAAATCAACAGGTTTCGTTTCATAAAAAAAGTATGTGAAAAACGTGCTTTTTTATGTGATGAAAGATTTAGGAAAATAGCGAGGTAGAAAGATGAAAAATATTATTTTGACAGGGGACAGACCCACGGGAAAATTGCATATCGGGCATTACGTAGGGTCGCTTCGCCGGCGCGTAGAATTGCAAAACAGCGAAAAATTCGATAAAATTTATATTATGATTGCGGACGCGCAGGCGCTCACCGACAATTTCGACAATCCCGATAAAGTCCGCGCAAATATCACGGAAGTTGCGCTCGATTATTTGGCTTGCGGCATCGATCCCACCAAATCGACCGTTTTCATTCAATCGCACGTCGAACAGTTGACGGAACTCACGTTTTATTATATGAACCTTGTCACACTTTCTCGGTTAGAGCGTAACCCGACGGTGAAAACAGAGTTGAAGATGCGTAATTTTGAAAGTTCGATCCCGATGGGATTTTTGACTTATCCCGTGTCGCAAACGGCGGACATTACGGCGTTTAAGGCAAACACCGTGCCTGTGGGGGAAGATCAGTTGCCGATGTTGGAACAGGCGCGTGAAATTGTAAGAAGTTTCAACGGCTTATACGGCGAAACGTTGGTTGAACCGAAAGCGGTGTTGCCTGAAAACAAATCGTGTTTACGTTTGCCCGGCACGGACGGTATGGCGAAAATGAGTAAATCGCTGGGGAATTGTATTTATCTGGCCGACAGTGCGGATGAAATCAAACGGAAAGTGATGGGGATGTACACCGATCCCAACCATATCAAAGTGACCGATCCCGGTGATACGCAAAACAATCCCACGTTTATTTATTTGGATGCGTTCTCGACGGAAGAACATTTTAAAGCGTATCTGCCCGAATATGCGAACTTGGACGAATTGAAAGCGCATTACGAACGGGGTGGGTTGGGGGACATGAAAGTGAAAAAATTCCTCAATGCCGTGATGCAAGAAACGTTAGAACCGATCCGTCTTCGCCGTGAAGAATTGGCGAAAGATCTTCCTGCCATCTGGGATATGCTGTATAAGGGCAGTGAAGAAGCGCGCGCAGTGGCGGCGCAAACGTTGGCGGAAGTGAAAAAGGCAATGAAAATCGATTATTTCGCAGATAGGACTTAAAAATAAATGCCAATAAACCGAAAAGGCGAATCGGTCGTAAAAAGATCGACGCGCCTTTTTTATTGAGAAAATATCACCAAAAGCGTTCCACTTGTATCTTTTGTTATCGATATTAATAACTTTGCCGTTGTCCAACAGGAAGTCAAGAAACTCAGTTTTTTGCGGGTGTGGGCAGAGCCCACGAAAAGAGTAACCCAATTTAAGCAACCGACAGGTTGCGCCCTACTGTGAAGCAGTCACCAA
>JAFTPQ010000063.1 GCA_017463205.1 Clostridia bacterium
CAAGGAATGCTTTCGCCTTGACCACTCGACACGGTAGATAATAACGCCCCTGTCGCGATAAACAGCACCTTGTTCAATTCCCTTTTTTTGATTTTATCCATGATATAGGAATTAAAGACAACAGCACTACATCCTGCCCCACTTCCTCCTTGAAATTCATCTTCGATTACGTTGTAAATTATCTCCCCGCAATCGACATGATTCGGCTGTATTTCCACACCCTTTTCCCATGTTAAATCTTTCAAAATTCGGCTACCCAAAGCCCCTAAATCACCCGTCACAATTAGGTCGTAATAATCAGCATTTCTCCCCGTATCACGCAAGTGTTCTAAAATCGTGCTTAAAGTGCTTGGACTCATAGCTGCACCCATATTATTCACATCTGTAATACCATAATCAACAACTTTGCCAAAGGTGGCACACGTGATGGCAGGATAGCTATTTGCATTATTCCCCCTACCCGTGTCCGCGATGACACATCCACCTGCGCCTGTTACGGTCCATTGCGCTTGCGGCGGACGAGTATTTCCTAATTCCAACGGATATCGATATTGCCGTTCCGCTGATGAGAAATGACTGCCCGTCGCGGCAACAATTTTTTTATAATATCCTGCATTCACAAAAGAGGCGGCTATTGCCATGCTTTCTGCCATCGTAGAACAAGCACCGTATACTCCGAGAAAAGGAAAGTCAAAATCACGGGCAGCAAACGAAGCTGAAATGATTTGGTTCAACAAATCCCCAGAGATAAGTAAGTCTATATCTTTCTCATCTAAATTTGCATTTTTTATCGCTTGACTGATTGCATACGACAGCATTTTACATTCTGCTTTTTCATACGTACTTTCCCCAAAAGTATCTTCGGAAAGTGTTTTGTCGACATATTTACCAACCACGCCCGCACATTCCTTTGGTCCTGCAATCGTTCCCGTTGCGATGATTCGCGGTTTATTCTCAAAAAAAATCGTATGCATTCTCCACCTCTTAATTAAAAGTAGTATGGAAAACACATACGATTTTTATACCCTATCCTTGCTTATACAACACAAAGATTATTCAGATTTTTTTGCCAAAAGTTGTTTCGATTCAATTTTGCCCATAAGTCTTGATTTATTTCTTTTATTTATATTATTTGCCGCAATATAACAATCCGCTGTTGGTTCTACTATTTTTTTGTTTCTTCTCCAAAATAATTAAACTGCAAATAATGTTGACACTTATGCAAATCCGACAAATGAATTATTGCATTTTTACTCATAATTTTTCTCCTATGTGTATATAATCAAAATATGAAACCAATCGAACTAATTAAACTATTAAAAAATAAATCTCGCGCTCAAATAATACGTATTTTATGGAAAATTTATTTTTTAAATCGTTCAAAATGATGCTTATTTTATATAATATTTTCATTCATTTATAAAATAGACGCCATAAAATAGGGCAAATATATTATCTCTTGTTCTCGCTTAATATCTCCTTCATGCAATACGTATTGCAATCCTATTTTATTAGAAAACTTTTTCTTAAATTTTTCAAGAGATTTCGTGGTATATTCATTGGACGATTTCACTTCAATGGGAACAACTTTTTTATCCAATCTAATCAAAAAATCAATTTCCAAAGCCAACTCGTTTCTTTCATTATAACAAACATAAAAGACAATTTTATGTCCGTTGGTTCGTAAACATTGAGCCACTATATTTTCAATGAACATTCCTTCATTTATGTGCAATCTATCCGTTAGAATTGCCCGATAAAAATCATTGTCAATATATCCGCCGTCGCCAAAACTTAAATTTATCAAAAGTCCTGTATCCATCAAATAACATTTGAACCGTTCCTCATCCAAATTCAACGTTAACGCGGGGCTTGGCTCCGCCGTATTACGAGCAATATTAACAATCATTGCCTCATCTAACCATCTTAAAGGACCTTTATATTCTCTTAACCGTGCATTTTTATTGATATGTGATAAATGAAAAATATTAGTTTTCGCAATAGAGTCGTGTTTCGCAAGTTCAGACGGAATATTATCTAAAATATTTCCAATATATTCCCCGTTTTCTTATTCTTGTTATTTTATATCATTACGATACAAGGCAAGAATTTCTTTTTTTGCAAAATCCACCATTTCATAGTTTTTCGTTTTTACAAATGCGATTACCGATTGCGGCATCCCACCTACACACATATATTCACGAAACCTACGTAAAATCTCTTTATTTAATTTAGGTCCGAACGGTTTGAGATTTTGATAATGGTCTTTAATAATACTCATTGTAAACGTATCATCGTTTGCCCATAAAAACTCTTCAAAATCCAACGGGAACATTTCCAAACTATACTCTTCGGACGGGATTAAAATTTCCGTCTTTTTACTTTTCTTTGTAATTCCAGCAAGCGAACCCGTTTCAATATAATCAAAACGCTTATCCTCCAACAACGTTTTTAATGCCTGTCTTGCTTTAGGGAATAACTGTATTTCGTCTAATATAATCAAAGATTCGCGAGGATATAAAGTCTTTTTATACTGCATTTGTAATACATTAAAGAAATAATCCAAATCCATTAATCCGTTTACAAATAAATCCTTAATTGTATCATTAGCCCTTTGAAAATTTACTGTAATGAAAGATTTATATTCCTTCTTACCAAAATCTTCAGCAATCGTCGTTTTCCCAACACGTCTTGCTCCTTTTAGAAATAAAACATAATCAGGAGCATATTTTTCTTTCCACTCTAAAAGCTTATCATATATTTTTCGTTTTAAGATGATTTTTTCTTCCATATTTATCCTCCAGCGTTTGTATTATAGCAAAAATCAAACAGAAAGTCAAGCTTTTCACCACAAAAACCCGTCAGCCATTAGCCCTAAAAATCACAAAAACCCGTAATATTATTTACGGTAAAATCACAAAAACCCGACATCTCTATTTGCCGTATTTTAATTATCTCTCGATTTTTCATATTCGTTACAATAAAAAACGTATAGAGGGTTTCTCTACACGTTCATTATAGTAAGACTACATTTATTTTCTCCTTTATTATGTATTCTTTGCTATAAAAAATTCTTACGTCATCCTACTATGGTTCTATTATACCCATAAAGGGGGCCATCGCCGCGCCCATATTGTTGACGTCGGTGATCCCGAAATCGACCACTTTCCCAAACGTAGCAGAAGTGATCGCAGGCGCAGAAATCGACACATTTGAGGCACCCATGTCCGCAATGAACGCGCCGCCTGCCCCTGTCACCGTCCATTGTGATTGCGGCGGACGCGTATTCCCCAGCTCCAACGGATAGCGATATTGTCGTTCGGCAGACGAGAAGTGACTGCCCGTTGCCGCAACGATTTTTTTTGCGTATCCGCCGTCAATCAACGTTGCCGCCAATCCGTACGCCTCGGCAAGCGTTGAACAAGCTCCGTACACGCCCAAAAACGGGATATCAAAATCACGGGCGGCAAAAGAAGCGGAAATAATTTGATTTAACAAGTCCCCCGAAATCAACATATCCACGTCTTTTTCATCCGTCTTCGCATTTCCGATCGCTTTTGAAATGGCATAGGACAGCATTTTACATTCCGCCTTTTCATAGGTACTTTCCCCAAACATATCGTCCGCCAATGCCTTATCCACGTAACTGCCGACCACACCTGCGCATTCTTTCGGACCTGCGATCGTTCCCGTTGCGATGATCCTTGGCTTATTTTTAAAAAAAATCGTCTGCATTTTTCTTATGCCTCCACACGTTATAAAAACAAATAGATCAACCCGACTGCCGTCCCCGCAACCACACCAAATACAATAATCGGGCCCGCCACGATAAACATTTTCGCCGCCATACCGTACACCAAACCTTCCGTTTTAAATTCAATTGCAGGCGAAGCGACGCTGTTTGCAAACCCCGTGATCGGCACGATCGATCCCGCCCCCGCATTTCTGCCAATACGGTCGTATACGCCGATCCCCGTTAAAAGCGTGCCTAAAAATATCAAAACGATACTCACCGCCGCCGAAAGCTCATCCCCCGAAAGCCCCACTGCTTTTTCAAATATCTCGCGTAGAAATTGACCGATGCAGCAAATGAAACCGCCCACCATAAACGCACGAAAACAGTTTTTAAAATGTTGCGTCGGCGGATCGAACGAATTGACATAAGCGATATAATTTTTATTATAATTTTGTCTGTTTTTTCCCGTCATCAAATACCTGCCCCCTTCCTTTTGTCGTTTTTCCCGCATTTCGGAAAACAAGTTTCCCGTTCGTCACGGCTTTTTCCTTCCCCATCATTCACCTTGATCTTTCTCATATCATCAGCTTGCGAAAATCTTACAATTTTATACCTCGACTTTTCTTTTTTCGGCACAAAAAACACCCTCGACGCTCAAAAGCATTCGTGAGAGTGTTTCTTTTTATCGATATTAAAATGCAAATATTATTAACAGTAAAATTCGGTTTTTGCATCACGCGCAAACAATTTCGTCAACATTCGTTTCGCACGATCTTTATACGATTCACTTGATTCCCCGTAACAAATTTCGTAAACGGCAAGGGTGATCGGCAATTCCACGTTATATTTTTCACCAAGAGCCTTCATTGCCGCCGCCGTCGGAACACCTTCCGCCAATTTATCGAATTTCTCGCCCGACACCAACATTTCGCCATATCTGCGATTGTGGGAATATTCGCTGAACAACGTCGCTTCGTAATCGCCAAGATGCGCCAAACCGTAGGCAGACAATTCGTTTCCACCCATCGCCTTGATCAGCCTCGCCACTTCGCGCGCTCCACGGGACATCAACGAACCTTTCAACGACGCATAACCGCAACCGTCTAAAATCCCCGCTACGATTCCCATTACGTTTTTCGCCGCCGCGCCCAATTCCGTACCGATCAAGTCTTCCCCGTAATAAAAACGGATAAGATCACTGCGGAACGCATCGACAAGCGTCTTTTTCAATTCCGCATTTACAGAATCGATGACCATACAATTGGGGATCCCCTGCGTAAACGCCTGAATATGCCCGGGGCCTACCCAAACGGCAATATTTTGCGCCGAAACGCCGCTTTCCGTCAGCACTTCCGACAAGCGACAGCCCGTTGCCACTTCGATCCCTTTCATACACAATACAAATTTCTTTTGCGATACGTCGTATTGTAAGATCCGTTGCATAAAACCGCGCAGCCCTTGCGAGGAAATGGAAATAATGATTACGTCCGCGCGTTCAACCGCTTCCTGCAAATTGCACGTAAGACAAATGCGATCGTCCAACGTCACATACTCATTTTTCCCCGTATTTTTCAGCACCTGATACGAATAATCTTCTTTCGGGCCCCACGAATATACATCATGACCGTGATTGCAAAGATACCACGCGATAAACGAACCCCAACGTCCGCAACCTAAAACGGATATTTTCATATAAACACCTCTTTCATAAATTAAAAAATTTCGCCGTTTTTATCGACTTTTTCGTATATTTTCTTACGTCTGCATACGGCACTTACAGCTCGGTTACATACGGTTACGCTCGACAAATGCGCGAGCCAACGTCACCTCATCGGTATATTCGATCTCCGACCCGATGGGAATACCGTGCGCAAGACGCGTCACCGCTACGTCGAACGGTTTTATCAATTTTGCAATATACATCGCCGTCGCGTCCCCCGAAACGTCGGGATTGGTCGCTACGATCACCTCTTTCACGTCCCCCTCGCCGATACGCGCCAACAGTTCTTTGATACGGATATCGTTAGGGCCTATCCCCGAAAGCGGATCGATCACCCCGTGTAACACGTGATAAACCCCTTTAAATTCGTGCAGTTTCTCAATCGCCGCTACGTCTTTGGGTTCTTTGACAACGCAAATCACCGTACGCTCGCGCGAGCGGCAAATTTCGCATGTATCCTCTTCCGTAAAATTTCCGCAAACGCGACAATAACGAACTTTTCGTTTCACTCCAATGATCGCATCCGCAAAAGCGCGCGCTTCCGCTTCGGGCATATCGATAATCTTATATGCATACCGTTGCGCCGTTTTTTTGCCCACACCCGGCAATTTTGAAAATTCATTGATCAACTTGCCGATCGGCTCGATAAAAATTTCCATTCGTTAAATCATTCCCCCGAGCGAGCCCATATTGCCGTACTTGCCCATTTTTTCTTCATACACTTTGTCCGCTTTTGCATAACCGTCGTTGATCGCCGACATGAGCAAATCTTACAGCATTTCCACGTCTGTGGGATCGACAATGCTTTCGTCCAACTCAATACCGTTGATGATCTTTTTCGCATTCATATATACGACCACCGCTTCTCCTGCCGCCGTACCGACAATTTCCCAATCGTCCAACAGTTCTGCCGTCTTTTCCATTTCTTCCTGCATTTTCTGTGCTTGACGCATCAAATTTTGCATATTGTTGTTGCCACCTTTAAATCCTGCCATAATTTCCTCCGAAAATTTACGTTATTTTTTATAATTTTATTTTTTCTTTTGTTTTTCATCCCCGACGGCTCGCCGCAACAGGAAGGTTGATCGCCTCAACCCCATCACTTCACGTCGATATTCACGCCGCCGAACGTTTCTTTTAACTCGTTTAAACTTTTATTGAAATTGTCCGATTGTTTTCCGCGCAACCGCACTGCATAACCGCTTGCGTCGATCCCGATGACGGCAAACGCCTGTTCGATCAACGCCGCATGATCGGGCTTTGTCAACGAACGGTAGATCGTGTCGCTGGACGTATACAATATAAACCCATCTTCCTCGTATTCGCTGTCCAAATCCATACACAATGTCAGCAATACGCCGCTTCTCGCTATTTTTCGTATCGACCGCAAAAAACTGCCAAACGTAGCCTTTGCGTCCCCTTTTTGCGCAGGTTTCACCGCGCGCGGCGCGACCTCCGAAGCAGTAGCCGTCGTCTGCGTATGCGTCGAGCTGTGCATTTCTTGTTTCCGCGTGATCGGGCTTGGCGCAACGGGCTTACGAGGCACAAACGACGGATCGAAATACACGCTGCCGCCCATTTCCGCTTCATCAGGCGGCGCATCCATTTCCGGCGGCACATCGATATATTCTTCGTCCAAAGCATATTCGGGCGTTTTTTCCGCCGCAAAATTACTTTCGCGTTGCAGGTTTTCCTCTTGACCTTTTCGTGCCGTCGTTACGGGCATTTTTTCATTCGTCGCAGACATGCCCCCTTCATTTTTGACAAACACGCCGTTTCCTATCTTTTTTTCCAACTCTGCGATACGTCCCAGCAACGCCTCGATATCGTAATCCGCAGAAGGCATACTCGCCTTTAACACCGCCGTTTCAAATAAAATGCGAGGGGAAGTGGAATATTTAAGATCCATTTCCACGTCGGCAAAAATTTCCGTTACGCGAAGCAAACGGTGTCCGTCCGTATTTTTCGCCACAGCCGCCACTTCCGCATACATATCGTCGGGAAACGCCAAAATATTTTTTCCGTCCCGACAAGTTTTTGCCACCGCGCAAGCGTTAAGAAAATTCATCACGTCTTTCAACAACATTCCCACGCTTTTTCCCGCAGATAAAAAGTTCTCCGCGCCTTCAAAGGCTCCGCCCGCATCGCTTGCCAATATCGCGCGGCACAGCGTTGCCACCTGCTGAAAATCGGCATTTCCAAGCACCGTATTTACGTCCGCATACGTCAATTTTCCCGTTGTGTACGACGCGCAAGTATCCGCAATCGACAACATATCGCGCACACTGCCCGCCCCTGCGCGGGCAATCGCCGCAATCGCTTCGTCGTCGTACGTTTTCCCGATTTGATCGAA
Organism: Clostridia bacterium; assembly: GCA_017463205.1. GTDB lineage: Bacteria > Bacillota > Clostridia > Christensenellales > Borkfalkiaceae > Scatosoma. The sequence goes on from JAFTPQ010000063.1 coordinate 7,810, forward strand.
TACGTAACGCAACCTCGTTTCCAAATCCTTTTGCGGGATCAACTTAAAATCGAAACGCATACAGCGAGATAAAATGGTTGCGGGGATCTTTTGCGATTCCGTCGTCGCCAATATAAACACGGCATGCGCAGGCGGTTCTTCCAACGTTTTCAACAATGCGTTAAACGCACCCGGCGACAACATATGCACTTCGTCGATGATGTACACTTTGTAACGCCCCGCAACGGGAGGATATTGCACCTTTTCACGCAGATCTCGCATTTCGTCCACGCCGTTGTTCGAAGCCGCGTCGATCTCCGTAATATCCAAATTCGACGGATCTTTCAACGCGCGACAAGCGGCGCATTTTCCACACGGCGAGCCGTCCATCGGTGTTTCACAATTGATCGCCGCAGCAAAAATTTTGGCAATACTCGTTTTCCCCGTCCCTCGCGGACCGCAAAAGAGGTAAGCATGACCGATCCTGCCCGTGTCTATTTGATTTTTTAAAACGGTTACGATATGTTCTTGCCGTACCACGTCGCCAAGCGTCGTCGGGCGAAACATACGATATAATGCCAAATACGCCATCTCGTTCTCCTTTGCTTTCTATTTTTTTATGATCTCTTGTAATTTCTTTTTACTTCGCTGAATCGCATTGTCTACGCTCTTTGCGCTTTTCCCCGTTGCGTCGCAGATCTCCACGCACGTCATTCCGTCCATATACATCGTTGTCACTTTAAACTCGAAATCAGACAACACTCGGCTCATTTTTTGCTTAAATTCTCTGCGATCGTCGTTTAAAATCAACAGGTCTTCGGGGCTTAATCCGGGCTCTGTCCAATCGTCCGCGACCAAGATCGAAACTCCGTTGTTCAGCGGCGCATTTTTCTTTCGCGCAGACGTTTTCACTGCGTCGATGATCCGTCGGGAAACGCAAAGATAGGCAAAATTTTTAAAACTGCGCCCGTCTTCCTTTTTTCGATAATCGACGATCGAATGATACAGCCCGATCATTCCCTCTTGGATAAGATCTTCCGTTTCACCGCCCATCAGAAAAAAACCTCGCGCGCAACCGCGCACCAAACCTGCGTATCGCAACAACAATTCTTCCGTGGCTTGTTTATCACCGCTCTGCGCCGACTCAACCAGTTCTTCATCTGTCTTTTTCACTGTTTTCGACATCACGTTTTACACCTTTCCGCTTACAGTTGCAAACGGTTTCGCACCACTTCGTATGCGGCGATCCCCAACGCAACCGACGCGTTCAACGAATTTACCTGTCCCTGCAAAGGGATGGACAACACCTTATCGCATTTTTCTTTCGTTAAGCGTTTTACCCCGCTGTCTTCACCGCCGACGATCAACGCTACGTTTCCCGCAAAATTTTCTTTATAGATATCTTCGCCGCCCGCTTCCAAAGCGTACACCCAATACCCTTCTTTTTGCAATTTTTCCACCGCTTGGTTCAAATTGGGAACTTTCGCCACTTTCATATGCTCCGCCGCCCCCGCGGAAATGCGGATCACGCTTTCCGTCACCGACGCGCAACCCGATTTGGCGATCACCACGCCGTCTGCGCCCGCGCATTCCGCCACACGAATGATACTGCCTAAATTATGCACGTCCTCGATCCCGTCGCAAAGCACGATAAAACCGCCTTTTTCGCTCTTTTTTTTCGCGATGATCTCGTCCAAATCGAAATATTCGTAATCGGTGGTAAATGCGATAACGCCTTGGTGTCGCCGTGTTTCGCTTTCTTTGTCCAACACCTGCCGATCGACAAATTGTACGCGCACGTTTTTCTTGCGCGCCTCCGCAAAAATCAGAGAAATAGAGCCCTGCGCCCCTTTCTCCAATAAAATTTTATCGATATTTTTACCTGTTTTCAGCAGTTCGATCACTGCGTTTCTTCCTTCCGTCTTCACCGTTATATCCTCTTTGTTTTTCTCTTATAAACTCTATCTTTCCGTAACTTTCCCGAAAAAATCCAAAGCGTTTTTATCATCTATGTATCGGCTTAAACGCGTCCGCCACTGCAACGCCCTTAAATTTTTCATCTTCGGCGATCGACAATAACTCGCTGATCCGCGTTTCTTGTCCCGTCAAATACAAAAAACCCAACACCGCTTCAAACCCCGTCGAACGGTTGTATTCTAAAGAACTCGCGCTTTTGCTTTTCGTTGCCTTTTTCGCATTTTTTCCATGCCGAAACACATCCGTTTCTTCTTCCGTCAGCATCGG
>JAFTPQ010000064.1 GCA_017463205.1 Clostridia bacterium
ATGGGGGCTTAACTTTGCAAGGGCTTCCGCCCCTGCACCCTGACAAGAAACTGAGTTTCTTGACTTCCTGTTGGGTAACAATATGGGTACAAGTTCCAGTAACGAGGGATAGAAAGACAAGATCCAACGGAATGTTGGCTGCCCACACCCGCAAGAAACTGAGTTTCTTGACTTCCTGTTGGGCAAAGACAAAGTTATTAATATCGATAAAGAAAGATAAAAATAAGATCCAACGGAACGTTGGTTGACTTCCTGTTGGGTAACAATATGGGTACAAGTTCCAGTAACGAAAGATAGAAAAGACGTGATCCAACGGAACGTTGGAGGAGAAAGAGTATGTCAATGAGAATGAGAAAAAAACGGAATTTTGACGCGCGTATGCAAGCCTGCGGCGATCTGCTGTTGGCGCATGGCGCAAACGGTATTTTAAACATGAAAGAAGCGGCAGAAAACTATCGCGCGTTGATCGATTTTCGCGCCGCGTTCGGAAACGATTTGCCTGTGGTGTTGGAAATCGGTTGCGGAAAAGGCGGCTTTGTCATCGCATTGGCAAAAAAAGAACCGTCGGTGAATTATTTGGCACTGGAAAAAATGAGCAACGTGATCCTCACGCCCATGGAAGCCGTGAAAAAGGAAGGAGTGGAAAATATTCGGTTTTTGAATATTCGCGCTGAATGTTTGCCTTGCTATATTCCCGAAGGTAGTTTGGACGCGATCTATTTGAATTTTTCTACGCCCTTGCCAAAGCTCGGTTATGCCACGCAGCGTTTAACACACCGTAATTTTTTGGAAATGTATAAAAAATTATTGAAAAAAGGCGGTAGGATCTTGCAAAAAACGGACGATCGGGATTTTTTCGATTTTTCGTTGGAGGAATACCGCGCGTGTGGGTTTGCTTTGGAAAATGTGACGTATGATCTGCACGAAAACGGAAACCCCGATTGGAATATCGTTACCGAATACGAGCAGAAATGGGTGGAGCGCGGTTTGCCGATCCACCGTTTGGAAGCGGTGTATCTTGGGTAATTTGGAGGGACGTTTGACTGTCGGACAGTTAAAAACGGACGTTTTTAGGTTTTTTAAAACATTTTGAAATAGCTTGGGCGTTTTTTGCCGTGACGCCGCATATGCGGTGGGACGCTTTTGCGGGGAAAAACATATGCCCGACCGGACAAGTGAAGAAAAAAATCGCAAGGATCTGTCGTATTGGGCGGCGGGCATTTGCGGAAATATATATATGCGGTGAACCGCATAAAAGGAGTAAATATAAAAATGAAAACGAAAAAGTGGTTAGCAGTTGCCCTTTCGTCGGTGATGACGTTGGGTATGGTCGCATTTGGCGGTTGCGCAGAAGATGGCGAGGGATCGGATAATAGCGGAGCGGCGGACGTGACGGTGTATATGCCGGACGGCGCGCCTGCGATGGCGTTTGCAAAGTTGATGGCAGAAGATACGGAACAGGACGGCGTGACCTACCGTGTTGTAAATCCTGCCGTGATCGCGACGAAAGTGACGAACTCGGATATGTCGAAGAATGCCGATCTTTGCGCGTTGCCTTTAACGGCGGCGAGTAAGTTGTTGGGTACGGGTGAAAAATATCAAATGATGGGCGTTGTGACGAACGGGAATTTGTGCGTACTGTCGAAAGACGAGGCGTTTTCGGCGGCGGTTGTTGCAGGGGAATACAAAGATTTGTCCTATCTTGTCGGGAAGACGGTTGGAGTTATGCAGATCAACAACGTCCCCGGATTGACGTTTAAATCGATTTTGGATGAATACGGATTGGAGTGGCAAGTGCTGGGAAATGATGGCTCGGTTGCGGCGGATAAGGTGAATTTGAAGGCGATTGCCGACGCGACGGCGATCGATCCTACGGACGAAAACGTGACCTGTTACGTGGTGGCAGAGCCTGCGGCGAGCGTGCAAGTGAAGAAAAACGCTTTTGAAAAAGTGTGTAGTTTAGACCTTTTATATAACGGCGGTGAAGTGATTGAGGATTGCACGGGACAGACGTTTTTAGGGTATCCGCAAGCTGTGTTGGTGGCAAAAAAATCGTTGGTGGAAGCGAAAACGGAGTGGATAAATTCCTTTTTAGATGATTTGTCGGCTTCGACGGAAGCTTTGTACACCGATTGGGCGAACGGTGAAACGATCGTGTCGGCGGTGACGGCGCATCAGGAGGATCCTGCGTATAAAACGACTTTGAACGCGACGGTGTTGTCGCGTGACGTGATTGCGGCGTGCGCGGCTCGGTTTACGGGAAACAGCATAGCCATGTCTGCGGTGAATGCATATTTAGCGCGTGTGATCGCAGTGGATGCGGCGTCGGCAAAAGCGGTTTCGGAAGGATTTTTCTATCAGGGTTGGACGGCGAAAAATTGAAATTTTGCCGACGGCATGGATTGACTTTTATCGTTTAGGTTTATAAATAATTAGGCGTCAATTGTATTGAACGCAAGCGTGTGATGGAGCTAACGTAGGAGCGAGGCGCATGATATGTCGAAAATAGACGGGAAACAACTGAAAAAAATCCTTTTCAAGAACGTGGCGGCAGTGTTGATCGCGGCGGCGGTGTTGGTCGTCGTTTGGATTGTTGCTCACGCTGCGGTTGGAAACGATTTGTTGTTGCCCGACTTCTTCGATTGTATGCGGCAAGTGGGCGTATTGTTAAAAGACGGCGGGTTTTGGTTGGCGTTTTGGCATACCCTTTCGAGGGTGTTGATCGCATTCGTTTTTTCCTTTGCTTTGGCGTTGATTTTTGCACTCATCGCATACATGGTGCCTTGGTTTTGTCGAATTTTGTCGCCGGCTGTGTCGATGTTGCGCTCGTTGCCGACATTGGCGGTGTTGCTGATCGTATTGGTTTGGGCGGGAGCGGCGAAAGCGCCGATCGTAGTGGCGTTTATGACGTTGTTCCCCTCGCTGTACGCAGGGATTTTGGCGGCATTGTCGCAAGTGGACGGCGAGTTGTTGGAAATGAGCCGCGTGTATAAAGTGTCGATGAAAAAACGGGTGCTGCAATTGTATATCCCTTCGGCGGCGCCGTACGTATTGCGAGAGGCGGGCGCGGCGCTGGCGTTTGCTTTGAAATTGATCGTTTCGGCGGAAGTGTTGGCAAACACGTGGAAAAGCTTGGGCGGATTGATGCAAGAAGCCAAACTTTTTTATGAAATGCCTACTTTATTTGCATTGGTCGTGCTGACGTTTGTTGTGGGCTTGGCGTTGGAAATTTTGGGGGCTATAACGGCGTTTTTTGTCGAAAGGAGGGTGAAATGAAGATATGTGTTTCAAAATCTTACGGCGAAAAATGTGTGTTTGAAAATTTTGCTCTTGAGGTGGAGGAAGGCGAAATTTTGTGTGTTTTGGGAGAATCGGGTGGCGGAAAAACGACTCTTTTAAATATTTTGGCAGGTCTGATCCCCTATGAGGGGGAAGTTTGCGGCGTGCCGAAAGACGTGGCGTATATTTTTCAAGAACCGAGGCTGTTGCCCAATCTTACGGTGGAGCAAAATTTGCTGTACGCGGGGGGCAGGTATGAGTTCATTGAGGAAATTTTACAAAAGACGGAGATATTAGACAAGAGAGATAGACGTCCCAAAGAATTGTCGGGAGGAGAAAAGCAACGCGTGGCGATCGCGCGAGCGTTTGTGTCGGACGCACCGTTGTTGTTGCTGGACGAACCTTTTTCGTCGTTGGATACGGCAAGGAAGATACGATTGGCTACGTTGTTTGCGGCTTTGTGGAAAGAAAAGAAAAAAACGGCTGTGTTTGTGACGCACGATATTGAGGAGGCTTGGATGTTGGCGAATCGGGTCGTTGTGCTGAAAGGAGGGCGGATCGCAGCGGATATACGAGTGCAAGGAGATATTCCTCGGAAGTTTGGCGAGGGGCTGGAAGTGAAAGAAAAATTGTTGAACGTATTGTTGGGGTAGGCGTTGGCTTGCCCTTTTTTTACGTCTGTTGCGGTGAAACAAAAAATGGGAAACTTGTGAAGAAAGTTGTACGTGTGTATATGTGTGATGATGTGAATATGTAGATGTGTGAATGTGTAGAGGGGGGTGGGTTTTGTAAGTGAAGTTTGCCTACGGCAAGTTAAGTTTGACAAATGTCAAGTGAAGTTTTGCCTATCGGCAAATTTGTGGCAGGGATTAAAAACGAGATACACTCCACGCGGTCGTTTCACTCCCTTGGGACGCTCGCAGGCTCGCTATTCCGTCACTCCGTTCCTTACGGTATGACGGGGGTGGGGAACAATACTGTTATTAATATCGACAACGAAAGATAGAAAAGACATGATCCAACGGAACGTTGGCGGAACGCTTGCGTTGGGGGAAATTTGAAAACTGTTCTTTTTTATCGGTTTATTCGCTTGATTTTATCGATAAATTGAGTTATAATAATGGTAATAAGCACTGAAAAGGAGGGCTGGTATACAAATGACGGAAGAAAAAATCGGATTGAACGAAAAAAAGGCGGAATTGCCGAAAACAGCGGAAAAAGAACAACAAATCATTTCTAAATCGACTATTGCGCGATTGCCGCTGTATTTGCATTTTTTACAGGAAGAAAATTCTAAGGGTGCAAAATACATTTCTTCGACGGTTATTGCGCAAAATATTTCCGTATCGTCGGTGCTTGTGCGAAAAGATCTCGCGCTGGTATCCTCCGAGGCGGGACGACCGCGGCTTGGTTTTGCGATCAGCCGATTGATCGTCGATATCGAGAAATTTTTAGGGTATGACAACCTTTCCGACGCGATCATCGTCGGCGCGGGCGGCTTGGGGCGCGCGTTTTTGGGCTATGAAGGCTTTAAAAGCAACGGTATGAATATCGTCGCGGCGTTCGACATTTCGCAGAATTTGATCGGAACGCGCGTGATGGATAAAGAAATTTTGCCTATATCCGAAATGGAAAAATTTGTGAAAGAGCATAATATTCGTATCGGGATCATTACCGTGCCGAAAATTGCGGCTCAAGAGGTGCTGAATAAAATGGTGGAGGCGGGAATTCAAGCCATTTGGAATTTTGCCCCTGCGCCTTTGCGCGTACCCAAAGATATCGTACTCAAAACGGAGGATCTGGCGGCGTCGCTTGCGATGCTTGCGGGAAAATTGTACAAGAAGAACGAGGAATAACGTTGCTTCGTCCTTTTTGCAGTTCGTTTGCGTGGGCAGGCGACGCGAAAGGGAGGAAGTATGAAAGAGGTCAAGCAAGAAAGACAGGAAAAGCAAGAAAAACAGTCGGAAGAACTTCGGGCGTTATTGGCACGAGTGCGTAAAGCGCAGATGGAATTTGCAACTTATCCGCAAGAACGCGTGGATGAAATTTTTAAGGCGGCGGCAACGGCGGCGAACAGCGCGCGGATCCCACTTGCCGAAATGGCAGTGACGGAAACGGGTATGGGGGTGTTCGAAGACAAGGTTTTGAAAAACCACTATGCCGCCGAATATATTTATAATCGATATAAAAACGAGAAAACTTGCGGAGTGATCGAACGCGATGAAGCGGGCGGTTACACGCGGATAGCCGAATCGATTGGGGTTGCGGCGGCGGTGATTCCCACCACCAATCCCACTTCGACGGCTATTTTTAAAGCGCTGATTTGTTTGAAGACGAGAAACGGATTGATTTTATCGCCCCATCCGAGAGCGAAAAATTGCACGATCGAAACGGCGAAGATCCTTTTAAAAGCTGCTGTGGAGGCTGGCGCGCCCGAAGGGATCATAGGGTGGATCGAAACGCCGTCGGTGGAGCTGTCAGCGGTTTTGATGCGAGAGGCGGACATCATTTTGGCGACGGGCGGACCGCAAATGGTGCGCGCGGCGTATTCTTCGGGAAAACCTGCGATCGGCGTGGGCGCGGGCAACACGCCTGCCGTGATCGACCGTTCGTGCGACGTTCGGTTGGCGGTGGCGTCCATCGTGCATTCGAAAACGTTTGATAACGGGATGATATGCGCATCCGAACAAGCGGTTGTGGTGGCGAAGGAGATCTACGACGAATTTAAGGCGGAATTGGAAGCGCAAGGCGGTTATTTTTTAACGGCGGAAGAAGGGGATAAATTGCGGGACGTTATGTTTGGCGGCGGCGTGTTGAATGCGAAGATCGTGGGGCAGTCAGCAAAGCGTATTGCGGAGATTTGCGGCACCCATGTACGAGATGAAACGAAAATTTTGGTTGTAGAAGCGGTTTCTACGGGCGAGGACGAACTCTTTTCCAAAGAGAAATTGTCACCCGTTTTGACGATGTACAAAGCGGAAAATTTTGACGACGCATTAAACAAGGCGGACGAGTTGGTGCGCGGCGGCGGGTTGGGGCACACGGCGTCTGTTTTTATCGATGCAGACGGCGCATTCGAGCGGTTGCAAGCGTTTTACGAGCGTATGAAAACTTGTCGGATCTTGGTGAACACGCCTGCGGCGCAAGGCGGGATCGGAGATCTTTACAATTTCCGTTTAACGCCGTCGTTGACGCTGGGATGCGGTTCGTGGGGCGGCAACAGCGTATGCGAAAACGTGGGGATCAAAGAACTGTTGAATATCAAAACGGTTGCCGAACGTCGGGAGAATATGTTGTGGTTTCGTGCGCCGGAAAAGGTTTATTTTAAACGTGGCTGTTTAAAAACGGCGTTGCGGGAGCTGGGCGACGAAGTGTACCGTTGCCGCCGCGCGTTTATCGTGACGGATAAATATTTATACGAGAGCGGCGCGGCGAAAAAGGTGATGGACACGTTGGATGAATTGGGCATTTCGCATACGGAATTTTTCGAGGTGACGCCCGATCCGACGTTGGCTTGCGCGCGGGAAGGCGCAAGGCGAATGTCGGAGTTTTCGCCCGATGCGGTGATCGCGATCGGGGGCGGTTCACCGATGGACGCGGCAAAGATCATGTGGGTGATGTACGAACATCCCTTTGCATTGTTTGAAGATTTGGCGATGCGATTTATGGATATTCGGAAACGGGTGTTCGGGTTTCCGAAAATGGGAGAAAAGGCGATTTTCGTGGCGATCCCGACGACGGCAGGGACGGGGAGTGAGGTGACTCCGTTTGCCGTGATCACGGACGAAAAAACAGGAGAGAAATATCCGCTTGCCGATTATCAATTGATGCCGACAATGGCGATCTGCGACGTCGATTTGATGTTGGATATTCCGAAAAAATTGACGGCGTATGCGGGATTTGACGCTCTTTCGCACGCGATCGAGGCGGTGGCGTCTGTGGTGGCGTCCGATTTTACCAACGGTATGGCATACGAGGCGATCGCTTTGTTGTTTGAATATCTGCCGAGAGCGTTTGAAAAAGGCAGGGCGGATTTGACGGCGCGCGAGAAGGTGGCGAATGCGGCGACGATGTCGGGTATGGCGTTTGCCAACGCGTTTTTGGGCGTTTGTCATTCGATGGCGCATAAATTGGGTGCGCGGTGGCATTTGCCGCACGGAATGGCGAACTCGTTGTTGCTGGTGGAAGTGATGAAGTTTAACGCCGTGCCTGCGCCTGAAAAAATGGGGACGTTTCCACAGTATGGTTATCCCGATTGTTTGGCTCGGTATGCGAAAGTGGCGAAATATGTGGGGTGTCGTGGAGAAACGGAAGAAGAACTGTTTGCGGCGTTGATTGAAAAGATAGAGGAATTGCAGACGGTGTTGGAGATACCCAAAACGATCAAAGAGGCGTTGGGTAACCGCGCTACCGAACAGGAATTTTTGGACAGCGTGGATAAGATGAGTTATGATGCGTTTGACGATCAGTGTACGGGGGCAAATCCCCGATATCCGTTGGTGCGTGAGATGAAGCAAATGTATTTGCGCGCGTACGACGGCAGAAAGGAATAAGGCGATGTAAAACTTGTAAAAAGCGCAGGCGGCGGAATGGCTCGTCTGCGTTTTTGTGATTGGAGGAGTTCGGGGGGGGGGAAGTGGAGTGAAGTTTTGCCTGACGGTAAAGTTGTGGCGGGGATTTATAATGAGATACACTCCACGCGGTCGTTTCACTCCCTTGGGACGCTCGCAAGCTCGCTATTCCGTCACTTCGTTCCTTACGGTATGACAGGACGGGAAACGATATGGTTACAAGTTTCAGTAACGAGGGATAGAAAGACATGATCCAACGGAACGTTGGCTGACTGCTTCGCAGTAGTGGCGCAACCTGTCGGTTGCTTGACTTGGGCTTGACTTCGCAAGGGCTTCCGCCCCTGCACCCTGACAAGAAACTGAGTTTCTTGACTTCCCGTTGGGTAACGATATCGTTATTAATATCGACAACAAAAGATAGAAAGTCAAGGTCAAGCGGAACGCTTGCGATAACGAAAGATAGAAAGTCAAGCGGAACGCTTGCGTTGGGCACGTTGGTGGTTAAAATGTATACGCCCCAAAAGTTGGAGAACTTTTGAGGCGTACCTATTCGGTTTGGTGGAGTTATTTCATCATAATTTCGGAAATAACGTCTAACACTTTATCATGGCAACCGCCGCAACCGGTGGAACAATGCGTGATGCGTTGTACGTCGGCAAACACTTCCATAACGTCTTCCATCTTGTTGTGGTTTGCCAAAGCGTGCTCAATATCCGTATAGCTTACCTGTTTACAATTGCAAATGATGTAATTTTCCATAATTTTATGAGCTCCTTTTTTAATTTTCTTCTGTAAAATTATCCTTATCTACACCGCAAAGCGCGCATTCGAAGTCTTCGGGAAGGTCTTCAAATTTCGTGCCTGCGGCAATCCCTTTTTCGGGTAAACCGACTTCTTCGTCGTATACCCAGCCGCATACGTTGCATACGTACTTACTCATAGATATATCCTCCTTTTAAATTAACAAAGTTCTTTTGCCAAAGCAGCGATCTGCGCTTCGTTTTCTTCTGTCATCGACGAAAGGATCTTCACCGTGGCTTCGGTGTATTGTAAATTTTTACAATTTTCCAACATCGTACGCATCACTTTCGTTGCCATCGGCGCCCAACTTCCGTTTTCGATAAAGCCCACCGTTTTGTTTTGGAAATTGCGTTCGGTGAGGTGATGGATAAAGTTTCGCATAAAGGGGAAAATATCGGCGTTATACGTTGTGGTGGCGAGGACGATCTTACCGTAACGGAAGGCGTCTTCTACGGCTTCTGCCATATCGCAGCGTGCCAAATCGTTTATCACTACTTTTTCACAACCGTTGGCGCGTAACGCTTCCGCCAACTTTTCAACCGCCGCTTTCGTGTGTCCGTACACGGACGTATAAGCGATGACAACGCCTTCGCTTTCAACGCCGTAACTCGACCAAATATTGTATAAACCGAGGTAGTAGGACAGGTTGTCTTTCAATATGGGGCCGTGCAAGGGACAAATGATTTCAATGTCGCATACGGACAGTTTTTTCAAAAGCGCTTGTACTTGCGCGCCGTATTTTCCGACAATACCGAAATAATAGCGGCGGGCTTCGCACGCCCAATCTTCGTCCGTATCCGTTGCGCCGAATTTACCGAACCCGTCGGCGGAAAACAGGATTTTGTCCGTTTTATCGTACGTGACGATCACTTCGGGCCAATGCACCATAGGCGCGGTGTAAAAGGTGAGTTCGTGTTTTCCGAGGGATAACGTTGCGCCTTCGCCCACCGTCAATTGTTTGTCGGCAAAATCCGTACCGAAATAATTTTTCATCATCACGAACGCTTTGGATGAAGCAACGATCACGCAATCGGGGTACCGTTTCGTAAAAGCGAAAATGTTTGCCGAATGATCGGGTTCCATATGTTGCACGACGAGATAATCGGGTTGTTTTCCGTTTAAAGCGGTTTTTACGTTTTGCAACCATTCGTCTCGGAACTTTGCGTCTACGGTGTCGAAAACGGCGATTTTTTCATCTAAAAGGACATACGAATTGTATGCCATGCCGTTGGGAACAACGTATTGACCTTCAAACAGATCGAGTTTGCGGTCGTTTACGCCAACGTATTTTACGTCTGCTGTAATTTGCATATAATATCTCCAATTGTTTTGTTGTGTGTCGAGGCTGGCGCATGGCGACAACCTCGGATAAAATTATTATAACATAACGCAAAAAATATTTCAAGTAAATAGCAACGTTTTTTTGTGCGCATTATTGCGTAACATTTTTTTCAAATACAGTCAAAATGTTTTGTTTTTTTACGTTTTTCTTGCTTTTATGTGTTGTATCATAGTGGTAGCATAGAAGAAAACGGAGGTTTGAGGCTTATGTTGTTAAGCGAGTTGATCGGAAAAAACTTATGCGCGGGAAAGGGCGGGAAAGACGGAAAAACGAAAACGGTGCGGGGCGTGTGTCGCGGGATCGGGGTTTCGTCTAAAAATTTTTCCGTAAAATATTTGCTGTGCGCGGAACAAAAGGGCAACGCCGGATGCGCGGCGGATTTTTCCGTCAATCTTTCGGCTGTGGAGACGATCGGGGAGGAAATTTATTTATTCCGTCTTCGTCCCGTGTATCCAAAAAACTGTATCAAATTTTTCCTCGGTCAACCGATATACAGCGTCGAGGGGAGTTTTTTGGGGCACGTTGCGGACGTGGAGTTGCAAAATATGGTGGCGACAAAGCTGTACACCGATCGGGATACGGCGCATTCCGTATTGTGCGTTGCGGCTTGTCACGACGCGGTGATTTTACGAAAAGAACAACCCTTTCCGATCGGTCAACGCATACCTGCTCCCGTCGTTTTGAAAATTTTCGATAAAAATGAAGCGGTGGTAACTAAGCCGATTTTGCGCGGTGCAATGCAAAGAGGAATGTTGGTGCGCCTTACGTTGTCTTTGCCGCCGTTCGATTGCGGTTTTGTTGAGTTTCAAAAACCCAAGCACCGTTTTTTCTTATGAGGGGTGTTTTGATGAGTTGTGTTGGAGGTTGGAGCGCGCTTTAGACAGAATATTTTGCCGACAGTTTTAATAAATAGGAAAAGAGTTCGTTGATCAGGCGCACGTCGTCTGCCGACCAACGTTCTTTTTTTACGTATGCGGAAAAAAGGCGTTCGGCGTCTTCCGTTTGCAGGCGTTCGGCTTTGGTAAGCGGCGCGTTTTTAATTTTTGTCAGCAGTTGGCGCGCGTGTTGCATACGGAACGTTTGCGCTTTGGCGTCGGCGGTCGGTTCGTGGGTATCGTTGGGGGCGTTCGGAAGGCGCAGGGCGGTGTTTAAACGGCTGCGGACAAACGAATTGTCGTGGTCGGGCAATGTATATTGAAGCTGACGGCGGTAATTTTCTCGGTTTTTTTTACGATTTTCGATGCGGCGTTCGACGGTGAATGCAATTTGCAAAAGAAAATACAGTAAGCTGCAAACGACGCTGACGACGGCAACGCAAAACGAACGGTTTTGCAAGTTGGTTTGTTTTGCCGACATCGCGACGTAGGAAATGCCCACGCTTAAAAAATAGACGGCGAAATAGGTGGCTTTGTCCTTGTTGCAAAAGGCGACGAGCGCGGCGATCAGCAACGCGACGGTGGAGAGAAGGATCACATGAAAGAGAAACGTGTCGTTTTGTAACATTTGTATCGTCCATTCGATGAAAAACATAAAAAACGCTCCTTGAGTTTTGGAATGAAAATGGGACGTGCGATTTGAGCAAATCGAACGAATAAACTATGCCCATAAAAGGAAGACGTTTTTCGGTGGTTTTTGTCGATTTTTCAGCCATTTTGTCGCTTTTGCTTTACAAAATGCGGACGGCTGTGTTATAATGAAAACGCAAGCGTTAGGTGGGAAACGTAAAAAAATACAATAAAGAGAAAAACGTATGAAAAAGACAAACGAACTGACAAACGAACAAAAACTGTATGCAAGAAAAATAGGGAAACCGAATTTTATTTACAACGTGCTTGGCGCGGTGTGGCGCGCGTTTATGTATAAAAAATATAACGTGCATTACACTTTTAAAACGAAATTCGACAAGAAAAAAGGGCCGTATATTTTTATCAGCAATCACGCTTCCCGTTTGGATTATATCTTTACGGGGATCCCGATGTTGCCGGCGCGGCTTAATTACGTGGCGGGATATAACGAGTTTTACCGTTCGCACCTTGCAGGCGTGTTTAAATTGCTGAAAGTGATCCCGAAAAAGAATTTTACGCCCGATCATTATGCGTTGAAAGAGATCAATCGCATATTGAAAAAAGAAGGTCGGATCATTATTTTCCCCGAAGGAATGAATTCGATTTCGGGTGCAAATCAGCCCGTGGCGATCGGGACGGGGAAATTTATCAAGCATTTTAAAGTTCCCGTATATTATTCGGTGATCAAAGGCGGATATTTAACCAGTCCGAAATATGATCTTACGGACAGATGCGGGCGGATCGACGTGGAGATCGATCGATTGTTTACGCCACAACAGTTGGAAACGCTGACGGCGGAAGAAATCGAAGATACCGTCAATAAGGCTTTGTATCACGACGATTACGCGTGGAACAAGGAGAAGAAATACCGTTATAACATTGGGAAAACTGGCGCGGAGGGTTTGGAAACGTTGTTGTTCTGGTGCCCGAAGTGCGGAAAACAGCATACGACGTTGGGCAAGGGGAACGTGTTCTCCTGTCAAGAATGCGGCAACGGGTTTACGTTGCAAGATACGTATGAAATGACTCCTTTAGACGAAACGTGCGTATTGCCGGCTACGCAGACGGAATGGTTTAATATGCAACGGGAAGCGATTAAAAAGGAAGTGCAAAAAGAAGATTTTGTTTTAACGGAAAACGTACGGCTTGGTACGTTGCCAAAGCAAGGGATGCTGAAAAATCAAGCGACGTCGAATATCGTTGGAGAAGGGGTGTTGACGCTGGACAGATCGGGGTTGACGTACACGGGAACGCGCGACGGCGGGGCGTTTACGTTCCATATTGACAGTAAAAATTTGCCTACGTACGGAATGTGTACGGATATCAGCCGTTTTTACACCTTCTACAACGGGGAATTTATGGAGTTTTATCCCGAAAACAACGTCGTGGAAAAGTTTTTCTTGGCGACGGAAGAAATTCACCGTTTAAATGGCGGAAAATGGCAAGATTTTAAATTTGAGAAGTGACGGAAAGAAGAAAAACGCGCGTTTTCCTGCATAACTTTTATGGTATTTCGGCATATTGTTGATAAACGGCAATATTTGACGGATCTGTGAAAATTTTTCCAAGAGTATTGATTTTTTTACGGTGACGTGATAAAATAAAAATAAGGGTAAATAAAGGTAAAACCGAAATGATCGGGCGAAAAGGAGGAAGAAATGAGGAAAGACACGAAAAAGGCGATATGGGCGAGTTTGGCGGCGGCATTATTTGCAACGGCGTTTTTGGGAATGGGTTGCAACGTGAATAAGTCGCGCTTTGAAAAATACGACGAGGCAAGCCGATATTCGGTGGGCAATTTCACCTATTCGGCGCATACGATCACCAACGTGGAGATCGATTGGGTGTCGGGAACGGTGGAAGTGGCGCAAAGTGATTCGCCCACGCTGTCGGTGGAGGAAAAAGATCCGTCGCCCGTGGACGAACAGAAAATGCATTATTATATCGACAGCGATACGCTGCATATCAAATATTGCAAATCGGGTTTGAAATTGAATTTCGACGAGGATTTTAAAGATCTGCGTGTGGAGATCCCCGCAGGGATCGAACTGGATATCAGCAGCATTGACGCGGCCGTGACGGTGCAAGCGGTGAGCCTGCGAGAGTTTTCTGCGGAAACGGTGGGTGGAAAGATCGTGGCGGAAAACGTTTCGGCAGACGAAATTTCGATGGAAGGCGTCGGCGGCAGTTTGACGTTGGGCATCGCAAAAGCGAAAACGGACGTTGCTTTGGAAACGGTGGGCGGCAATATAAAATTGACTTTGTTAAACGGGTTGGGTGCGAAGATAGAATTTGCAACGCTTGGCGGAAAGTTTAAAACGGAGAAGAAATACGGGAAATCGGGGCGGCGGTACGACGTGTACGGCGCGGACGGCGTTTCCACCGATTGCCACGTGGAAGTGGATACCGTCGGCGGAGATCTCACCGTATATTAAATCGTATCATAAAGAAAAGGAGCGGCTTTTTGACGAAATTTTTGACAAAATCGCTTTGGAAAAAGACGTAAAAGGATAAGGAAATATGTTTTCGGTTCAACATGTGATTTGGGCGGCGATCTGCCTTATTTTGATCGTGGGCGCGTTGTATTTATTGAAAAAATACCGTTGGTCGTTGAAACAGGCGCTGACGGTGGCTTGTATCGTAGCGGTCGCTTCGGAATTTATCAAAATTTTCAGTTCGATCGAGTTGGTGCTTTCGGCAGACGGGACAAAGACGTTCCCGTACATAAAAATGCAACATTTGCCTTTGCATTTGTGCTCGTTGCAGATCTTGTTTATTTTTTACGCTCGGTTTGCAAAAGAGGGGGAGAAAAAAGACGCGGTGTTGGCGTTTATGTATCCCACTTGCTTGCTGGGAGCGTTTTTCGCATTGCTGTTGCCCTCTATCTTTACGGGTACAGTGCCGTCCGTTCCGTTGGAACAGGCGTTTACAAAACCGCTCGCCTATCAGTTTTTCCTGTTCCATTCGATGTTGATCGTCTTGGCGGTGTATATTCCGTTATCGGGGGAAGTGCGGATAAAAGGGAAACATTATTGGACGACGCTGGGTATGTTGGGTGTGTTGGCGGTGGCGTCGCTGTATATCAATTCGATGTTCGCCTACCCCGTGTACGAGGCGGGAAAGTTGATCAGCGTAGAATACGTTCCCAATTTTTTCTTTACGTATGAAACGCCGATCGGGCTGGCGTTGACGGAAAAATGGCAGTGGTGTGTGTATTTGGCGGTTTTGGCGACGTTGGCGATGGGGTTGATCGCATTGTTTTTTATTCCGTATTTCAAAAAAGACGGAAAAGCGAAAAAAGAAGAAAAATCGGTTGAAAATACCGAAAAATAAGAAAATGCAACCGTCGGTTGACAAAATACCAAGCGTATTTGGTGGAAGTCAACCGACGGAAATGTTATAATAGCTCCAAAATCAAGTTTGGGAGGCAATTTATGAAGTTGGAAGAAAAAATTGCGTTGCTCAGAAAACAACGCGGGTGGTCGCAAGAAGAACTTGCGTTTCGGTTGGATGTGTCCAGGCAGGCGGTTTCCAAATGGGAGATGGGTGCGTCTGTGCCCGATTTGGATAAAATTTTGAAGATGAGCGATCTGTTTGGCTGTACGACCGATCATCTGTTGAAAGAGGACGAAACTGCAGAGCAGGCGTTGCCGACGTCGGAGGAGGTTCGGGCGGAAGAAAAAACGGTTTCTCACGCGCCTCGGCAAGTGACGGATGAGGAGGGAGAACGGTATTTGGATACGGTGCGCGCGTGCGCAAAAAAAACGGCGGTCGGAGTGGCTTGCTGTATTGTATCGCCCATGATGATGTTTATTTTGGAAGGCTTGGCAACTTCGGGCGCGATACAAGTTTCGCAAGACGTAGCGGCAGGGATCGGCTTGGCGATATTGTTTGTGATCTGCGCTTGCGGCGTGGCTGTTTTGATCAGAGTGGGGATGGCGTTATCGCCCTATCAATATTTGGAAAATACGGAGATCGTGATATCGGAGGAATTGGAAACACTTGCGCGCGAAAGGAAAAATGCGGAGGCGGTGAAGTTTGGAAAGATCGTAGCGATCGGGGTGGCGGCGTGTATTTTATCCCCGATCCCGATGTTGATCGCAGGAGCAAGCAACGCGCCCGAAAGCGTAGTGATGTATTGTTGTTCGGCGTTGTTCCCGATCGTGGCGATGGGCGTGTATTTATTTGTGCGTTTCGGTATGATCCACGGCAGTTATGAAAAATTGCTGCAAGAAGGCGATCACACCGTGGAAAAGAAGGCGCGGGCAAAAAATACGGACGTGTTTGGGGGCGTATATTGGTGCTTGGTCGTTGCGTTGTATTTGGGGTTGAGCTTTTGGACGATGCGTTGGGATAAGACGTGGATCATTTTTCCCGTTGCAGGCGCATTATTTGCGGCTTTGTCGCAGATCGTAGGAGCGATCGCCAATAAAAAGAAATAAAAATCTTGCACAACAAAACAGAGAAAGTCAAGAAATATAAGGTTTTCGTGTGGTATGATGTTGACAGACGAAAAGGAGAGAGGTATGAATTGGCTGACGGGGATACAAAATGCGATCGATTACATAGAAGATCATTTGGCGGCGGAGATCGATTATGAAGAAGTGGCAAAGCGCGCGTATTGCTCTAATTTCTATTTTCAAAAACTGTTTACGATCTTGTGCGGCATATCGCTGGGCGAATATATCCGAAATCGCCGGTTGACGTTGGCGGGCGCGGAATTGCGCGCAGGGAACGGCAAAGTGATCGACGTTGCGTTGAAGTACGGTTATGAATCCCCCGAAAGTTTTACACGGGCGTTTGTGAAATTCCATGGCGTTACGCCGTCCGAGGTGAAACGGAAAGGGGCGCAGTTGAAATCCTTTTCTCGCTTTTTCGTAAAAGTTATTTTAAGCGGAGGTAGTGTAATGGACTATAAAATTGTTGAAAAAGAAGCGTTTACGGTGTTGGAAAAAGTGGAAAAATTCAGCGTGGTAAACGGGCAAAATTTGCGGGAGATCCCCAAGTTTTGGGATCGCACGCATACGGACGGGACGGTGGAAACGTTGTTGAAATACGCCGCCGACGAAAAATACGTTTTCGGCGTTTGTTACGGCAACACGACAAAGGAAGACCCGACGTTTGAATATTCGATCGCGGTGCAATGCGATGAAAACGCGCCTGTCCCCGACGGATATCGCAAGCGTACGTTGCCGCAACGGACATGGGTGACGTTTGGCTGTCGCGGGGCGATGCCCGACGCGATCCAAGCTTTGTGGACGAGGATCACAACGGAATTTTTTCCTGTTTCCGAGTATGCGCCGACGTTGGAATTTGAGATAGAGGCGTACCCCGACGGGGATACTTCCGATGAAAATTATTACAGTGAAATATGGTTGCCTGTGGAAAGAAAAAATTGACGAAAAAAAATGCAGATAGAAACGGAAAAACGAGCGGTGGAAAAACCGCTCGTTTTTCATAAAAATTTAAAAAAAGGGTATTGACAAAAAATGGTAAGTGTGTTATAGTATGGATAGAGAGGATTTAAGTGAAAAAATATGAAAAGGGGGCAGACTAATGCACAGTGGAGAAACGGTTAAAATAAAAAGAAGGAGAAATAAGATGATAAAAAAAATAGCAAATATAACAATGAGCATATTGATGTTTTTCAGCTGCTTCACGTTTTCGGGGTGTCAAGAATATAAAACGTCTTCGGAGGAACGCCCCAGTTTTAGAGAGGAGCCGAATCAATGGGAATTTGAAATGGGAGGATTATTAGGCGATAATCGTGATGAACCTTATGATTGGACGTCACTTTCATTTCTTATTGAAGATTATCCAAAGGGAGTGTATAATTTGGGTTCATACGAGGATCCATATGATATAGGAGTATATGATGTAGGGTTGATAATTACCATTAAAGGGCAATATCGAAATTATCGCTACAATCCATGGCTTAAATTTTATTATTACGATAAAAAAGGAGAAAGAAAAGGTCCATATTATGGAGGATTCGATTCTTTTCATTGTTACTACTATAACGATAAGAATGCCACGTTTGAAGAAGTACAAAGCAATAGCTATGATGAAGATAAATGGATGGAAACCAACTTTCTACATCGTGCTGGATGGTATACGGCTCGCTTTGGTTTTTATGAAAGCGAAGAGGAATATATTGCAATAAGACGCGATGCGTTGCGTTGGGATGAGATGGATTATTTTATACGTTTGTATGTAAAAGTGGAAGATAAACAAATAGAATGATTGTTTTGGATGTTTGTACTTTAATTGAAAGATGCATAAATAATACGATAAGATAAAATTATTGAGAGGGAATGAATTATGAGAAAATTAGTAAAAGTGCTGGCTTTGTTTTTTGCAAGCGTAGTATGTTTTTGTTGTTTTTGCGGTTGTGAAAAAACAGGTCCGATTCCCGATGGCAAATATGAATATATATTTCCTGTCGAGGATAAAACGGAGGGATATAAAGTAGTATCTAAATATATTTATACGGAAGATAAGATAAAGGCAGAGTCTTATTGGGAAATTAAAGGTGGTGAGGCTTGGTCTTGGGGGAGTAATCATAACGGATTTAGAGGGAAAATTGTTGAAAGAGACGGTAAAATTTATTTTGAGGGATATAAATGGCTTTCTGTTACCAGTTTACTGTTAGGAAAGTGGAGGATGATTGGCTCTACATCTGTTTATTCTGTGGAATATGATGCAGAAGAAAAAATTTTAACCGTGACTTACCGTGAGTAGTTTTCTTGAAATTATTATTATTCATTAAATACTATAAGGAGATGATTGATTATGAGAAAATTAGCAAAAGTGCTGGCTCTGTTTTTTGCAAGCGTAGTATGTTTTTGTTGTTTTTGCGGTTGTGAAAAAACAGGTCCGATTCCCGATGGCAAATATGACTATATAGGCGCTGTCATTGATAAAACAGATATTTATGGGGATAAAATATCTAAATATATTTATACGGAAGGTAAGCTAAAGACAGATAATTATTGGGAAATTAAAGGAGATGAGGCTTGGGGTTATTGTAGTAATTCTCTCACCTATAAAGGGAAAATTGTTGAAAGAGACGGTAAAATTTATGTTGAAGGATATAAATGGCTTTCTGTTCCCGATTTACTGTTAGGAAAGTGGATGATGATTGGCTCTACAGTTGTCTATCTTATCGAATACAATGCAGAAGAAAAAATTTTAACTGAAGAACTTTATAAAAAAGGAGATTAATTTATGAGAATTATAATGAAAAGGAAAAAACGAAGATTTTTATATGTGTTTATAAAACAAAGCCGAGGGCGTAAGGGAAACGTCTTCGGTTTTGTTTTTTGGAGAAAACTTAAAAAAGGGTATTGACAAAAAACGGTAAGTGTGTTATAGTATGGATAGAGAGGATTTAAGTGAAAAAATATGAAAAGGGGGCAGACCAATGCACAGTGGAGAAACGGTTAAAATAAGAAGGAGGGGAAATAAGATGATAAAAAAAATAGCAAATATAACAATGAGCATATTGATGTTTTTCAGCGGCTTCACGTTTTTGGGGTGTCAGAAAACAGAAGGGAACGAAGAATTATCTTCAGGATTGCCCGAATATTCGGATATCGAGCGGGAGCGTTGGGAATTCGAATTTGCTGGCTTGCTTGGGCGAAACACTCAGTGGCCGCATGATTGGTATGATGTTTCGCATATTTTAGAAGATTATCCAAAAGGAATAATTAACTTAAAAGATTATAGAGAAGGGCCATTGCAGGTAATTACTATTTCGGGAGTGTATGAAACTTTTTCGGGTAAAGAGATGAGTTTTCATTATCGCCCGTGGTTTAATGTTTATTATTATAATGATCGAGGAGAAAAAGAAGGTCCATATTTCGGAGGAGTCTATAATGTTCATCGCTATAAATTAGGCGATGAAAATACGTCTTATGAAGAAGTTAATCAAGCCAAATGGTCAGATTGGAGTTCTTCACGTCTGGGAAACTACGGGTGGCATCAAATAAGCATTGCTGTGTATAACACGAAAGAAGAATATATTGAAATTCGGCAAAATGGAGAATCCGGAATTAGAAATAGTATTATGGACTTTTATGTAAAAGTGCGCAATCAAGAAATTTATGAATAAAGGTGATATAATATGAAAAAATTGGTAAAAACAATGGCTTTGTTTTTTGCAAGCGTAGTATGTTTTTGTTGTTTTTGCGGTTGCGAAAAAACAGGGCCGATTCCCGATGGCAAATATGAATATATATTTCCTGTCGAGGATAAAACGGAGGGATATAAAGTAGTATCTAAATATATTTATACGGAAGATAAGATAAAGGCAGAGTCTTATTGGGAAATTAAAGGAGATGAGGCTTGGTCTTATTGTAGTAATGATCTCACCTTTAAAGGGAAAATTGTTGAAAGAGATGGTAAAATTTATTTTGAAGGATATAAATGGCTTTTTGTTCCCAGTTTACTGCTTGGACGGTGGGATATGGAGGGCTTTACAGATGTTTATCCTGTGGAATATGATGCGGAAGAAAAAATTTTAACCGTGACTTACCGTGAGTAGTTTTCTTGAAATTATTATTCATTAATATTACAAGGAGATGATTGATTATGAGAAAATTAGCAAAAGTGCTGGCTTTGTTTTTTGCAAGCGTAGTATGTTTTTGTTGTTTTTGCGGTTGCGAAAAAACAGGGCCGATTCCCGATGGCAAATATGAATATATATTTCCTG
>JAFTPQ010000065.1 GCA_017463205.1 Clostridia bacterium
AAATACCACTGCGCCGTTCAGTTCTTTTACGGTCACTTTATAATTTTTCACACCGTCCAACGTATTTTCCAGTTCGGTCAATTCGTGATAGTGCGTCGAGAACAGCGTTTTTGCCTGTACGTTTTTCGTTAAATATTCGATCACCGCCCAAGCGATGGATAAACCGTCGTAAGTACTCGTCCCCCGTCCCACTTCATCCAACACCAGCAAACTGTCTTTCGTGGCGTGCAATAAAATGGTAGCCACTTCCATCATTTCCACCATAAAAGTGCTTTGATCGAAAATCAAATTGTCGCTTGCGCCGACACGGGTAAATATACGGTCGGTCAAAGGGACCTCCGCAGCTTTTGCGGGAACAAACGAACCGATATGTGCCATCAGAACGATCAGCGCCACTTGTCGCATATACGTACTTTTCCCCGCCATATTCGGACCCGTGATGATCGCGCAACGGTGATCGCCGTTGTCCAACAATACGTCGTTGGGAATAAAACGTTCTTTGGATATCGCTTCCACTACGGGATGCCGTCCGTCCGTGATCGCCAACGTTTTTCCGCTCTCCAATATTTTCGGGCGAACGTAACGGCGTTCTTTTGCTACCGTCGCCAAGGAAACAAGGCAATCCAACATGGCAAGCGAAGCGGAAACCGTCTTCAAATTTTCAATGTTTTCAAATAATACATCCAACAGCTGTTTGTAAATGCGTGTTTCCAACTGCAACGCCTTTTCGCTGCTGTTTAATATTTTGTCTTCCAATTCTTTCAATTCTTCGGTGATATAGCGTTCGCCGTTTGTCAAAGTTTGTCTGCGAACGTAATGCGCGGGAGTTTTGTCTTTAAACGAATTGCTGACTTCGATATAATACCCAAACACACGATTAAAGCCTGTTTTTAAGGTTTTTATGCCTGTTTGTTCCCGTTCTCGAACTTCCAGCTCTTTCAACAAATATTGCCCGTTTGCGCTTATTTTACGCAACTCGTCCAATTCGGGATGAAATCCTTCCCGTATATATCCGCCGTCTTTCATCAAGGCAGGCGCGTCGGGCGAAATTGCCGACGTCAACAAAGTGGCAAGTTCTTTCATATCCAAAAGCCCCGCGTCGATGTCTTTGATCGCCGCAGAGGAAAAGCCCGTTAATTGAAATTTGATCGAAGGCAATGCATTTAACGATTTTGCAAGCGCCAAACAGTCTTTCGGCAATAAATTGCCATTGGAAATTTTCCCCGAAAGCCGTTCGACGTCGCGCACTTCCTTCAAAATTTCCGCTACACCCACACGTACCACAGAGGAAGCCACCAATTCTTCCACACCGTCCAAGCGATAGTCGATATCCTCCACGCTTTTCAAGGGAGAAAGGATCATACGGTTTAACAAGCGCGCGCCCATTCCCGTTTTGGTTTTATCCAACACCCATAAAAGTGAACCGTAACGTTTATTTTCCGCATTGTTGACTACCAATTCCAAATTACGTACGGCAACGCTATCAAGCTGCATATATTTATCTTGATCTACCACCCTCAGCGTGGTGATATTGGAAAGCGCGTGTTTTTGCGTTTCGCGAAGATATTCGATCAAAGCGCCGGAAGCCGCAATCAGATCTCCCTTCCCTGCGATCCCATAGGCGGCAAGCGAATGCGCGCCAAGCTGTTCCAACAAATTTTTCTCTGCGTGTTTTTCGTTAAACGCCCAAGGCATATAACAAGAAAGCGGAGGCAATATACCGTGGCGGATCTCTTTCACCGATTTACTTGCAAGCAACATTTCCTCGTTACAAATAATTTCCGCAACGGACAATTTAACAAGCTGCCCAACCGCTTCGCTTACTGCCGTTTCCCCAACAAATCCTTGCGCGAGAAATTCACCCGTGGTAATGTCTGTCCAAGCAATAGAAACCGCATCGCCGTTTTTAAACAAGCAAGCGATGTAATTGTTTTTATTTTCCTGCAGCATTTCGTCTTCGATCAACGTTCCCGCCGAAACAACACGCACGACGTCACGCTCCACCAGACCTCGCCCCGCCTCCTTTGGATCGGATAATTGATCGCAAATCGCCACTTTTTCGCCCGCAGCCACCAATTTGGCTATGTAGGTATCCGCAGCATGATACGGAACGCCGCACATCGGCGCGCGTTCTTCCAAGCCGCAATCCCGTCCCGTCAACGTAAGATCTAAAATTTTAGAAGCCTTGATCGCATCGTCGAAAAACATTTCATAAAAATCGCCAAGACGATAGAAAACGATACAATCTTGATACTTTTCTTTCATTCCAAGAAAATGCTTCATCATATTTGAAAGCCCCATGTTTTACCTACCTTCCTCTTTTAACACTCTGCGTTTGCGTCTTCGCCTGCAATCTCGCCAAACAACGAAATACCGTTCGCTCGCAAAATTTTCACGTTGACAAATTCGCCTACCAAATTTTTCTCGCTCTTAAAATAGCCCATTCGCCCAAATTCATCACGTCCTAAATAAAGGCCCTTTTTCTCGTCGTAGTCCTCGCATAAGATCTCTACGATTTTCCCTACGTATTTTTCCGATTTTTTACGCGTTAATCCGTTGACGAGTTCGACAAGGCGCATAATTCGATCTTTTTGCACGTTTTCGGGTATCTGATTTTCCATCGTCGCCGCTTTTGTTCCCTGACGGGGCGAATATACAAACGTGAACGCCGACGCATAATCGACCGTCTTCACCAAATCTTCCGTTTGCAGATAATCTTCTTCCGTTTCCCCGGGGAAACCAACGATGATATCCGTTGTCACTTCCGCCTCGGGCAAATGCTTTTTCAGTGTTTCGATCTCCAACAAATATTTTTCACGCGTATAACGGCGGTTCATTTCCTTTAAAATG
This sequence comes from Clostridia bacterium, assembly GCA_017463205.1. Taxonomy (GTDB): domain Bacteria; phylum Bacillota; class Clostridia; order Christensenellales; family Borkfalkiaceae; genus Scatosoma. The sequence continues at coordinate 2,851 of JAFTPQ010000065.1, forward strand.
GCGTTTGACCCCGATTGAACGGGCAAATGTACCAATCTGCATATTTTCGGGTGCTTTTTCATCACCAATACGACGTCTTCATTGAAATCCTTGGGGTGACTCGTCATAAAACGCAGACGGAACTTCCCTTCGATCGACGCCACTTCATCCAATAACTGCGCAAAATTTATTTCCGAGCCGCCGTCCGTTCCGTAAGAATTGACGTTTTGCCCCAACAACGTAATTTCTTTATACCCCTCTGCAACCAACCGCTTCACTTCGTTTATGATATTTTCGGGTTTGCGCGAACGTTCTCTGCCGCGAACGTACGGTACGATGCAATACGAACAAAAATTGTTGCAACCGTACATGATATTGACCCATGCGTTGGGATAGCTCGTGCGGTACGCCTCGATATCTTCTACGATATCCCCCTCTTTTTCCCGTATCTCGATCACTTTTTTCTTTTGCTGTTTTTTGCGTAAAATCAAAGTTTCGAGTTCTTCCAAATTCAATGTACCGAACATGATATCAATAAAGGGAAACTTCTTTTTCAATACGTCCGTTTTTCCCTTTTCTTGCGTCATACATCCGCCGACGGCAATGATCAGCGAAGGCTTGCTTTTCTTCAATTTTTTCAACGCTCCGATATTGCCGAATGCGTGATTTTCCGCATTTTCGCGTATACAACAAGTGTTGAACACGATGATGTCCGCATCCTCCGTTCCCGAACCTTCTTCATAGCCCATTCGGCGTAAAACCCCTGCTATTTTTTCCGATTCGTGTACGTTCATTTGGCAACCGTAAGTGACGATATGATATTTTTCTTGCATAATGTTTCTCTATATAATTTAATTTCTGTTTTTTATTTCCTTATATTATACACTTTTTTTTGTTTTTTATCAAGCCTTTGCGGGCATTATGCGTAATTTCGTTGCGCATTTACACGTTTTTTCTTTTATTTTTTCGATAAAAAAAGAAAAACTGCGAATACTGTTTTCGATGAAACTGATACGTAAAATTATTTGGATCGCTTTTTTGTTATGTCTTGCAGGCGCTTTGTTTTTTGCCGGCTATTATATCGCCGTCACCAAAAACGTTTCGTTGTGCCCTGAAAAACTGATTTTATCCGAAACACAACTTCGGATTTACGATGATAACGCTCAACCTTTACAAAACACAAGCGCGTTTTTTAAAAAACAAAGCGTAAATGTTAAAAATATTCCCGCCGTCACCAAAAATGCGTTTATCGCCACCGAAGATAAACGTTTTTTTACGCATAACGGATTTGACGTAAAACGGATCGTGAAAGCTGCCTATAACAATCTGAAAAGCCGCTCTTTTAAAGAAGGCGCGTCCACTATTTCGCAACAATTGATCAAAAACACGCATTTGACGCAAGAAAAAACTTTCAAACGCAAACTGCAAGAATGGAAATTGACGCGGAAATTGGAACAAATGTATACCAAAGACGAGATTTTGGAAAAATATTTAAACAGCATTTATTTTGGGCATAATTGCTTCGGCTTGGTTTCGGCTGCGGAATTTTATTTTCAAAAAACCCCCGAAAATTTGACGCTTGGAGAATCTGCCATATTGGCAGGATTGGTGAAATCCCCCAATTATTATTCCCCGTTTAAAAATCCCGAGCGGTGTCAAAAACGTAAGCAAAGCGTTTTGGCTGCTATGCTTTCCAACGGAATGATCACGGAAAAAGAAAGAGCAGACGCTGCCTCCGAAGCGCTACCTTGCAACAACGAAGTTTATCGCGGCGCAACGGGATATATGCATTTTGTGTTTGAAGAATTGACGGATATCGCCGAACAAAAAGGTTTTTCTATCGGCGGAAATATCGAAATTTTTACCTACTTGGATCGCTCGTTACAGGAAAATGTGGAAAAAATCGTTCAACAGGCAGACCTTTCCTGTAATAAAAGTATTTTTATCGCAGACAACGAAAAGCTCGCTTTTAAGGCATGCGTTTCCGATTTCGGCAATACGCCGCGACAACCCGGATCGCTGATCAAGCCGTTGTTGACGTATGCACCGGCTCTTGAAGAAAATCTACTTTCTCCTGCTACGCCCATTTTAGACGAGAAAATTGATTATAACGGATATACGCCTGAAAATTTCGACCGAACTTATCACGGGTATGTCAGTGCACGCGAATGCGTGGAAAAAAGCCTGAATATTCCCGCTGTGAAAGTTTTATCTTCTTTGGGGCTCGATAAAGCAAGCGAATATATGCGTCGCATAGGTTTACCGATCGATCAAGAGGACAAGTCTTTGGCTTTGGCGCTTGGCGGTATGAAAAACGGATTTACTATGCAAGATATAATACAAGCCTACTCCGTATTTCCCAATCACGGATACTTTGAGCCGACCTGTTTTATTTCGGGAATTCGAATAAACGGGCAATTTGTCTATCGGCGCACACATACGAAAAAACGTGTATTTTCAGAAGAAACCGCATTTTTAATGACTGATATGTTGCATTCGACCGCAAAAACGGGAACAGCAAAAAAATTGCGTGACTTGCCTTTTGATATTGCCGCAAAAACGGGAACAACCGGCACAAAAAACAACGAAAACCGCGATGCGTACGCCTTATCGTATACAACAAAAGACATTGTCGGCGTATGGTTGGGAAATAAGGACAATGCTCCCATTCCATATACGGGCGGCAGCGTTCCTTGCAATCTTTTACTGCAAATCAATCAAACTTTATTCGATTTATATACCGCAAAAGATTTACCCATCAAGCCCTTTTCAAAGCCGTCGGGCGTGATCAACGTTGCATTGGATAAAAACGCGTATTATGCCACACATACATTAGAGTTGGCAGATGATCGAGCCCCGATATCCTACCGATTGCACGAATGGTTCAAAAAAGACGCTGTCCCCCATAAAAAAAGCACTTTTTTCAGCAATCCTCACATTGTTACCCCCACTTTGCAGTTGTTGAATAACAAAGTTGTGATTTCCTTTGATAAAACGTCACCCACTTGTTATCAGTATAAAATAGAACGATATGATTATGACACACACAGCACTTTATATTTGGGGGATTATACCGAACACTTTGTAGATGAAACGATCGATAAAGATAAAAATTACGTTTACTCGGTAACTCCCATCTATAAAGGAAATTCAGGCGAAAAAATCATACTCCCCACCGTAAACACCAACGGACTATTCTCCGATCATTCGGAAATATTACAAAAAAATTGGTGGGAATATTAATAAAATCAAACGCGCCCGTTGACGTCGGACGCGTTTTTCAATATCGATATTGCTTATAATTCTATTTTTTCAATCGAGGCAAATGCTTCTTGGATCAAATCTTCTATATCCAACTTAGCTTCCTCCGCCAAAATATCTTTCATTTTGGGACGAATTGCGGGAAAATCGGGTAAAAAAACCGTGCAGCAATCTTCAAAAGGTAAGATAGACGTTTCATATGCTCCCATTTTCACCGAACGATCAATGATCTCGTTTTTGTCAAACCCGACCAACGGCCGCAAAACAGGCAACGTTTCCACAACCGAATTGGAAGACGTCATACCTTCTATCGTCTGACTTGCCACTTGCCCCAAGCTTTCCCCCGTAATGATGCATTGTGCACCGATACGCAACGCATGACGTTCTGCGATCCGATACATAAAACGGCGCAACAGTGTAATCATAAAATCCGGGCGGCATTTTTCGTGTATTTCTTCTTGAATATGCGTTACGCTTACCGTGTACAACTTCGTTCCGCAGGTGTATTCCGATAAAATCGTTGCCAGATCTACAACCTTTTCTTTCGCTTGCATATTGGTGTAGGGATAGCTGTGGAAATGTAAACAGTCTACGTTCAAGCCACGTTTCGCCATCATATGACCGGCAACAGGACTGTCGATCCCCCCCGAAAGCAACAACAAACCATGCCCCGCCGTACCGACTGGCATTCCGTTTGCGCCTTCTATAAACTCGCCAAACACCAAAGCCTTGCCGTTTTCACGAATATCCACGCGAACTGTAAACGAGGGCGTGTGTACGTCCACTTGCAGTTTGCCTTTGGCATATTCCAATATTTTTCCGCCTAATACACGGCTGATTTCCACCGAAGTAAGCGGATATTTTTTGTCGCCGCGATGGGATTCTACTTTAAACGTTCCGCTTTCGCGCAAATGCAATTTTGCCGCTTCAAAAATAGAATCCATATCCGAAGCCGTTTCATACGCTAAACTCAACGTATGCGCCCCAAACACCTTTTTCAATTTTTCAATGATTATTTCCGCATCGTCGTCGCAAAAATCCTTCACCAAATATCGTCCGCTTTGTTTGATAAATTGGTGTTCGATGCCTTTCAGCACGCGATGAACGTTCGTTTCAAACGTCCGCTCGAAAAAGCCCCTGTTTTTACCCTTTAAATATATTTCGGCATATCGAATAATGATCACTTTTTTCATAATTTTCTTTCGCTCCTCTGCTTATTTCATTCGGCGCTTTAAATCTTCCCCGATCGCATTTAAAATGCTCGCCGCCCGATCGATTTCTTCTTCCGTCGTATCATCGGAAAAACTGACTCGTAACATTCCGTCCGCTGTTTTTTCATCATAACCGCACGCCAAAACAACTGCGCTAAACCTGCGTTTGCTGTTGGACGAACAAGCCGAACCCGTACCGACGAGCAATCCTTGATCGTTTGCCATTTGTTGTAAAATCGCACCGCGTAAACCGACGGCGGATATTGTTAAAATGTACGGCGATCCCGCAACGTCTGACAGCCGCGTATAAACCGTTTTGTTCAACGCCTGCCAAAGTTTTTCTCGATAGCCTTTTATTTGTTCGTTTTTCTCTGCCAAACGAGAAAACTTTTCCTCTGCTGCATAGGCAAATTGCATAATTCCGAACGTATTTTCCGTTCCGCTTCGTTTGCCCGTTTCTTGTCCACCGCCGTATATGTACGGTGGCAACGTCAACGTTTTTCGCTTGATCAAAGCGCCGACCCCTTTCAAACCGCCGATCTTATGCGCGCTGATCGAATACAGATCGACCTCTTTCCCCAGTTTAAACAGGATCTTACCGTACGCCTGCACGCCGTCGCTGTGAAAAATAACACGCGGATTTTTTTGTTTTACTCGCTTTGCGATATCGTTGACGTCATTGATCGCTCCCATCTCATTATTCACGTGCATAACGGAAACAAAACAGGTTTTTTCATCAACGGATTCCAACAACTTTTCTACGTTGACCCGCCCGTCTTTTTCCAACGGCGCATACCGAACCTGCGCTGTTCCGCGCGTTTTTAATTCGGCAAACGGCGCAAGAACCGCAGAATGTTCGCCTTCCGTCGTTATGATATTGCCTCGACGGGCAAAGGAAAAAATGGCTTGATTATCCGATTCTGTTCCGCAAGAAGTGAACACCAATTCAAATGCGTTTTGATCTGCGATCGGCAAAAGCAAAGCGGAGCGCGCTTTTTTCAGCTCGCTCTGCAACGCAAATCCTTCTTTATACATCGCGGAAGGATTGTAATATTTTTCGTTTATAAATTCGTATGCGCGATCGACCGCCGCCTTAAAGGGCTTTGTCGTAGCCGCATTATCCAAATAAATCATATCTTCTTTTGTTTCTTTTCCTGCATCACGTAATCGCTTTCCAGCACCGTACGTTTTAAAAATTTCATCATTTCCAACAACAATTTTTCTCTACATTCCAACACGTACAACTTCCTTCCGTTGTCGTTTGCCAAAATGTACATAAAAAATTTATCTTTTGCCGGTTCGTCGTTCGACGTACAAACAATCGTTTTGGTGTTGGGATCGGCTTTTAAACGCTCGAACGCGCTGTTATCGATATCCCCCACTTGAATCATTTCGTTGCAATCCAAACGAGTGATCAATTTTCGCTTGTTGACGTTGATTACACGAGAAATACGCAACTCACCCGTAACAAAAACGTAATCGTAACTGACGTTAAAACGCGATTTAAACTTAAACAGCGCAAACCAAATGGAGAAAAACCATAAACAGACAAAACCCCATATAAGCCAACCGTCAAGCGGAATGAAATTAAATCCAAATAAGATCGCTATGATCCCCAATGTAAGAAAAACATTGGATATAATATGACATATCCTATATTTTACCGCTCCTTTTTTTGCCTCTTGCGCAACGGCGCTTTCTTCATAAAAAACGTCCATGTCGCCCCTCCCAATCTATTTACTCATCCTTAAATTTCCAACATACCTTCATATACGGTTTTCACGTTGCCCATCAACTCAACGTCGCCGTCCGAATGATAATTTACCGTCAAATCTCCGCCGCGTAATTTCACCGTTACGTTGGTATCTTTTTCGCAATATCCGCCCAGAACCGCCGCAACAACCGCCGCGCATGCGCCTGTTCCGCACGCCAACGTTTCACCGCTGCCACGTTCCCATACCCGCATTTTGATCGTCACTCTATTGACGATGCGGATAAATTCGGTGTTGATCCCCTCGGGGAAATATGCGCAGTTTTCAAACTCGGGTCCAACCGTAGCCACGTCGATCGCGTCCACTTTATCGCAGAATACGATGCAGTGAGGATTCCCTACGTTCACCAACGTTATATCGTAAGAATTGTTGCCGATCGTCACGGTTTTTCCAACGATCTGTTCTTCGTCCCATACGCAAGGAATCTTTTTTCCTGCAAGCGCCACTTTACCTAGATTTACACTTGAAGACGTTACCGTACCGCTTAACGAATAAACTTTCACGGGACAGATCACGCCCTTCGCCGTTTCGATCATCATTTCATTTTTCGGTACAATTCCCTTTTCATAAAGGTATTTTCCGATACAGCGGATCGCATTGCCGCCTGTCGGGGCTTCTTTGCCGTCCGCATTGAAAATACGCATTTTTGCATCGGCAACCGTAGAATTTTCAATCAATACGACTCCGTCGCCGCCGATACCGTAATGAGGCAATACATAATTCACCGCGATCGATTCGGGACAGGTGATCTTTCCGTCGCGATTATCAAATACGATATAATCGTTTCCGCAAGACTGCATTTTTGTGAAATTTAATTTCAACTTCTCGCTTCTCAACGCATTGATGTCCACCAATTCGGTGTTATCTTCGGTGAATTTACTTGCAATAATATCTGCCAATGCGTTCGCTGTATCCAACGCCGTCAAAACCGTGATCCCCAACAAAATTGCATGGTGATGCAAACGAATAAAGTCGTTGATCGATTCCATATCCGTTTTGCCCGTGTAAACGATATAATCGATCTTTCCTTCGTCCATCAATTTTATCACTTCTTCCGTTGCCGAAAGACGATCCACCACTTCACAGTCGATCCCCAGATCGTTGATGACTTGCGCCGTGCCTTTGGTGGCATACATATTACAACCCAAATCGCCAAATTTCTTTGCAATCGTCAACAAATCGAGTTTGTCTTGATCGTTCACCGTCATATACACGCCGACAGGACGTTTTTCGGACGGGTGACACATCTTAAAGCCCGCCGATACCAAACCTTTGAACATCGCTTCTTCGATGGTTTTCCCGATTCCCAACACTTCGCCCGTCGATTTCATTTGCGGACCAAGTTGCGAGTTGACGTCGTTCAACTTTTCAAAACTGAACACGGGAACTTTGACCGCTACGTACGGCGAAGACGGGTACAATCCCGTTCCGTAACCGAGTTTTTTCAATTTAGCCCCTACGATGATCTTGGTTGCAAGCTCTACCATCGGCACGCCCGTCACCTTGGAAATGTAAGGAACGGTACGCGACGCACGCGGATTGACTTCGATCACGTACAACTGTCCGCGATAGATCAAGTATTGAATATTAATCAAACCTTTTGTTTTCAATTCCAACGCAAGCTGTGTAGACACTTCGATGATCCGTTCTAACATCGTATCGTCCAAATTATAGGGCGGATACACGGCAATCGAGTCACCCGAATGGATACCCGTACGTTCTATGTGTTGCATAATACCGGGAATCAATACGTCTTTTCCATCGGAAATCGCGTCTACTTCCAATTCCGTACCCATAAGGTATTTGTCGCAGAGTACCGGATTTTCGATCCCTTGCGACAAGATGACGTCCATATACCGACAAACGTCTTCTTGGGTAAACGCGATCGTCATATTTTGACCGCCGATCACGTAAGAGGGACGAAGCAATACGGGATATTCCAATCTTTCCGCCGCGGCAAGCGCCTCTTCTTTCGTCATTACCGTAATCGCTTTCGGTCTGGGAATAGAATATTTTTCAAGCAACGCTTCAAAGCGTTCTCTGTCTTCCGCTCTGTCCACGCTGTCTGCGGAAGTACCCAAAATACGAATTCCGTGCGTATCAAAATATGCGCAAAGATTGATCGCCGTTTGTCCGCCAAACGTAATGATAACGCCGTAAGGTTTTTCGATATCCAATACGTGTTGCACGTCTTCCGACGTTAAAGGTTCGAAATACAATCTGTCCGCCGTATCAAAGTCTGTGGAAACCGTTTCGGGGTTATTGTTGATGATCACCACTTCGTAACCAAGTTCTTTCAACGTCCATACGCAATGCACGGAAGAATAGTCGAATTCGATCCCCTGTCCGATACGGATCGGCCCCGAACCGATAACAACGATACGTTTTTTCTCGCTCTTTTCGACAAACGGTTTCGCTTCATCATGTTCGTACGGATCGAACGTTGAATAGAAATAAGGCGTTTTCGCAGGGAACTCCGCTGCGCACGTGTCCACCATTTTATATGCAACTTTCTTTCTGTACGGAATTTTTTGTCCGCTGAACGTTTCGATATCTTTATCCAAATATCCCAAACGTTTGCCTTCTTCATACAATTCTTTCGTCAATTTTTCCGTCGCCAAACGTTCTTCGTAAGCAATCAAATTTTTAAATTTATTCAAGAACCAACGGTCGATTTTCGTGATCGCATACACTTCGTCTACCGTTACGCCCTTTTTCAAAGCCGCATATACAACAAAAATCCGCTCGTCCGTCATTTCGGGAAGTTTCGCCAACAATTCTTCTTTCGTCGAATGGATAAACTTCTTATAATTGAAGGTACTGCTGGAAATTTCCGCGCCCCGAACGGCTTTCATCATCGCCATTTCAAATGACGTACCGATCGACATTACTTCCCCCGTCGCCTTCATTCTCGTACCCAATTCACGCTTTGCATACAAGAATTTATCAAACGGCCATTTCGGCATTTTTACAACCAAATAATCAATCGTCGGCTCGAAACAAGCATACGTATTGCCCGTTACGTCGTTGACGATTTCATCCAACGTATATCCAAGCGCGATCTTCGACGTCACTTTTGCAATCGGGAAACCCGTCGCCTTTGACGCCAATGCAGACGAACGGCTGACTCGAGGGTTTACTTCGATCACTGAATATTCAAACGAATCGGGATTCAACGCAAACTGTACGTTACAGCCACCCTCGATCCCGAGTTCGGTGATGATGGAAAGCGCCGCATTTCGCAACATACCGTATTCCTTATTGGAAAGCGTCACCGCAGGAGCAACTACGATAGAGTCGCCCGTGTGGATCCCAACGGGATCGACGTTTTCCATCGAACATACCGTCAATACGTTTCCTGCGCTGTCGCGCAACACCTCAAATTCGATCTCTTTCCAACCCGCAATATATTTTTCGATCAATACCTGCGTGATCGGCGACAACATCAACCCATTGTGGGAAATGAGGCGCAGATCTTCTTCGTTATACGCTACGCCGCCGCCTGCACCGCCGAGCGTATATGCGGGACGAATAATAACGGGATAACCCAATTTATCAGCGATCGCAACACATTCTTCCACCGTATATGCAATATCGGAAGGAACGCAAGGTTGATGGATCTTTTCCATCGTTTCTTTAAACAGCTCTCTGTCTTCCGAACGATCGATCGCGTCCAATTTCGTTCCGATCAATTTTACGCCGTGTTTTGCCAAAAAGCCCGATTTTGCCAATTTGCAACCCATCGTCAACCCTGTTTGTCCGCCTAAAGACGCCAGCAAACTGTCGGGTTTTTCCTTGATGATAATACGTTTTAGCGTTTCTTCCGTCAGCGGTTCGAGATAGATTTCGTCCGCCAATGCGTTGTCCGTCATGATCGTTGCGGGGTTGGAGTTGCAAAGCACTACGTTTACTCCTTCGCTCTTCATCACGCGGCAAGCTTGCGCGCCTGCATAGTCGAATTCCGCCGCTTGTCCAATGACGATAGGCCCCGAACCGATCACCAAAACTTTCTTTATATCACTTCTTTTAGGCATTTTCGTTCTCCTTTTTCATAAGACCAAAAAATTTGTTGTACAACACGTTTTCGGGATGCCCGATCCCACAGGATTCCGGATCGAATTGAACGGTGAAGGCTTTCAAATCGGGATAATCGATCCCTTCGCACGAACCGTCGTTGACGTTGATAAAGCTGATTTCACCTTGTTTCACACTTTCGGAAAGCACTTCATAGCCGTGATTTTGCGAAGAAATATATACTTTACCGCATTTTACGCACTTGACGGGCTGATTACCGCCTCGATGACCGTATTTCTGTTTTGCCGTTTTCGCACCGAGCGCAAGAGCCACCATCTGATGTCCCAAACCGATTCCAAGCAAAGGTTTCTTCCCCATCACTTTCCCGATCTCTTCAAGGATCGAACTATTTTCCGCAGGATTGCCCGGGCCGTCGCTGAGGACTATGCCGTGCGCGCCCGTTGCAAGCACTTCTTCTGCGCTTACCGTCGCAGGAAGACTGATAACGTTGCAACCGTGGTTTAATAAATTGTTGATCGTGCTTTGTTTTGCCCCGAAATTCCAAAGCGCAACCGTATATTCGGCGTTTTCCGTTGCAAAGAAGCCTTTTTCACGATCCGCAACCTGTTCGATCGCATTCTCGATCTTATAACCGCTTAACGCCGCAACTTCTTCATCTGTCAGCGGTTTCTTGCTGATCCGCGCATTCATTACGCCGTTTTCACGCAAAATTTTTGTCAATTGACGGGTGTCTACTCCGTACACGCCCACAACCCCTTCCTCTTTTAAATACGATTCGAGATCTTCTTCCGAACGGAAATTGGACGGTTTTTCACAAAACTCTCGCACGATGAACGCCGACGCCCAAGCTTTTTTGCTTTCCGCATCCGCGCGCATTACCCCGTAGTTTCCGATCAGCGGAAAAGTTTGCGCGATGATCTGTCCGTAGTTAGTTGGATCCGTCAATGTTTCCACATATCCGACCATACCCGTTGAAAACACCAATTCGCCCGTAATTTCACCCTCTGCACCAAAGGCATAGCCCTGAAATACGTCGCCGTTTTGTAACGTCAAATAAACTTTTTTCTTCTTCATAAACGTTCCTTCTATATATGAATTTATTTTTTACTGTTTAACGCCGATCACCTTTATACTTCGCTTGCATTTCTTTTGCATTTCGCTTGTATTATAGCCACCGTCGGGACAAAAAATAAGACTGATTTAAAAAAAATCAGTCCCCTAAAGAAAATATTTTCACTGTTGAAAAAAGAGGAAAACGAACAGCCCCGCCGACAAAATAATTTTTCATCTCGTCACGGTCAACCATTTCGCCTTTCAATTTTCCGTAATTTGTTTTATTCATCACGTATACACCTGTCTATTTCTACATATTATAGCACAACCGATTGCGCTTGTCAACCTTTCAAGCCGTATTTCTTGTGAAAATTGAAAAAAATTTTTATATACTCGCTTTCTTTCTTCTCGTTTCTCGACGTCTGTTTACGGTTTTGGGAGCGGCTTTTTTAAGGCTTTCCCTCGCAAAGATCGCTCCCGAATGCCGTGGATGAATAATTGCCCATACGCAAATCGATCTCGATCTCTCTTTCCATCTCTTGCACTATCCTTTTTGCCATTTCTTTCGAAAACGATAACGGCATTCCGCTTTCAAACACCACTGTCCTTTCCTTTTCGGACGAAAACGTTATTTCCGCTTGCGATAAATCGACTTCGACCTCGGCGTTGGAAATTGCGCATATTACGCTTTCCAAATCCAACCGACCGTTCGCCAAACCTTTTTTTAATCCGATACACCCGACCACCGATCTTGCGACCGCGCGCGAAACTTGTTTGGACTTTCCCCCTCGTACGTGGCAACTGACGATCTTTCCACTCTCCGTTTCTTTCTCGATCAGCATTTTACAAACTTGCGTCAACACTTCGCGCAATATATACGTAAATTTTTTGTATTCCGTATCCATACAGGAAATTCGATAATTCCCCCCTTTTCCGTTTGCCATTATACAAACCATATCGTTGGGAGACGCTTGCCCGTCGATATCCAATAAATTGAGCGTTTCCCTCACTTCGGACAATAACGCTTTTTGCAGCATTTCGGGTGAAATATTGACGTTCGTCGTCAAAAACAACAAAGTCGTTGCCATATTGGGCGAAACGTGCGAACTCCCTTTCAATATCCCGCCAATTTTACAGGAAAATGCTCCCAAATCGAAAGAATATGAAAATTCTTTCACCGTCTTATCCGTCGTTGTAATCGCGCGCGCGGCAAGAAGACTGTGTTCTTTATCTGCGGACAATCCCTCGATCAAATTCGGCATGTTATCGGCAAATTGTTTCAAGGAAATAGTGCCGTCCGTTCTGCCCGTAGACGCAATCACAACGTCTTGCGCGTCTACGTTTATATATTTTCCGATCTCACGACAAGCCAATTCCGCAAGTTTTTGCCCGTCTTCGATAAAAACATTGGCAACCCCGCTGTTAATCAAGATCGCTTGACCAAAACCTCGTCGCATATGCTTTTTCGTAACGGCGATCGGCGCGCCCTTGATGGCGCTTGTCGAATAAACGCACGCCGTCGGACAAGGTCGATCGGCAACAATCAAAGCCAGATCTTCCTTTCCGTTTTCTTGGAATACGAAATCACCGAAACCGCAATAAACCGCATTCGCGCGAAACCCTTCCACTGCGCAAATACCACCCTCGATCGGCGTTAATTTTCGATTGATCCCGTTTTTCCTCACCTGTTACCTCTTTTCTCTGTTGTTTTTTTTGAAGTATTGTTTCACGTTGAACTTTTTTGTGTCAGTTTTCGAACGCAATTCTCGCTTGAACGACCACTTCGTTTTGTTCGTTAAAACCGCCAATCAAATAATTGCCTTTTTCCGTTTCTTTCCGATAAAATCGCAGCGTATCATTTTCTTTACATTGCCTTCCGTAAGAAATAGAAAAACTTTTCAACCTCTTTTCGGCAAGTTCCGTCACCGAAAAACAATTGAAACAATAATCGGCATAACGCGTGTTGTTCACGTGCATATTATGATCGTATTCCGAATTCGCAACGGTGAACGTGAATTTTAATTCGCTTTCTTCCGTGTTGATCGTCGGAATTTTCCAATTAACGTTTTCCAACACTTTCGATGTATTATACGTGGCATAGTTTTGATTGTCGATCAATTTCGATTGCGCAAGTTTGCCGCTGTTCATATCGATCAAACACCAACGAGAGCTTGCATTGATCAACACCTCGTTTTGCTCGGACACAAATTGATATTCCCGCCCGAATACGACATGGGTCGGCGGCGTTGGCCAAGTTTTTGCCAAAACGGTTTGTCCCAATACGATCGGCTGTAAAAATTCCACACAGATATTCGATACCATAAAGGCATACCCTTTCGGCTTGATATACGAATAGCCGAACCCCAATTCATCTGCGCTGGAGCAAGCAACTTCTTGCATTAAAGCAAGCACGGTGGACGTTTTGATTTCATCTTTAAAATCAACGTCGCAATATTTAATTGAAAATTGTTTTACGTGTTCATAAAGTTCCATAATTTCAGTATACTATTTTTTGAGAAAAAAGTCAATTTGATTGGCAAATTTTTCCTCTACTTTTTTCATTATTTTTTAAATGGCTGTTTTTTTATGCTTTTTAGAAAGTTTTCCCAATTTTACGCCTATTTTTATCAATAATCTATTGACTTTTTTATTTATTTGTGATAGAATACTTTATGTAAAGTTCTTTTACTTTCATATGATGCATAATAAACATTCTCAGTGAAAGAGCTTTGGCAATATTTCAGGCACAGTAAAATTTTGTCTGACAAACTACAGGAGGAAACAATGGACGAAAAGAACAACGTTGAGTTGGAAGACGCTTTGACCGGCGGTGAAGAACAGATTTTAGACATCAGTTCCGACTTGATCCGCGGGCATATCAACACCATCATTTTACGCAGTTTGTATGACGGCGATAAATACGGTTACGATATCATCAACGAGATCGAAAAGAAAAGCGGCGGTATGTATTCTTTAAAACAGCCCACCCTTTACAGCGCGTTAAAACGCCTCGAATCGTTAAAATACGTCACTTCGTATTATGGGGATTATTCAAACGGCGGCAGAAGAAAATACTTTTCCCTCACCGATCTTGGCAGAAAGGTTACGGAACAAAATCTTTCCGAATGGGAATTTTCCCGTACGATTATCGACAGTCTCATTTCCGACGGCGAATCCCACTACGATTTTTCTTTCATCACGGAAAAACAAAAAGAATTGTTGGAATTTAAACGCGCATTGGCGGCGCGCGAACAAGCGTTGGAAGATGAAAAAACGGCGTTGAAAAACCTTAAAAACGAACTTCAACGCGAACGTTCTTTGTTGTCTGCGCAAAGTTCCTCTTTGTCCTACCAAAAGTCGGATATCAACGAATTGAGAGAAAAAATCGACGCTCAACGCGCGGAATTGGATGAAAAAGAATTGGAACTCAGCCAAAAACAAGGCGAGATCGACGCAAAAGAATTGGAGCTTAACGAACAATCGCACGAGTTGGAAAAAGCAAAAGCCGAATTGGAAAGCAAAAGCGCCGAAATTTTGCGTTTAAAAGAAAGTCTTGAAGCGCAAAAAGCTGCATTTGAAGACAGATACGAAGACAAAGAACGCGAATTGGAAGAAACGAAACTGCTTTATACCGCCTCCACTTCCGCATTGAATGAAGCACAAGAAAGTCTTCGCGAATTGGAAAATAAATACGCTCGATTGCAAGAAGAAGCGCAGTTTATCTCTGAGCAGAGCGCAAACAGCGAAGAATTAGAAGCCGCAAAAGCCGAGATTCTTGCCGTTCAAGCCGAACTGGAAGATAAAAAAGCGATCATCGCTTCATTAAATTCCGCGATCGCCAACCAAGAAAACACCATTCAGTTGTTGAAAAATGAAACGGAAAATAAAACAACGGAATTTTATAACCGTTCGTTAGAGATCCGCGCGCAGTTGGCGCAGATGGAAACACAAAAAGAGAAAAACGAAGCCGAACGCCGTGAAATAGAAGCAAAAGCGAACGCTGCGGAAACGTTACGCCTTCAATTGGAAGAAAAAGAAGCGGCTTTGATCGAACGGGAAACGACGCTTTCCGAACGCGAAGCTTCGTTAAACGAATGGACGGAACATATGCAGACGTTGGACGAAAACGCCTCCACTGCCCTCGCCAATCTGGAAGACAAGATGCGCGAACTGAGCGAAAAAGAATCGCAACATCGCGAATTGTACGAAAATTGGGAAAATGAAAAGCAAGCTTTAAATGAAGAACGTTCTCGTTTAAACGCCGATCGCGAGGCTTTTGAAAACGAACGCAGCGAATTGCAAAACAAATTGGAAACGTTGGAAGTTGAACGTGATTCTCTTCGCACTGAATACAACAAATTGGAAGAAGCGAAAGAAAATATCGAAAAAGAAAAAGACGCCCTTCGCGAAGCGCAAGACGGCTTAAAATCCGAACGCGAACAAATCGAAAAGAAGATTTACGAAGTGACGCAACAAGAATACGCTTTGGAAGAAAAACAACGCGCATTAGAATCAAAAACAACGGAAACGGCAGCCACTTCCGAAGAAACGCAACGTAAGATCGACGATTTAAAGAAGCGCGAAGACGAATTGAAAGCCAACCTCGAAAAATTGGCAAAAGATCAAACCTCCCTTCAAGAACAACAAAAAGATTTGATGACAAAACAAACGATCTACAACCAACAACAATTTGATTTTGTCACTCGGAAAAACGCTTTGGCGGCGCAACAATTTGAATTTGCCGACAAAATGAGCACCTACAACGGTCAGGTAAAGGTCTTTAACGAAAATCTTGAAAAGTTGGAAGCAGAACGCTCCGCCCTCTACACCGAACGTCAGCAATACGAAGAACAGGCGCGCGCGTTGGAACAGAAAAAGATTGCGTTTATCGAAGAACAATCGAAATTGGAAAAAGAAAAAACGACGTTTGAAAACGAACGTATGGAAGCCAATAAAAAGACTTTGGAAGAACGTTCCGGATTGCAAGCAATGCAATTGGATCTGCAAGAACGTGAGCACAATCTTTTATTGCGTGAAAGCGAATTAAACGGTATGATGCGCGATTTGAACAATCGTCAAATCCGTATGTCGCAAGAAAATAACGGTTATGAGGGATATGAAAATCCACCTCATTACGGATATGAACAACCCCGTCCTACGATGCCTTCTATGCCCTATGCGCCTCGTCCTCAGGACGTTCCTTACACCGAATTGCGCGATCGCGCACAAGCAGACCGTATCAAATTGAACACGGCGGGCAATATGCACACCTCGTATGCGCAACCGATCAATGAAAACGCAGGAAATACAAAAGGCAGCGAGCGTTATAACGTGGGCTTAACTTTGTATAAAGCTGCGCTGATCATGTTCTGTATCGTTGCATTCGAGAGCCTTGTGGTATTTTTCCTGAAAGATATTTTACAAATTTCAGCCGCATACCCTGCTATCGCTTTCTCCGTTGGGTTCCTTGCATTCTTGATCTGTGTGATCTTGTATGCATACGGTTATCGTCCGCAAGCAAGACGGAAAAAACACCCCTCGTATATCCCCACCGCCTCCATTATTTTCGTGATCTGCGTGATCATCGTCACAATGGTTGCCGTGTACAGCCAAGCACAGATGTCCGATCCCAAACAGTTGTTTGCGTATATTATCATCCCTGTGATATATTTGGCTAATATTTTGGTGTTCGTCTTGTTCTATCACACGTTTTCAAAGCGTGACAACAGAAGATGATCTATCGTCTTTAAAAACTTAAATTGTAAAAAAATAAATTCCCTTTTGCGTTTCAGCTTAAGGGAATTTTTATATATCGACGTATTTCTATCATCCGAGGCGATCTTCCCCCTCGTTTATAAAATTCTTATGGCGATACGCATAAAACTTTGCCTAAATCTTTCAAAAACAATTGACGAACGCCCTGCAATCTGCTATAATATTAAAGTAATGAAACGGAGGCGTAGCTCAGTTGGTTAGAGCGCTACCTTGACATGGTAGAGGTCGGAGGTTCGAGCCCTCTCGCGTCCACCAGAGAAACTTGATCCGAACTGCTTTCGTTGGATTTATACCCGTGAATGGTTCGGATTTTTTCTTTTTATTGATCCTATAAAAAATAACACATATGCGAAAAGCGGAGCAATCTAACGTTGCCCCGCCTTTTTAGTTGTTTTTATGTCTTCATTCGTATGAAACAAACGTTGAAACGCATTTTGCCCGTTATTCTTTAAATTGAT
Organism: Clostridia bacterium; assembly: GCA_017463205.1. GTDB lineage: Bacteria > Bacillota > Clostridia > Christensenellales > Borkfalkiaceae > Scatosoma. Next base: position 20,395 of record JAFTPQ010000065.1, read on the forward strand.
AGCGGTATAATTCCGCATACGTTCCGCCAAGCGCGATCAACTGTTCGTGATCCCCTCTTTCGCAAATTTTTCCGTCTGTCACAACCAATATTTCGTCGGCGTTCTTCACTGTGGACAATCGATGCGCTACGACAATGGTCGTGCGGCCGATCGAAAGCTCGGACAATGCCTTTTGCACCTGCATTTCCGTCATATTATCCAGCGCGCTGGTCGCCTCGTCCAAAATCAAAATAGACGGATTTTTCAAAAATGCCCGCGCAATAGAAATCCGCTGTTTTTGTCCCCCCGACAATTTTACTCCGCGCTCTCCCACTTCCGTATCATATCCGTTGGGCAATCCCATTACAAAATCGTGAATATTCGCACGCTTTGCCGCCTCGATCATTTCTTCTTCCGATTTTTCGGGCGAACCGTATAAAATATTATCTTTGACACTGCCCGAAAACAAAAATACGTCTTGCGACACGACCGCCATTTTTTTTCGTAACGTTTCCGTCGATACGTCGTTGATATTCACTCCGCCAATCGTAATCCGTCCATCTTCACAAACGTAAAATCTCGGCAATAGATGACATATCGTCGTTTTTCCTCCACCCGAAGAACCGACCAACGCAACCGTCTTGCCCTTTTTTACCGTAAATGAAACGTCTTTTAATACGTCAGCGCCGCTCCCGTCCTGTGTTTTATAACCAAACGAAACGTTCTCAAAACAAATATCACCGTCCAAATCCGCCGCAACGGCTTTCTTGGGTTGATATTCCGACGGCGTATCCAATAATTCGCAAAACCGATTAAAACCCGTCATACCGTCTTGAATTTGCTCAAAAAGATTGATCAACGTTCTGATCGGCGTCAACAGCATTGTTATGTATAAAATATACGCCGTATAATCGGGAATGTCGATCATTTTAAAATAACACAGCAATCCACCCGAAACCAATGCGATCAGATATAAGAAATCGTTAAACGCCGTCATGCCCGCATGAAAACCGCCCATAGCCCGATACGCTTGTTTTCGCGCATTTTTAAATTGATCGTTTACGTCATCAAATTTTTGCCGTTCGGTTTCTTCCGCATTATAAGCTTTCGTGATCCGTATTCCCGAAACGGAAGATTCGATTTCCGCATTCAACTCCGCAACCTTTTTACGGGATTCGTCGAAAGCCCGATTCATTTTTCCTCTTGCTTTCGCCGCAAATAAAATCATAAACGGAACGTATAAAAATACGATCAGCGCCAACCAAGGATTGATAAACGCCAACATAACCAACGCACCGATGACCGAAATGAACGAATTGAACAAATCTTCAGGCGCATGGTGCGCGAGTTCGGACACTTCAAACAAATCGTTGACGATCCTCGACATAATATTGCCCGTTTTATTTTCGTCGAAAAAGGAAAACGGCAACGTTTCGATATGGCGGAACAAATCGCGCCGCATGTCCCCTTGTATTTTCACGCCAAGTACGTGTCCCCAATATCCGACAATGAACGTTAAAACGCTTTTTAAGGCATAGATCAACGCCAACACAATTGCCCATACGATTAGTAATCGCAGATTTTTATTGGGAACGTAATCGTTCATGATCGTCCGCGCGATCATAGGATAAAACATATTACACACCGAAATGATAAACGAACAGATCAAATCGAAAATAAACATCTTTTTGTGCGGCTTGTAGTATCGGAAAAATCTTTTTATTTTTTTCATAATCGACCGTCTTCTTGCGTTTTCTTTTATTATAACATTTTTATTGAAAAAATGCAACAACATCTTCTTTTATCCTTTTATTTATCACAGGAATTTCATTTATCCTGAAAATCTTTTTAATTGTGAAAACTTTTTTTTAAAAACATGCCTTTTCAGCTTGACATTTCTTGAAATTTTAACTATAATGTCATAGTAATGTTTCAATATATGCTGCTATGGCTCAGTTGGTAGAGCGCGTCCTTGGTAAGGACGAGGTCACCGGTTCAAATCCGGTTAGTAGCTCCAAAAGAACACCTTTTCGGTGTTCTTTTTTCGTTCTGCAATTAGCCGATTTGATCATAACCGTATTTTTTCATTGTGATATTTATGTGATATTTCCATATTATCATAGAAAAAAGTTGCAATCCCATATTGTATATGCTATAATGAAGATAGCTTATTGAGGTGGCTATGTATACGCAAAAAAAAGCATGCTCACATTTCGTGATTTATATATCGATTGCCTGCGTTTTATGTTGCACGGCTTGCAACAAAACCGATTCCTACGATTGGCAGAACGTCGATCTTCTCATGGAAACAACCGGCGAAGAAAGCAACAGCTATACCACCGACGGTTCGCCGGTGATGTTCGGAAAGAAAATCGATATATATTATCATAAAGACGCAGAAGCCGAAACGTTTATTCGCTTACAGAAATGGTATGATGATATCGGTGACGATTATTATACGCTGATTTTTGACAAACATTATTATCAGTTAGTCGATCATTACATCGTTACCGTTAAATATTCTTGCTCGTATCATTACAATACGGAATATTCTTATCAATTTGAAACAGTTGGATTGAATTATTTCAAAGGCGAAGAAGAAACGTTTGATCAATTTTACCGCCATATCTTTTGTATGGTGGAAAATAAAAAAATGCAGGACGGCAAATTTTTATCCTGCGATTTCAACGAACAACCTATATTCGGGTTTGAGAAAGACGGAAATTTTTCTTTCCCCTACGATTTAAATACCTATTGGAACGATTTGATGTCTTTCGGCTTTGAAAAAACAACCGAATTTTTAACGCAAAACCAAATAGAATTATTTTATTGACGTAAATCGGCATAAGATTATCCCTCTCTTTGAAACCAAAGAGAGGGATCTGTTTTTTATTTTGCATATTCAACGCCGCGGAATTCGCGAATGACGTTGACTTTGATCTGCCCGGGATATTCCAATTCCGTTTCGATCTTCTTCGCAATATCCTTTGCAAGGAACAACGCTTGCGCATCGTCCACCTGTTCGGGTTTCACGATAACGCGCACTTCGCGTCCCGCTTGGATCGCATAACTCTTTTCTACGCCGTTAAAGCTCGAAGCGATCTCTTCCAATTTTTCCAAACGTTTTACGTAATTCGTACCCATTTCGCGTCTTGCGCCCGGACGAGCCCCCGAAATAGCGTCAGCCGCTTGGATCAGCACCGCTTCGATCGTTTTGGGTTCTACGTCGCCGTGGTGCGCCATGATCGCATTGACAATGTTGGCGTTTTCTTTATACTTCTTCGCCAAATCTGCGCCGATTTGGATATGCGTACCTTCTTGTTCTTGGTCCACTGCTTTCCCGATATCGTGCAACAAACCTGCTCGTTTTGCAAAATTGACGTCCAATCCCAATTCGGCTGCCATCTGTCCCGCAAGCATCGAAACTTCCACCGAATGTTTGTATACGTTTTGTCCGTAACTCGTTCTAAATTTCAAACGGCCGATCAACTTGATCAATTCGGGATGCAACCCGAAAATGCCCGCTTCAAACACTGCCGCTTCGCCCGCTTCCTTGATCTGAAGATCCATTTCACGAGAAACTTTTTCCACCGTTTCTTCAATTCTTGCAGGATGGATACGACCGTCGTTGATCAATTTTTCCAGCGACAAGCGCGCAATTTCGCGTCTGACCGGATCAAATCCCGACAAAATAACCACTTCGGGCGTATCGTCGATGATCAATTCGATACCCGTTGCGTTTTCCAACGCGCGGATGTTTCTGCCCTCTCTACCGATGATACGCGCTTTCATATCGTCATTAGGCAGAGGTACGACGGAAACGGTGATTTCCGAAGCTTGATCCGCCGCGCATTTTTGAATCGCCAAAGCAATGATCTTCTTCGCATTGATATCCGCTTCGTCTTTCGCCTGCTGTTCCATATTCCGAACCTGCACGGCTACGTCGTGGCGCGTGCTGTCGAGAATTTCTTCCGTCAACAAACGCTTTGCTTCCTCTCTGGTAAGCTGCGCCACCTTCTCCAACTCTTGCACCATCAATTCGTGTTGCGAACTGAGTTTTTCCTGCAATTGCTGCACCTCTTCCTCTTTCTTCAAAAGGTGCGTCTTTTGCTGTTCGAGTGCTTCCGTCTTTTTGTCAAGCGTGTCCTCTTTTTGCGTCAACCGCTGTTCCATTCGCTGGATTTCGGCTTTCTTTTCTTTGGTTTCACGCTCGAACTCGTTTCGTAATTTTAAATCCTGTTCCTTAGCTTCAAGCAGAGCTTCTTTTAAAGCTCTCTTGCTTTCTTCTTTTCCTTGGGCTTTGATGCGTTCGGCTTCCGTTTCGGCTTCGCTGACGATCTTTTTCACACGGTCGTCTGCCGAGCCGACTTTTTTCTCGGTCGTGTTCTTATACAACAACAAACCGACAAAACCGCCCGCAACCAATGCTACGACCGCAACTGCGATCGCGATCCACATAGGCATTGTAGCAGAGAGAAACAGGACGCTCAAATTAACATTGTGCATTTTGTGCCTCCTGTATTAAAATTATATTGATAAAACCATTATTCTAACGGATTTTGGATCAAATCCGACTTATAATTTTTTCTATCAAATATATTTTACAATATATTTTACAAAATGTCAAATGTTTGGTTAAAAATAGTTTCCAATATAATGAAATTATTTATCAAAATGACAGAGCGAACATTGTTCACTCTGTCATTTTTCAAAACGTCTTATTCTTCTTCCGCATTTTCCTCGGTTTCTTCCGTTTTTCCTTTCGCGGCATCGCGGATCTTTTGATCGATCTCTGCCATCACTTCGGGATTTTCTTTCAAATACATACGCAATTTTTCCCTGCCTTGCGCGATCTTATTCCCGTTATAACTGAAAAACGAACCGCTCTTTGCGATAATGTCGTATTGAACGCCCATATCGATGATACAACCTTCGCGAGAGATCCCTTCCCCGAAGACGATATCGAATTCTGCCTGTCTGAACGGAGGCGCTAATTTGTTTTTCACCACTTTCGCTTTGGTTCTGTTCCCCATTGCGCCATCCGCGTCTTTTAACGTGTCCATTTTCCGTACGTCTAAACGCATACTTGCATAAAACTTCAAAGCTTTACCGCCCGGCGTCGTTTCGGGATTTCCGAACATTACGCCCACTTTTTCACGAAGCTGGTTGATGAAAATAACGCAAGTTTTCGATTTATTGACGATCGCCGTCAATTTTCTCAATGCTTGCGACATCAAACGAGCCTGCAAACCAACGTGCGTATCCCCCATATCGCCTTCGATTTCCGCTTTCGGCGTCAATGCCGCAACCGAGTCGATAACGATAATGTCCACCGCAGAACTTCTTACCAAGGCATCGGTGATATCCAACGCCTGTTCGCCCGTATCCGGTTGGGATACGTAAAGATCGTCCAAATTTACCCCCAATTTCTTCGCATAAACGGGGTCGAGCGCGTGTTCTGCGTCGATAAACGCCGCAACGCCACCCATTTTTTGCGCTTCTGCGATCGCATGCAACGCTACCGTCGTTTTACCGGAAGATTCAGGGCCGTAAATTTCGATAATTCTGCCGCGAGGGAACCCGCCGATCCCCAACGCCAGATCCAACGTTAAGCACCCCGAAGGGATCACTTCGATCTCCGCTTTCCCCGCTTCATCGCCAAGACGCATGATAGAGCCTTTTCCGTATTGCTTTTCAATTTGCAACAATACGGCGTCTAACGCTTTCATTTTTTCCGAGTTTTTCTCATTTGCCATTTGTCTATATTCTCCTATTTATTTTTTTACAATTTATAAATTTTTCAGTTGTTTGTACGCGTGGAACAACGCATAATTGATCCCCGTTTCCGTGATCGTTTCTCTGTTTCCTTCAAAAACGTAACGGTATACAAACACTCTTTCTTTCATACCGATCGCAATATAACAAAGCCCGACCGGCAACAGCGAATTATCCGATTTAGGCCCTGCCAAACCCGTTGTTGCTATGCTGATGTCGCAATCTCCCGTTTTCAACAGCCCCGTCGCCATTTCATACGCCGTTTGATCGGAAACCGCCCCCAACGTTTTCAGCGTATATTCTAAAACCCCCAAACGTTTCATCTTCGACTCGCCGGCATACGTGTTCAAACCTTCAAAATACACGTCGCTCGCCCCCGAAACGGAAACGATACGCCGTCCGACGCCGCCGCCCGTAAACGATTCCGTAACGCTGAGTTTTTTTCCGCGCAAACGCAACAAACGCACCAACTGTTCTTCCAAGGCAATATCTTCGCCCAACGCGTAAATACATTCTTCCAAGCCTTCCGCAAAGATCCTGATTACGTCGTCCACCAACATTTTCGGTGTGTTACCATCGTAAAACATTTCGATACGGTCTTCCCCATATTGACGAACGTGACGAAAACCGATTTTTCCGCCGCTGCAATTTTTGGCTTCTTGCAGCATCCGTTTTACGTGTTCTTCTTTCGCCCCTACGGCGCATACAACGTATTTATCCGCGCGCATACCGTATTTTCGGTTTAGATAAGGAATACAAACCTTTGCGGCGCAATCGTTTCCCGTTTCCGCATCGTCGGAAGCGAGTAAAAAACACGTCCCCGTCGCCATATTGTAAATCCCCTCGCCAAAACGTCCGCCTTGGTATAAAACGCCGTCAAGCGTATTTTTAATATACGTTTGCGCTTGTAAAAGATCGATTTTTTCGCAGATCACCGCAACATTTTCGCTTTCTTTTTGAAGCGTCGCAACCGTTTCGCACACTTTCCGCGCATCCGTTTGTAACAGTATGCGGATTTCCTCAAATGCATATCCGTGCGAAACGAACGTTTCTATTAAAGCAAGATCGTTTTTGCTCAACAACGCGTTTCTTTCGTTTTTCAGCACTATGCACGCATTTTTCATTTCCGCAAACTCCTCGTTCGTATATCCTTATATTTTATATATAACCTTAATCGGCGTCTTTTAACACTTGTTTATTTTTCACCACGTAAGAAATACCCGACCAAACGGTTAAAACCGTCGCTATGATAAACAGAATAAAACCAAACCAAACAACTCCCGCGCCCCAGTTTACGTCCACAGAAAAAATGATAACGAAAATACTGATGTCCTGAAAGGTCGTTTTGTATTTTCCGAGTTTATCCGCCGCCATAACCAAGCCGCGCGTCGCCGCAATTTGACGGAATGCGCTGATGATAAACTCGCGCGCCATAATGATACAGACGCATACAGCCATCACAACATACCATTCGTAACCGAGATAAAACACAATCTGCTCTTTTATCGCAAGCATCAGCAGCATCGCCGTGGAAACCAACACTTTATCTGCGATCGGATCGAGGAATTTTCCAAGGTTGGTGACAAGCCCGCGCGAGCGAGCGATATGCCCGTCGATAAAATCGGTGCAAGCCGCAACGGCAAATACGATCGCCGCGATCATATAATTGTAAGGCAATACGCCGTCCAGAAAAAATATCGCCACAAATACGGGAATCATAAAGATCCGCGTCAACGTAATTTTATTGGGTAAATTCATAATATTCTCCTTTTTGCGTTACGTTTTGTAACGCTTTTCTTCTTTTTCTTATTCGTAATCTTCCGTTTTTCCGTACAGATCGTAACTGTCTGCGCTGACAATCTTCACTTTATACCGCTCGCCTTGCATTGCTTCGTAAGCGTTAAAATATACTTTCCCGTCGATATCGGGAGCATTGAAATATGCTCTGCCTACAAAACAGCCTTTTTCGTAGTCGATCCCATCGCACAACACCTCGATTTCCCTCCCGATCAACGAAGACAGAAACTGCGCAGATATCTGTTCTTGCGTTTGATACAAAGCTTTTACGCGGCGTTGTTTGGTGGCGTGATGGATCTGCCCTTTCATTTTCGCCGCCGCTGTGTCCGGCTCTTTGGAATAAGCGAAAAATCCGCAATTTAACAGCTTTGCCTCTTGTAAAAACGCTTTCATATTTTCAAATTCTGCTTCCGTTTCGGAAGGAAAACCCGAAATGAAGGTGGAACGAATGGCAATTGACGGGATTTTTTCTCGCAATTTTTTAAATAAGGCAAGATATCCTTCCCTTGTCCCCTTGCGGTTCATAAGTTTTAACACTCTGTTTTCGCTGTGTTGCAGAGGAATGTCCAAATATTTTACAATTTTGTCATTCCGAGCAATTTCTTCAATCAACGAATCGCTGATGACGTCAGGATAACAATATAACAATCGAATCGTTTGTATGTTTTCCAATTTCGACAACTGTTGCAACAAGGAAACAAAACGGTTTTCGCCGTATAAATCCTCGCCGTATCGCGTGGTATCCTGCGCAACGATCACCAATTCGGCAATTTCGCCCAATTCTTCCGCTTCCCGCAATAAATTCTCCATCGGATACGAACGGTATTTCCCGCGAATTTTCGGAATCAGGCAATACGTGCAGTGGTTGTAACACCCGTCTGCGATCTTCAAATGAGCAACGTGTTCGTCCGTGGTCAACACGCGATCGAACAAATATCCGTCGTTGCCTTTTCCTACGTAATTTTGCCGTTCACCCTTTCGATACGACATCTCCAACGCCTCGAATATCTTTTCGTAATCGGTGATACCGAGGAAAACGTCCACTTCTTGCAACGTGCCGTACAATTCATCGATGAATTTTTGCGGCAAACAACCCGTTACGATCAGTTTTTCCAATTTCTTATTTTTATACTCTGCACATTCAAGCAAAGTATCGATCGCCTCTGCGCGCGCAGATTGTAAAAAGGCGCAGGTATTGACGATCACGATCTGCGCTTGGGAAAGATCGTCCGTCGTTACATACCCTTTCTTTTTTATCAAACCGATCAATTTCTCGGTATCAACGCGGTTTTTATCACAACCGAGAGAAATGACTCCAAATACTTTTTTCGACAACATTCGTCTTGCTTTTCCTTTCTGAACTATTTTCGTTTTTTCTTACTGCAAAGGCCCGTATTTTTCTTCAAATTCTTCTTTGGAGATCAACACTTTTCTTGCCTTTGCGCCGTCAAACGGAGAAATATATCCCATGTCTTCCATCCATTCGATAATCTTACCTGCTTTGTTATAACCTGCGGAACATTTTCTTTGGATCATGGAAATGGAAGCGCTGCCGCTGAGGATCACATAACGAAGCGCGTCGATATAAACGGGCTCTACGTTATTTTTATCCGTACGCGAGGAAGAATCCCCTGAACTACCCTTCGAATTGTTGATATATGCCGTCGCTTCTTCATCGTAATACGCCTCGTTGTTGGCTTTGATGAAATTGACGACTTTTTGCGATTCTTCGGGAGAAATAAACGCGCTTTGCACACGAACAGGCGTATTGATGCCTTGCATTGTGTACAAAAAATCCCCCTTGCCCAGCAATTTCTGCGCGCCCGTTTGATCGAGAATAACACGGGAATCAACGTCCGTCGCTACGCCAAATGCAATACGCGTAGGCAAGTTGCTCTTGATGACGCCCGTAATAACGTCCGTGGACGGGCGCTGCGTTGCTACGATCAAATGAATACCTGCCGCACGCGCCTTTTGCGTAAGGTTTTGTATCCTGTCTTCCATTTCTTTCTTCGCCGCCAACATCAAATCGGCAAGCTCGTCAATAATGATAACGATTTTGGGAAGACGTTCGTCTTGCTTCATATGTTCGTTGTACTGATCGAGGTTGACGACGTATTTGCCCGAACGGCTCATTTGTTCAAATAATCCGTAACGGCGGTTCATTTCTTCGATCGCCCAATTTAAACTTTGCACCGCTTTGTTTACGTCCGTGATAATCTCATTGATCATCAAATGCGGCAGATCGTTATACAAAACAAATTCCGTCTTCTTCGGGTCGATCAAGATCAAACGCAATTCTTGCGGCGAATATTTATAAATCAAACTGATGATCAACGCGCCCAAAAATACGCTTTTACCCGATCCCGAAGCCCCTGCAACCAACAGGTGGATCATTTTTGAAATGTCTCCGTATACTTTATGATTGGCAACGTCTTTCCCCATCGCAAACATCAGCGACGACCGTTTTGCATTGACAAACGAATCGCCCGACAACATACAGCCAAGCTGCACAAATTGCCGTTCTTTATTCGGCACTTCGATACTGACAACGCCGTCTTCGTAATTCGGATAAATATTGACGCCGCTCGAATGAAGACTGATCGAAACGGATTGATCGAGCGCAACCACCTTTTTAGGGGAAATACTGCGCGGCAACGTTACGTTATAACGCGTTACCGTCGGCCCGAACGTCACTGAGGCAATCGTTGCACCCGTCACTTTGAAATCTTCCAACGTAGCAATGATATCTTCTTTCGTGCGTTCCACTTCGTCTGCGTTTGCCGTGGGCTCGATATCCCGACAATCCAAATCGTCCAAACGCATACGTACGTACGGTTTGATCACACGGGGTTTTACGGGTTTCGGCTCTTGAACAGGTTTGGAAACAGGCGATTTCGGCGCAACTTCCGGTTCTTGAACAAATCGGCTTTGCGTAAACGGTTCTTCTATCGGAGCAACCTCGCGGCCTCTTTCCTCTGCAAATAACTGCGTATCCGAACTTCCCCGCTCCCGTTCGTTCGGCAAAGAAGAACTACGCATATCTTCCTCAAAATCCGAACGCAACATATACGGATTGTCTTCCGGCATTTCGTCAAAGAGATGCAATCCGTCGCGTAAAGGTTCTGTTTCCTCCTTTTCCGCGCCCCTATCAAACGAAACTTCTTCTCTCACGTAGGGCGAACGATCCAATCCCCGTTCCACTTCTTGGTAAACGGGTTCGTCATCTTCCGTACGTCCGAATATATTTGGATTGGACGTAGAAAACAACTCCATATAATCGTGACGTTTATACTCCGGCGTTTCCTCGTCTTTGACGGTTTCCGCCACGTCTTTATCGAAATCGTTCGGCTTCTGCTCGTACCGGTCCCCGCCGTACGTTTTTTCTCCGTAAGACTCTCGTCCATACCGATCGTTGCCGTAAGTTTCTTCCGTTCTTTCGCCAAAAGAATACGGCGAACGCGCGCTTTCGTCATACGCTCCGTAAGGCTCTGCGGGATAAACGGGTTTTTGTTCTTCCATCGGCATCATCGGCTTGATGGGCGTTTCCATCGGCATTTCCTTGCGTTCATTGCGATCGTAACCGCTTGTATACGGATTGGAATATTCCCTCGACGCATACCCGTCGTTATATCCCGTTTGCGTTTGCGGTTGCGCAAACGGCGTTTGTTGTGTCGATTGTCTGTAATCTCCATAATCGAAACGGTCTTCCGTGTTCGTGTAAGAAGGCGCTGCGTCCGTTACGATCTTCTTCGGCGACAAGTCTTCTTCCCGTTCGTTTACGTACGATTGGTACGAATCGACGTAAGAAGGCGTTTGTTGCACTTCTATCTGCGGTTGATTCGGATCGACAGGCGGAAGTTTATTGACGTTCGCATTCGGATCGAAAATCAAATTCTTTTTATAATTTTCTTGCGGTGATATTCCAAACAAAAACTCCCGACTGTTTGCGTATACATCCTGTTTTTTCGTGTTTGTTTCCGTTTGTTGCGGTAAACCAAAAGGCGAAAACGATTGCGGCACCGTCTTTTCCCGCATCGGTTCTTGCCTCGTAGGCATAGGCGTATCCGTAAACGTTACCCCCGGACGTTGCGTCACTTTCGGCTCGTTATATCCCCCGTAAACGGGCGAGCGGAAAGGTTCTTGCGGTGTGATCGGCGAATATTGCGGTTGCGCCTGCTGTTGAGGCGGCGTTTGCTGCATTGGCGGTATTTGTTGCGATTGAGGTTGCGGCTGAGCTTGCGGTTGGGAAACAGGCGTCGTAAAAGGAATATCAAACTCCTCTTCTTCCGTCGCGCGTTCTTTTACCGCCTTCTTTTTCCCGCGTTTTGCCGCAACAACCGTCAAATAAATGCTAAATCCCAATAAAACGGCAAGGAAAATGATTGCGCCGAGCTTGGACATCAACAACGAAAGTCCGTATACGATCACGCCGCCCAACCAACCGGTTGCCGTTGCTTTCGGAAAGTTTTCCCCAGCCGCAAAGCATCTTGCAAGATACCCGTCCAACGACCATCGATACGTGCAAGCGATATGTACGATCAGCGCGGTAAAAATACAGATAAGCGCAACACAAAGCCCCGCTTTTCTGTTTTTCACCAACCTCTTGCCGATCAAAGCAAACGTCGAAAGATACAAAGCTCCTGCCAAAAGCGGATAGGCAAAATACCCTAAAAATCCCGTTAAAAAGGCATGGATCGCCCCCCCTGCTTCTCCGAAGATCAAAGAGCGGGTACAAAGTACCAAAAGCGCAATAAAGAAAAACAACATTCCCACTGCGCTGACGCTTTCTTTCGTAACCAGCCCCGCCTCCTGTTTGCTTTGTTTTTTATCTGTATTTTTATTGTTTTGATTATTTTTATTCTCTTCGTATTTCAAAAGACTCTTACCTCCCGTTTATACTCTATTATTATAACATTTCTTTTGTTTTTTTTCAATAGTTTGAACAGAAAAAAATAAGAGAAAAGCGGAGTTTTTTTCATTTTCTCCTCTTTTCTCCATTTATGATCACTTTTTTGGGCTTTATTTCAATTCTTTTAATAGATATTGAGCCGCATAATAAATATCGCCTGCACCCAAAAACAATACGACGTCCCCTTCCCTCACCGTCTTTTTTAACCACATTTTCAGTACGTACACGTTTTCGGCGTATAAACAACTTCCCAAATGCTGCGCCAAGCGTTCCGCGCTGCCCTCCTCATCAAACTTTTCACGCGCAGGGTACGTTTTATATAACATTAAATTTTTTATCGGCCGTAAAACGTTTACAAAATCCCCTAATAAAAGCTTGGTACGCGAATAAGTGTGCGGTTGAAACACAACGTACAATTCTCCCCGACATACGCTTGCCACCGTCGCAAGCGTGGATGATATTTCCCGCGGGTGATGCGCGTAATCGCAAATGAAACTTGCGCCGTGATAACTGCCGATCTTTTCAAAACGGCGGCGTACTGCCGAAAACGTTTCCAAACCCTTCGCAATTTCCTTTTCGTCAAACCCGTAAGAACGCATCGCCGCAAACGCCGCTAACGCATTGTATACGTTACAACGCCCGATCGCCTTTAACCGAACTCGACAAAGAGCTTTTCCGTATTCCTCCACCGTGAAAGAATATCGTTCCCCGTTCGATCGCAATTCTGTTGCGCGATAATCGGACAATACGTTTTTGATCCCAAACGTCGCATATTCTCCAAGTCGCAAACATTTTTCGTCATCCGCGCAAATGAAGGCGGTTTTGGCTTGCTCGCAATACGTCCGAAAACTGTCGATCATGTCCCTCTCGTCTTGATAACATTCCATATGATCGCGGTCGATATTTAATACGATCGCCGCCTCCGCTTTCAGTTTTAATAAATTCTTTTTATATTCACACGCTTCCGTGACGATATGATCGAAGCCGCAAGAATAAAAATTGCCAAACGTCTGGTCGTCCCCGCCGATATGCGCCGTAAATTCTACGTTTGCGCTTTTCAGTACGTGCGCGCACATCGACGTACACGTAGTTTTCCCGTGACTTCCCGCCACCGCCGTCACGTGCGAAAATTCCGCGCAGAGCATACCCAAAAATTCTGCGCGACCGTATATTGTTTTTTGCAAGCGTTTCGCCTGCTGCAATTCGGCGTGGTCTTCTGCGATCGCATCCGTATATACCACAGTATCCGCCGAACAAAGTTCGCCCCTCTCGGCGTCCACGCCAATATACACTTTGATCCCATAAAACGCCAACGCTTCCGTTTGTTCCCCTTTCACTCCGTCGCTTCCGCTTACTTCATAACCGCAAACCGCCAACAATTTGGCAAGCGCGCTCATACTGACGCCGCCGATACCGATAAAATAAATCTTTTTTCCTTTTTTCAAACTTTTCAAACGCATATAACATTCTATGACTTTATAAACGCTTATTATGTTATGTATAAAAAATTCTTATACCTTGTTTGGAAATTTTTTTTGTTTATATACTTGATTATTTCGATTGAACGTGTTATAATTATTTAAAATATCGATTTAGCGAATTGATTTTGCAATAAAATCGATGTATTATTTTACTCATCCTCATATCTGATTTATTCTTCCTCGAAAGGGCATCTGCAACGCAGCGGGTGCTCTTTCTCTGTTTCAAAAAAACAGCAACGCCTTATGCGCTGCTGTTTTTCGATGATATTATATACTTTTTATTGATCGTTATGCTCGTCCGAATTCTTTTTCATAAAGAAATCGACAAAACGAGGACGGTGTTTTCTGTCGCTGTACTCCGTTTTGGACGCAGACGTGTCGGGAATCGGATCGTCCGGTTCGAACGACATCGGCTGTTGAGGCGCGATCGGTTGTTCTTGTTCCGCTTGCGGATAATTCATCGGCGCGCCGTAAGGCGTTGCAGGCGCATACGGTTGCTGTTGCTGAGGCATATACGGCGATTGCGTTGCCCCACCGTACGGAGACGTAGAATAGCCGTTATTGGCATACGATTGTTGCATCGGCGCATTGTATGCGTTTCTCGGCTGATATTGCCCGTTCATATCGTTTTGAGGATAATACGGTGCGTTTTGTTCTCCGCCTTGAGGACCGCTCATACGGTCGTAATAAGCGTAATTGATCCGTTTGGAAAGATCGGACGCCTTTTGCGTTGCCGTCGCTCTGTCCATATTCCCCGTAGGATGCCCGTCGTTAAAACCCGTCGCAATGATCACGACTTCCACTTCATCCGACATATTTTCGTCTATGCAAGCCCCGAAAATGAGATTTGCCGAATAATCGATGATCCCTCTCACCAAATCGGATGCCACAGCCACTTCGTCAAACGTTAGATCTTTGCCGCCGATTACGTTTAAAATAACCGAACTCGCCCCCTCGATGGTCGTGTTGAGCAACGGGCTGCAAACCGCGCAACGCACGGCATCGGAAATTCTCTTTTCCCCTTTTGCAACGCCGATACCCATATGCGCAAGACCTTTCCCTTTCAACGTCGTTTTTACGTCGGCAAAGTCCAAATTGATCAACGAACTCTTTACGATCAATTCTGCGATCCCGCGAATCCCTTGGCGCAACACTTCGTCCGCCACTTTCAAAGCGTCCGTAAACGACGTTCCCTTGGGAACGACTTGCTGAATTTTATCATTGGGAATGGTAATGATCGCATCCACGAATTTTGCAAGTTCTTCCACGCCGGCAAGCGCATTATCCATTCTGCGTTTCGCTTCAAACGTAAACGGCAACGTTACGACGGCGATCGTCAATATTTTCATATCTTTTGCAAGTTTTGCGATCACAGGCGCTGCGCCCGTACCCGTTCCGCCGCCCATACCTGCCGCGATAAACAGCAAATCGGTATCTTTTAATGCGTTTTGCAGAGCGTCTTTATTCTCCTCCGCAGCCGCTCTGCCCACCGTGGGATCTGCGCCTGCGCCCAATCCTTTCGTCAATTTCACGCCGATTTGAACGCGATTTCTCGCTTTAGAACGCGCCAACGCTTGATTGTCCGTATTGACAACGATATATTCCGCGCTTTTCAAACCCGATTCGATCAATCTGTCCACCGCGTTGTTCCCCGCGCCGCCGACGCCGATCACTTTTATTTTGGCTACGCCCGATAAATTGTTTCCCTCGGGAACAGGCGCCGCTTCGGGCGGCTGATAGCCGTATTGCGCATATTTTTTGTCTTCACCGTAATCGATCATTTCTTTTTTCCTCCGATATTGTTAAATAATCTGTGTAGCCAACCGCTTTTTGTCGCATCGGACAACGCCATATCCAACAGCGATATCCTTGCCGAATACATTGGCTTATCATAATAAGGCAGATCCGGATACACAATTTCCGTCAACCGACACAATTGTTGAGAAAGATGCTCCGTTGCGCCTTTTATATAACTGATTCCTTCCCCCGTGATGCTAAGGGGGTTCACCGTCAGCCCCGTCGTGTTTTTTTCTCGATAGTGTTTGTTGAAAAACCGCTCGACTTCTTCACACAACACGTCTAACTCGCTTTTGATAATTTCATTGATATCTTGTAAACGGAAAGATGCGTTTGCCCATTCGCTTGTCCACATCTGGTCTTCGGGGATCACGCCGCGATATACGCGCGTCGTAGACAAAATTTCTTCCGCCACATAAAAATCGACGTCCAAGCGCACCATCAATTCCGCAATAATTTTCCCGACGCCGCAATCAAACGATTGTTCGTGTACGATCCCGTTGCCGTAAACTACGGAAATAGACGTCGTTAAAAAACCGATATCCAATAAAAAAGCGTAGCCTTCCCGTTTCTTTTCCGACATCAAATATTGCGATTGCGCCAACGTTGACGGGATCAAATGTACTTTGGTGAAACTCAATGACATTAAGATCGAATCGATCAAATCACAAAACGCATCCGACACGAAATAATAGCAAATCGCGCCTTTTAAAAGAGTTGTGGGAACTCCGTACAAATCGTTTACGGAAAAGCACTTCCGATTATCCCCCAACGTAAAATACATATGCGACCGACGAATACATTTGCCTTGCGCCAACAGTTCGTTTAAACCGCTTTCGTACAAAGCGTCTACGTCCTGCGCCGTGATCTTCCGTTTGGAAGGATACGAATTGGTGTGCCCCTTGGTATACAAAGACACAAAACCTGTGGGAACGCCTACGTACACTTCGTCCACCGTCCCCTCGTAATTTTGCCTTACCGAAGTAACGGAAACGCTGATCGCACGGCGCAACGAATCTTCATCGTGAAACCCTTCTTTTATGGAAAAACCTTCATAACGCTCGCTGTGGCTACCCTTAAAAACGAACGTGCCGTTGACCCCTTTCGAGCCGATCAAAAAGGTCACTTCATCCGACCGTATATCCAAAATTGCCACGCTTTCGTTTTTCATAGTTCCCTCTTTCGTTTCGCTGACGTAAATCCGCTTATAAAAACAAATTTCCTTTTACTATCTTTAATTATAAACGATTTCTTGCAAAATGTCAATAGTTAAAAGGAAAAAAATCAAGAAAAAACACGCAAAAATGCGTGTTCTTTTTCATATATTCGTTTTTATCACGAGAAAACGTCAAACTCATCTTCCTGCGAATACGTGGCGATCGTCACGCCGCTCTGTCCGGAAACGGCGATCCGTCCCTCCATACGCTGTACGTCCGTAAGCGAAAGATACTTTTCAAAAGCCGTCTTCGCTTTGTCTTCCGCATAATCCGCCACATTGCGTACGTATATTTTTACGCCTTCTTGCGTATTGACCCGTATCATCGTGTCCGATTCGTCCGACGTCATACGAAGCACTTCGATCGAAACTACGTTGCGGCGAATACCGCCCAACAACTCGTCTGCCTTTTCGCAAAAGCGCAACAACGGCGCAACCAATCCGTCGCCCAACAAAGTTTCCCCTTGTTTTCCCGTTACGGTCAAGCCTTTAATCAGCAAATTGTTTGCTCCGTCAAAACGGTTTTCATAGGAATTGCGAATTCCCAACACCACACCGTCTTTGCTTACGATATAATAGGCGTTTTCCGTTTCCGCCGCAGGTACGGCAAACATTTCCTTATCTTCCGTCACTTTCACAACGATCAAATTGGGATACACTTTCTTAAAAGACGTCATACGGAAATAGGGAAACTCTTTCATAATCTCCTCCGCTTCCGCCTTTTTTACGGAAAACGTGCTTTGCTTTTCATACGCTTTTTGCAAACGCTGTTGCAGCTCCGCAGTTTCCTCTTTTGCCGCCGCCGAAATGACGGTCGGTTTCAACGTGACCTCATCGATCCGATAGACGCTGCTGACGCCGAGCAGCGCCGCAGATAAAAACACCAGACAAGTTAATAGGATCACCAATACCGTATTCTTTCGTTTCATTTCATTCCTCTTTTGTTTTTCCAAAATTTTACGCAACGTAGCCGTTTAAATTTTTACACGTTTGATCTTCGCGCCCAATTTTTTCAGTTTGCCTTCAAAATCCGCATAACCGCGATCGATATGGGACAGATCGATAACATTGCTCTGTCCTTCCGCTTTCAGCGCAGCGATCACCAACGCCGCGCCGCCGCGAAGATCGCTCGCCGTCACGCTTGCTCCGTGCAATTTTTCCACGCCGCGGATCAAAGCCGCTCTGCCCCGCACGGTGATATCTGCGCCCATGCGTTTTAATTCCGCCGCATAGCGATAGCGCGTTTCAAATAAATTCTCCACGACCAACGTCGAACCGCTCGCCGTCGTACATAACGCGGCATACTGCGCTTGCATATCCGTGGGGAATCCCGGGAAAGGCATCGTCTCCACAATGTCTACCGATTTCATCCGTCCGTTGCTCGTTAATAATATTTTATCATTTTTCGTATAGATTTTGCAACCGTTTTCACGCAGTTTATGTAAAAGTGCCGCAATATTTTCTGCGGGAACTCCGCTCATCTCGATCTCGCCGCCGCAAGTCGCTGCAGCAATCAGATACGTTCCCGCCTCTATCCTATCGCCTATCGGAGTGTATTCCACTCCGTGCAGGCGTTTCACGCCCTCGATCACGACCGTTCCCCCGCCTGCGCCGCGCACTTTTGCGCCCATCGCGTTTAAAAAACGTTGCAGATCGACGATCTCCGGTTCTTTCGCGGCGTTTCTAATCACCGTAATACCCTCCGCCTTCACTGCCGCGAGGATAATATTTTCCGTCGCGCCGACGCTGGGAAAATCAAGCAAAATTTCCGCGCCGACCAATTTATCCGCCACGCAATCGATATACCCGTCTTTTTCAATGATCTGCACGCCCAATCTTTTCAGCCCTGAAAGATGCAGATCGATGGGGCGCAACCCGATATCGCAACCGCCCGGATAGGAAATTTTCGCACGGTGAAAACGGGTCAACACCGATCCCAACATAAAAACAGAAGAACGCAGTTCCTTGGTAAGCCGCGCTGGGATCTCATGGGAAACTGCGTTGGAACTGTCGATCGCGGCACACTCTTTTTGCCTTTTTATCTTACAACCGACTTCGCCTAATATATGTATCATATTTTCCACGTCAACGATCGTCGGTATCCCGCGTATCTTCACTTGCTCATCTGTCAAAACTGCCGCGGCAAGCAACGGTAGCACCGTGTTTTTGGCGCTCTGTAACGCCACGCAGCCATATAATTTTTCGCCGCCTTCTATCACATATTTATCCATACGTCAAAGCTCCTTTCTGCTTTATTGTATGAATTTGCGTTTACGTTTTGTGTTTTTTTCTTTGGAATGCGATTCTTTTGTGTACGCCGAAACCGAATACAGCGTCCCCATCGACGACATCGTAATAATCAGCGACGTATTGCCCGAACTGATCAACGGCAACGGCAATCCCGTAGGCGGTATACTGCCGCTGACGACCAACGCATTGATCACCGTTTGTATTCCATACACCAGCGTAATGCCCGACGCCAACAAAAAAGAAAAAAAGTCTTCCGCTTTCGACGCTGCTTTGATCCCGCGGAAAATGAGGATCGCGCTGAAAAGAAACAACGCCGCAATACCGACAAAACCCAATTCTTCCCCGATGATCGAAAGAATAAAATCGCTTTCGGCAAAAGGCAAAAAACGGTATTTCTGACGAGATCTGAACAACCCCGTTCCAAACCAACCGCCGTTTCCCAACGCGTACAGGGATTGTATCAATTGATACCCTTCCCCTCGCGGCGATTCCCACGGATCGAGAAATGCGCTTAAACGGGATAAACGATAGGGTTCTGCGATGATGAGCGCGGGGACGGCAAGAAGCGCAGGAATAAATATCAGAAGGAAATGTTTTATTTTCATGCCGCCCAAAAAAAGCATCGCCAGCATCAAAAGTCCCACGCACATCGTCACCGACATATTCGGTTCGATAATAATCAGCAAACATACCGCGCCCCCTGCCGCCAATACGGGCAATACTCCTTTTAACGTACGCATCTTGCCCATATTCTCCGACATATATGCCGATGAAAAGATGACAAAACCGTATTTGGCGAGTTCGGAAGGCTGGATCGTCACGCCGCCGACGCCGATCCAACGAGTCGCCCCGTAATTTGTCTTTCCCAACCCCGGCACAAAGACAAGCGTAAGCAGGATAATCGGAAGAATTAACGCCACCCACCTGATTTTTTTGCCTTGCAACTTTCGGTGATCGAAACGGCAACAACATAACATCGCCGCCGTCCCCAAAACAAATCCGATCGCTTGTTTTTTTACGAAATACCATTGATCGCCGTATTGCGTTTCCGCAACGTAACGACTGGCGGAATACACCGCCAATACTCCAAACGCCGATAAAAACAGCGTAAGGATCACGATCCAAACGTCACCTTTTACCTGTAAGGGATTATTCCGTTTCGGCGTCCAATCCTTCAAACCGTCCAACCGATCTACCGTCGTTAATACCGTCGTTGCAGTCAACGCCCTTGTCGTCTTCTCCGTCGGCGCTTCTTGTATTTTCTTTTGCGACAATTCGCCCGTTGTCAAATTCGGTTTCGGGTGGAACGTCTTCTTCCTCTCCTTTTTCTTCTGCGACGTCTTCTTCGGTTTCTTCCGTATCGGCAAACGTTCGAACGATCTCGACAAATTTATCACCTCTTTCTTCATAGCTTGCAAACTCGTCAAAGCTTGCGCTGGCGGGGCTTAACAAAACCGTTTGCCCTTCTTTTCCTTTTAATGCCGCAACCCGAACGGCAAAATCGAACCCGTCGCACACCGTAACGGCCTGAAAATCGTTTTCCCGCGCGCTTTTTAACAATGCGTACCGATTTTCACCGTATAACACGGCGTGAACGACTTTACTGTTGGATAACGTTGCGAACAGTTTTCGATAATCGTATCCTTTATTCTTTCCGCCCAACAACAAAACCGTTTCCGCTTTCATCGTTTGCACGGCTTTGATCGTTGCGTCTACGTTCGTCCCCTTCGAATCGTCGATATACGTAACGCCGCCAATCGTCGCAACCGTTTCGATGCGGTGTTTTATCCCTTTAAAATCGGAAAGCGCAGAAACGATATCTTCCGTCTTGATACCCATAATTTTTGCCGCAGCGATCACAGCTAAGGCGTTTTGTACGTTATGTAAACCGACCATAGCCAGATCCTTGACAGACATAATACTCTCTTTCCCGAAATATAAATTTCCGTTTTCGTAAAACGCGCCGTTCACTCGTTCTTTCACGGAAAAATACAAGACGCGAGCTTTTGTTTTTTCCGCAAAACCGCGCACTGTGAGATCGTCGTAATTTAAAACGGCAAACTCTGTTTCCGAGCTGTTTTTCAGCAGTTTCGACTTTAAAAATATGTAATTTTCCATATTGTAATGGCGGTTTAAATGATCTTCCGATATATTGAGCACCACCGCAATATGCGGTCTTAACGAATTGAGCGTTTCCAACTGAAAACTGGACACTTCCGCAACGGCGATCCCATCCGACGGCATATGGCAAAAATCAGCCATCGGCGTTCCGATGTTGCCGCAAGCATTTGCTGCGTACCCCGCCCGTTTTAAAACGTCTTCGATCATCGAAACGGTCGTTGTCTTCCCGTTTGTTCCCGTTACGGCAATCACGGGACAACACATATATCTTGCCGCTATTTCCATTTCCCCCAACACTGCCTTTCCGTTCCGTTTAAACGAGATCGCAATCGGATGATCAATGGGGATTCCGGGGCTCAAAACCAATGCGTCGCATAGTTCAGCCGCCTTTTCCAAATGTTCTTTCTTTATTCGCCTCGCCCCTTTTTCTTGTAACGCCACCGCCGTTTGTTCGATCCGCTCTCCCGTTAAATCGTCGTAAATATATACGGTTGCTTTCATTGATAACAGCAATTCGGCAACTGCTCGCCCAGAACGGGACAGCCCCAACACCAAAAATGTTTGTTTGGAAGGATACATTTTCCACCTCCGTTTTCTTTTATTTTTTACTATTATGTCACACAGATATTGTCACGCAGAGTAATCCCAACACCAGCGTGATCACAAAATATGCATACGAAATTTTACTTTCCGAATACCCTTTCATCTGAAAATGATGATGGATCGGCGCCATCAAAAACACTCGTTTTCCCTTTGTCGCTTTATAATATATGACTTGCACGATAACGGATATAACCGAAAAAACGAAAACGATCCCCACGGCAACAATATACAACGCATTACCCGAAAACAGCGCAATCGCCGCCGCAAAACCGCCCAACGCCAACGAGCCCGTATCTCCCATAAACACCGATGCAGGCGGGGCATTGAATAATAAATACGCGATCAACGCCCCCATCAAACACATCGACAAGGTCGCCAAAGTCGTATTTCCTTTTTGCAGAACGATCAAAACACCCAAAGTCGCAAAATACGGAACGCACGCGCCTGCCGCCAATCCGTCTAACCCGTCGGTCAAGTTTACCGCATTCACCGTCGCCACGAAGACAAACACCGACAAGGGCAATATCCACCCTCCGATCGACATCGACGTTTTAGCAAAGGGAATATTTAATACGGTCAAATCCGCTCGCTTGCAATAGATGCCCGCAAAAATCGCAACGATCAACTGAAAGGAAAATTTTTGCCACGCTTTCAAACCCAAATTCTGTCGATGTTTTTTCTTCATAAGATCGTCCAACAAGCCGATCACCATATACGATAATCCGATCGCCACCGCCAGAAGAAACGTTCTTTCGATCGATCGAACAAATAGGATCGCCGTTAAAACCGCGGCCGTTATAAACGCAAGCCCTCCCATCGTTGGCGTGCCGCTTTTCTTTTTATGCTCTTTTACGTAAGAAAGTATGTTTTGCCCAGCTTTAAACCGCCGTAAAATCGGGATCGATAACGCGCAAAACAACAACGACACAAAAAACGCCGCAATCACGCAACCGATGTATAACTTCATATTGTATCCGCCTTTATTTGTGCTTTTCCATAGGAAAATTTGGGCTTAAACGCCTTTTTTTTCCAATGCCCGTTCGATAATATCTTGGTCGTTAAACGGGTATTTTATACCCATTACCTCTTGATATTTCTCACCGCCTTTCCCTGCAACCAATAAGATATCTCCCTTCTTTAAAATTTCCAAAGCGTATTCGATGGCTTTCTTTCTGTCGGGAACGATCACATACCGAACCGAAAAACGGCGATATCCTTTTTCTATTCCCCCAATAATATCCAGCGGATCTTCATACCTTGGATTATCCGAAGTCAATATGGCAAAATCCGCCTTTTTTGCCACCGTCGCCCCCATTAACGGTCGCTTGCCTTTATCCCTGTTCCCGCCGCAACCGAATAAACAGATCAGCCGTCCCTTACAATGCGCGCGCAACGTTTCCAAAGACTTTTCCAATCCGTCCGGCGTATGCGCAAAATCCACGTATATATTTGCACCGCGCATACAACCGACTCGCTGTAAACGCCCCTCCACGCCGACCATCGACGTCAGCCCCAAAGAAATTTCCTCGGAACTCACCCCCAACTCCGTTGCGCAAGCCGCAGCAGCCAATGCATTGTATACGTTATATCTGCCCGCCATAGACAAGCGAACACGGCTCAATTTATCATTGATGTTTAATACACATTCGGACGCCGACAACGATTCGTCCGTCACAACGGCAAACGCATCCGTCGGTGTTGAAATCCCGTAAAAAACAGTTTTGCATATAGGATTATACGCCTCGATCGCGTGACCGATCTCTCTGCCCGTTTCTTCATCGCCGTTGATAACGGCAATCGGACATTTTTGCGAAGTAAACAACCCGATCTTCGCCTCTTTATATGCTTGCATCGAAGGAAAAAAGTCCAAATGATCTTGCGTGAGATTGGTAAAAATGCAAGCATAAAAAACTACGCCGTCCGTTTTATGATACGCCAACGCGTGCGCGGAAACTTCCATCACGACGTATTTAATCCCCCGAAGAACCATATCGGCAAGCGTGCGTTGCAGATCGATCGGATCGGGCGTGGTGAGTTCGGTTGGGACTTCTTTCTCTGCGTAACGAATCCCCAACGTGCCGATCACCCCGACTTTTTTATTCGCCTTTTTCAATATTGCAGCCAACATATGCGCCGTAGTCGTTTTACCGTTTGTCCCCGTAATACCGATCACCTGCATTTTTTTTGACGGTTCGCCGTAAAATTTTCCGCTGATCACTCCCAACGCCGCGCGGCTGTTTTCCACGACGATCTGCGGGACGTTCAACGACAATTTTTCTTCCGTCACCAAAGCAACCGCGCCGTTTTTCACCGCCTCCCCAGCCAGTTTATGTGAATCAAAACGCTCCCCCTTAACGCAAAAAAACAAGCCGTTTTCTTCTTTTTGACGGCTGTCCATCGCCAAACACGCAATCTCCGTTTCCGAAATATTTCCGTCCGTTCCTTTGATCCCGTCAACGTCTTTTATCAACTCTGCCAATTTCATTATCCGTCATCTCCCTCCGTATTCCACATAATTATTCTATTGTATTCGTAAAAACGTCGCGATATGTTCATAAAAGAGCCTTTTAAGAGATTTTCACAAATAAAAAACACGCCCAACATACATTGAACGCGTCCTTTTCGTCTTTGTTATTATATTTCTTTCATCAAATCTTTGGTCTGTTCGTATAAAGCCCGATAAATTCGATAATTTTTATCGTACGACTCTTTCGTTTCAATCCTCGGCGTATACGTCGCCCCGACCTTACAAGTTTTCAACGCCGCATCCCGATAGGAGGCATACACTCCGCACCCGATCCCCGCAAGCGTTGCCGCGCCCTGCGCGCAAGCCTCTTTACATTCCACCACTTCCACCTCCGTCTGCAAAACATCCGCGCGGATCTGACACCACAGAGGCACTTGACTGCCACCGCCCAACAATCGCAATTTGCCTATCGACACGTCCTCACGCGCCTTCAAAAGCGATCGAATGGAAAATGCCACTCCTTCTAAAACGCTTCGGGCAAAATCGCAAATCGTATGCGAAGACTTTACTCCGAAAAAACTGCCTTTGGCGTTGCCGTCCCAAATGGGCGCTCGTTCGCCGTTGATATAAGGCAAAAAGATCAAGCCGTTACTGCCCGCAGGCGACTGCTTGGCATATTCGATCAATTGTTGAAAATCGATCTTCAATACATTGTTTGCCATCCACAACAAGGAAGCTCCTCCGCTTTGCGTCGGACCAAAACACACCGCTTTTTCTGCCGTCAACGATCGGGGGAATACGTACAATCCCTCTGCACCCTTTTCGTCTTGAATCGATATCCCTGCCATTTCCGACGTTCCGGCGCTGTTAAACGCAATATCATCCTCCGAAAACAGTCCGGAGGAAATCATCGCCGCAAAACCGTCGCTACTGCCGCAAATGATTTTAGTTCCCTTTTTTAAGCCCAACGCCGCCACTTCCTCGTTTGTTATTTCCGCGCAAACGTCAGCTACTTTATAAATAGGCGGCACAACCTTTTTGTCAAACCCGAAAAAGTTTAACAAGTCTTCATTCACCACTCCCGTTTGCACGTTGGCAAAGCAACGAGCACTCCATAAATCGGTGGCAAACGTGCCCGAAAGGCGGTGAATCAAATAATCTTTCGGTTGCAACACTTTGTCGATATTTTGCGCGACAAGCGGTTCCTCCTCCTTTACCCACGCCATACGCAGCGTCGTCCAATTTTCCGATTTCGGAATGGGACAACCCGACATTTTTTCCAATTCCTCAAAAGAGTATTTTTGTTTTTGCCTTTCCAATTGGTTTTTGGCGCGCGTATCTCGCCACATAATCGCCCGACGCAAAGGCTTTCCGTTTTTATCGACAAAAATATCCGTCGGCGTTTGACCGCAAATACAAACCGCGCGCACCAGCGCAAGATACGTTCTATCAATTTGTTTTAAATTTTGCAACAATGCGGCGTAATAATCTTCCGCATCCTGTTCTGCCCAGCCCTCTTGCTCACTGTAAATGGGATATTCGCTTTTCGCCAATTGCATCAAATTTCCCGCAAGATCGAACACTGCGACCTTTTCCGAACTGCTTCCGATATCGATCCCCAATAAATACATACATCCTCCGCTTGCGCCGACTGTTCATTTTTCCGAAGTCCTCCCCTCGAAATCCTTTTTACAGTTCTTTTGTCTAACGCTTTTTTGTAAGATGCTTTTATTATATCATACGACAATAAAAATTTCAATTAATATTCACCTTTGAATATTCATTTTTTGAATGTATTTGCTTTGTTGAAGCATTGATCTTATAAATTAAATTTCGTTTTCATACGGTTTTATATGTTTCAAATCGATGATCCCTTGAAACACTTCCCCTGCAATAGGCGCGGCAACCACACTGCCGTAATACGCGCCCTGCGGTTCGTCCACGACGACAAGCGCAAGATATTTGGGCGCGTTCGCAGGAAAGAATCCCACGAACGATGACACGTATTTCCCTGCTGCAATATGCCCGTTTTCAAATTTTTGCGCTGTTCCCGTCTTTCCGCCTACTTTATATCCCTCTATATACGCCTTTTTGCCGCTGCCGTCACGAACTACCCCTTCCAACATTTTCGCCAAGACGTCCGACGCTTCTTTGCTGATTGTCCTGTTTTGCAGTTTTTTCTCCGTTTTCAACACTTCATATCCATCGTTGGCATAAATGCGTTTCACCAATCGCGGCGTGTAATAGTATCCGCCGTTTACCGCCGCTGCCGTTGCGCACGCAAGCTGTATCCCCGTCACGGCGATCGTTTGCCCAAAACCGATACGAGCCAAATCGCAAGCGCGCACCGCCGTTTGCGGCATCAACAATCCGTACGCCTCGCCGCTGAAATCGATCCCCGTCTTTTTTCCAAAACCGAACGCCGATAAATATTCGTAAAATTTTTCCTTTCCCAACGATAATGCAATATCCGTAAAACACGGATTGCAACTGTTATTCAGCGCCTCCGCAAGCGTTTGATTGCTGTGTTTTCCGTTGGCATGATTACTCCAACATTTCACCGTCGTTCCGTCCACTGCGCGCGTCCGCGAACTTGAAAACACATAATTCGTCGAAAACGCTTTCGCATTGCCACGCAAGCTTTCCTCCACGTTTGCCGCAGAAGTGATGATCTTAAACGTAGAACCCGGTTCGTAAATATCGCAAATCAAACGGTTGCGCGACAAACGATTCAACGCCTCGCTGTCGTTTCGCGGAACGTCATTCAAATCGTACGAGGGATAATTGGCAAGCGCAAGCACTTCAAACGTATTTACATCCAAAACAATACACTCCGCCGATACAGGCGAATATGTCGCCACCGCGCGCTGTAATGCGCTTTCCGCTATTTCCTGTATCCCGTAATCGATCGTCAATTCGATATGATAACCGTCCTCCGCAGGCAAATACGTAGCAACGCTCCCCTCGATATCAATGCCGATCAAATCTGTTTCATGTAAAACTTCTCCGTTTTTCCCCGACAAATATCCGTCGTAATATTTCTCCAATCCGGTCGTCCCAACGTTATCCGACGAAGTAAAGCCCAATACTTGACACAAGGCGTCGTTTTTCGGATACTGACGAATATTATCCCGCGAATAATAAACCCCGTCCAAAGACAGCGTTGCCAAATTGGCAATTTTCTCTTTTTCAACACGTTTGGCAACCGTGATTTCCGAAGCCTTTTTTTTCGTCAACTTTTCATACGTTGTTTGCCCGTCCAACGACAATGCATCTGCTAATAAAAACGCCGTTTTCTCCTTATCCGTCACGGCATTCGACCGCGCATACACCGTGTACGCCGTTCGGTTTTCCGCCAAGACGACACCGTTGCGATCGGTGATCATACCCCGTTGCGCCACGATCGGAATTTCGCGCGTCCACTGATCCAACGCGCGATACCCCAATTCTTCGCTCCAAATCACCTGCACGTATAAAAAACGACCGCATAAAACGCAAAAAAGAAAGGTTATCGCCATACTTACGGCAAATAACCTCTTTCGTAAAATCGATATCGAATAATTTGTATCAGATCGTTTGATCATCGTTCTCCCATTGATTTTAATCGATTACGATCCCCTGCGATTGCGCATATTGGCGGATCGTTTCCTCCGATTTTGCATCTGTGATACGACGCTGAATTTCCGCATTACGTTCGATCAATTCTTCCCTTTGTGCTTCCAAATTTTGCAATTCTAAATTCTTTTGATCAAGCATACGAGAATTGACGCCGATCCAAGACAATAAAGCCACTACAACAACCGCAAACAATACCATTGCCAATTTCGCAAAAATACTCAATTCGTACGATTCAGCCTTTTCCGTCTTTTGGATTTCAGGCGTTTTGTACGTAGTTACGTCCGCAACAAAAGAAGGTGCTGTGTATGTAGGAGCAATATAAGTGGGCGTCGCATATGTTTCCACTGCTGCAACAGGTTCGTCTGCGATTGCAAAACGTTCAAATTTCTCGGTCGTAAACAACGGCGAATCGCTCGAACGAACGTACTCTGTTACATGAGGAGCTTGTTCTACGACAGACGCAGAACCAAAATTCGGCATATAGGTGCTTGTATTTTGCTGCTCAACATACACATCACGTGTTTTCGTCGGCGCATATACAGTATCTTCCGAAGCAAACTGCGTCGCTTCCATACTTTGCAATTTAAGATACCGTTCTCTGATCTGTGCATTGTGCGCTTGCGCTTCTTGGGTTTCGACGGATATTTCCGTCGCCGCGCGCTCTCTTACCAATTCCATGTTGCTCCTCCGTATTTTTGTCTTTCCCTTGTTTTCGGCTTTTACGTTATTTCCTTATCATTCGTACTCTCTTCAAATTTTTTCCGCTATGCGCAGCTTTGCGCATTTGCTTCTCGAATTGTTTTGCAATTCTTCTTCGCTTGCCGTGATCGGTTTTTTGTTTACAATTTTGATCTCCGGTTTTTTACCGCATACACAAACGGGAAAGTTTCCCGGACACGTACACGGCGATTCCATGTATTTAAAGGCTTCTTTCACGATTCTGTCCTCCAACGAATGGAAGGTCAGAATCGCGATTCTTCCGCCCTTTTTCAACCGTCTTGTCAACGCCAACACCAATTCGTATAACCCATCCAATTCCCCGTTCACTTCAATGCGTATCGCTTGAAAACTTTTTCTTTCGCACGGCGCACCGTAACGGAATTTTGCAGGTATACTGTTTTTGATGATCTCGGCAAACTCTCCCGACGTTTTCAACGGCTTGCTCTCTCTGTATTTTACAACGTTGTGCGCTATTTGCTTCGCAAACGTTTCTTCGCCGTACACTTTTAATATTCTTGTCAGGTCCGCTTCCGAATAGGTGTTGAGGACGATTTCTGCCGTCAAATACGCCGACGTATTCATACGCATATCCAAAGGCGCATCCGCCATTCGATAAGCAAATCCGCGGTTTTCATCGTCTATTTGATGGGAAGATATGCCAAAATCCAACAAAGCTCCGTCGATTTTGTCTACCCCCGCTCTTTCAAAAACACTTTCAAAATCTTTATAATTTGATTTATATATTGAAAACCGATCGCCAAATTCGTTCAACCGTTTGGTTGCCGCCGCAATTGCCTCATCGTCGAGATCCGTCGCGATCAATTTCCCCGCGGGCGCAGTCCTTCTCAATATTTCGTAAGAGTGTCCGCCTCCGCCGATCGTCCCGTCAAACCAAAGCCCACCGTCTTTTAAGGCAAGCCCTTCCATACATTCTTCCAGCATGACCGGTTTGTGCGAAAATTCTAACATCGTTTAAATCCCCAATTTCTTCAATTCGGCGTCGTAATCGATTCCTTCAATATATTCATAGTATTTTTCAGCCGCCCAAATTTCCAAACGACTGCCGCGCCCCAAGGTGATCACATCCTTTTTGATGCCTGCCATCCGTTTTAACGGCGCCGGAAGCACCACCCTACCTTGCGCGTCTTCTTCCGCAGAAAAGATCGAGCCGAAAAACAACGTTGACGCGTGACTGCTTTCCGATATCGCTTCTTCGGAAATCGAACTGATCTTTTCATCCAACAATTCGTCTTCCATTACACAGATACAGTTATTCATACCTCTGAAAAAGCTATACGTCTTTTCCCCGTTTTCTCCCGTTAAGGCTTTACGAAACTTCGAGGGAATACGCAAACGATTTTTGTCATCGATCTGATGTTCGAACATGCCTTTCATGCTGTACGTCATATTGCCCTCCTTTTCGCTTTTCTAACCTATAACGATAATTTATATAACTATTATACAACCACTTTTAACCATTGTCAAGACTTTTTTATAAATTTTTTAAAATTTTTTTGAAAATTTTGGGATTTTAGACCACTTTTGACGTTTTTTATTCAAATCCGAACATTTGTTTATAAATTGACGCGTTTTTTGACGCATTTTTTCCAAGAAAATAAATCTCTACACCCTCGACCGTATAAGACTTTCCCGATTTTTTTCGGCTTAAAAAACACGAACGTTTGTTTGTTTTTATTCGACGTACCTTTTCGATGAAAAAAGTGGATAAAAATGGTCGAAAATATCCCTTCTTTCGTCGAGGTGGTCGCCCGTCCCTATCGTCTGCATTTTGCATCCTGTTTTTTAGGAACAAAACTTCGTTTAACCGCTTTGCCACCCCCTTATTTCCGTCTAAAACACAGCAACTATAAAAATTAGTTATATATGTTTTCAAATAGCTGTAATGCGTACACCCCAGCACAACGGCGCTCGGTTCGCCGCGCGGCAGAAAAGGCGTATAATCGTGATCGGAATCTAAAATATGCCGTTCGATCTCCCCCGCCAAGCCATCACACGGAAACACCTTCCATTCGGTTTTCAGCAGATCCGCCCGCGCAAATACATTTTGGCAGAGCGATTGAAACCTTTTATTATTATATGTCGCGCGCGTAACAAGAACAAACACCTTCCCTTCCGTGTCAATCCCCAGCGAAACAGCGGGTTCGACGCCAATGATCGGAAAGGAAAATTTTTTCCGCAGCCGATCGATACACAACGCTGTTGCCGTGTTACAAGCCAACACCGCCGCATCGACTTTTAACCGATGAAAAAGACGAAACGCGCGAAATACGTAACGACGTATCTTTTTCGGAGATAAATTTCCGTACGGAGCGTGATGATTGTCGCCATAATAATAAAACGTTTCGCCTTGAACGTTTTTTCTACATTCATTTAAAACCGTCAACCCTCCAATTCCACTGTCAAAAAACGCTACTCCCCCCATTTGAACCTACATTTTACCCCCTAAAAAATAATTTTTTAAAAATTTTTATCGTTTTTCGTATTTTTCCACCGAAAAACAGTTTACTTTCACAAGAAATTATGCTAAAATAATCTACGATATTCAAATCATTAGAAAAAATGGAAAAATAAGGAGACAATTATGCCTAATATTAAATCCGCAAAGAAAAGAGTGTTGGTAATTGAAAAGAAAACCATGAGAAACAAAGCGATCAAATCCGCTTTGAAGACGCAAGTGAAAAAATTCCTTGCTGCTGTTGACGCAAACGACAAAGAAGCTGCAACCAAGCTTTATCCCGAAACCGTTTCCGCAATCGACAGTGCTGTTACGAAAGGCGTTATCCATAAGAACAACGCAAACAACAGAAAAGCGAAACTTGCGAAAAAGCTTGCTGCGTTAAACTGAGAAAACAATTTTTATAATACCACATATTATAAATATGAGGGTCTGCCAATTGGTAGACCCGTTTTTTCGTGATTCATTTCCTTTCTTTGTCCCTCTTTCATCCTTACCTATTCCTAACATTTTTTAAGAGTTTTTTTTCTGCAAACATTTTTTTACGGTTTCTTGTAAAAATATTTTAAAACTATATTGTAAACGTTTGACATCTTCCCCTCTTTTTCATATAATATTTATCATAGAGTTTATTTTAACTAAACTTTTCGTTTATTATTAACAAACCGCCACGATTGCGGATGTAATGAATGACAAAAGGTTTGTTTTATTAAACTCTTATTTCATTATCAAGGCTTGTAAAGCATGGAGAGGCATTATGAATTTAGGTCGTAAAATAAAACAAATGCGCCACCAAAAAGGCTTAACGCAAGAAGAATTAGCCGATCGATGCGAGCTGACAAAAGGTTATATTTCCCAATTGGAAAATAATTTGAACAGCCCTTCCATCGCAACACTGACGGATATCTTAGCGGCTTTGGGCAGCAATCTCGCTGAATTTTTCCGTGAAGAAACCGAAGAAAAAGTCGTATTTTCCAAAAATGAATTTTTTGAAAAAGATTCCGACGGTGTGCTATGGCATTGGCTGATCCCCAACGCGCAAAAAAATATGATGGAACCCGTATTGGTAGAACTCGCCGAAAACGTAGAAACGTCGGGGGATATCCCCCACGAAGGCGAAGAATTCGGTTACGTTTTAGAAGGCAGGATCGCCGTGGTGTTGGGCAATAAACATCATATCTGTAAAAAAGGCGAAGCCTTTTATTATCCAGCCAATAAACCGCACTCCATCATCAATAAAGGAAGCGGAAAGGCGCGTTTCCTTTGGATTTCTACCCCGCCTAATTTTTAGTATTATGTCTGACAAAATAATTATGTTTGACATAGTACCATTTCATAATCATCAATTTGATTTAGGAGATCGCTTATATGACCACAAAAGCTGAAAAAAACAATCACATCATCGAACTGATCGACGTTTGCAAACAATTCGACGGGGTTTCCGTTGTTGAAAACATTAATTTATATGTAAGGAAAGGCGAATTTATAACCTTTCTCGGCCCTTCCGGTTGCGGAAAAACGACTACGTTACGTATGATCGCAGGTTTTGAAA
>JAFTPQ010000066.1 GCA_017463205.1 Clostridia bacterium
GCCCCAATTAAGCAACCGTTAGGTTGCGCCCTCTACTGCGTAGCAGTCTGCCAACATTCCGCCAACGTTCCGTTGGATCCTGTCTTTCTATCTTTCGTTGTCGATATTAATAACCGTATCGTTACCCAATAAGGGGTTAAGGGGCATTGCCCTTTGCGGGTGTGGGCAGAGCCCACGAAAAGAGTAGCCCCAATTAAGCAACCGTTAGGTTGCGCCCTCTACTGCGTAGCAGTCTGCCAACATTCCGCCAACGTTCCGTTGGATCCTGTCTTTCTATCTTTCGTTACCGATATTAATAACCTTGTCGTCATCTTAATATTCCCACAACTTTGCCACAATGCAAAACCTCTCTCGAAACTGACAAAAAAGCAACCGAACTTAAGTTCGATTGCTTTTTTCCTCTATGACATTCCATATTTTATCAGCGGTTTCAACGGCAAATTTCAATCAATACTCGTATTCCGTCCTGTTCGGCAAACACACGTTTTTCGCAAACGCTATCCACTAAAAACAGACCTCTGCCGTGTTCGGAAAACACGTCGGCGCACAGCCGTGTTTCGGGCAGATGAAATATAACGTCGGAAAACACCTTCAATTCAATAAATCCGTCCTTGATCTCCCCTTTCAGCCGCGCATTGCCGTCCGCATGACGCAAAACGTTGCCAAGCAACTCACACGCCACTAATTTACTGTCGAATATCCGTTCGGAAGGAATATCGCGTGCCGTAAGAAAAGCGCACAGCGCTTCCAGCGCCTCTTTCAACGTTGCATTGTCTTTCACTTCCAATTGCAGCATACGAATCCCCTCCTTTGTCATTTTATATCGAATCTTTCAACCGTTCTTTCAACCGCGTCAGCAATTTCCGTTCCATTCGCGAAACGAACATTTGCGAAACACCCAATTTTTTCGCCGTTTCACTTTGCGACAATTCCTCGATATACCGATGTTTGATCAGCGCTCTTTCCGTATCGGAAAAATCTTTCATCGCCGCGCGCAAAGTTTCTTTTATTTCAAAATTCTCGTATTTATCTTCACTGTCCGGCAATAGAGCGTACAGCGAATGGTCTTCCCCTTCTTCGTTCGCCGCCATACTATCCAACGACAATGTGCCGCCCACTTCCAACGCCCGCACCACGTCTTCCTCCGAAAGAGACAACGCATTGGCGATTGCTTTTACACTGGGTTTCACCCCTTGCTCCGCTTCGTAAGCCGCTGAAAAATTGCGGATCTGCACGCTGATCTCGCCCAACCGCCTCGGCAATTTCACCATCCGCGATTTATCACGAAAATAATTTTTGATCTCCCCTGTGATGGTCGGCGTAATAAACGTGGTGAATTGCATTCCCAGCGTAGGATCAAACCGATCGATCCCACGGAGCAATGCAAACGATGCCACTTGCTTTAAATTGTCGTATTCCACACCGCGCCCCACAAATTTTTTAGCGAGAATATCGGCTATGTAGAGATAATGCTCGGCAATTCGATTTCGCAATGCGACGTCGCCGCTCTCTTTGTATTGCTGAAACAGCAAATCGATCTTTTCTTCCGTCATTCCTCTCAGCCTTCAAAAACAATTTTTTCCACGCGCGTACCCGCAGCGTCTTTTACAAAATCAACCGTCCCCAACAACGCCGACAACAGCGCGCGGGAAATTTCATCTTCCAAACCTTCTTCTTTTTTCGACGGGTTTCCGCAACCTTCCACAACGCAACCCAACGCCTCTCCGACGGTGAATAAAATATTCGCCGTAGAAAATCCGTTGCGCTTTAAAATAAGCAAACTTTCCGTTACGCACACTTTAAAATCTTCCGTCGCGTCCACGTCAAAGCCCGCCAAAGCGCAGAGTCCGCCCGTTGTCAACCGTACCGTCGTCAAATATTCACCCGCCAAGGGCAATGAAACCGAAAATTTTTCCATATTACGCAATCTCCATAATATTATCCAACGCGCAGATCAAAAACAGCTTCTTGATCTTCGCTTGTAAATTGAAAAGCGTCATCTTATGCCCATCTGATTTCACCGTTTTTAAAATTTTTACAAACGTACCCAACGTCGTGCTATCGATAAAATTCAATTCTTGGCAATCAAACAACAGGTTCGCAGGGGTTGCCTTATACCCCTCCATCACTGCTTGATAAAATTCTTCGGCGTTTCCCAAATCGATGTCGCCAAACAATGCTATGCGCAACACGCCGTCTTGTAAACCGATCACTTTCACTTCTTCCATTCTTCGATCCCTCCAAGAAATTTTCTTTCTATATATATTTATACCGCGAAATCGCCTGTCTTTAAACAACTTCGCGGTATTTTTCTTTTTTAAATCCCGCACCAAAGCGGAAAAATATTGAATATAATCCCCAAAATGACGGCAACAATGTAGGAAAACAGGATAAAAAACAAATTCCGTTTCCATTTTTCCACATTTTTCAATAAAACGACAAAGCCCATTCCCGCATTGGTGCAAAGCCCTGCAATACACGATCCAAACGTGATCCCGCCGCTTAAAAACGCCTCCGTCAACACCACGCTGGATGCACAGTTGGGGATCAACCCGATCGCACAAGTGATAAAAGGCTGTAAAAAACGGTTGCGCTCCATAAAAGCGATAAACACGTCTTCCCCCACCGAATGAATGATCCACGTCAAAACAAAATTCACCAAAAAGATAAACGCGCCCACTTTCACCGTATGCAACATCGGGTAAAACAAATAATTCAGCCAAGGTTTCCCCGCCTCATGCGTGCGCCCGCACGAACAGTTTATTTCCACTTCTCGCTCGCTTAAATATGCCTGTATGAATATTTCATGCACCGTTTGCGGCGAAGACTCCGCAGCAGTTTTCGGCATTTCAACGCATACCTGCCCCCGTCCTATCCATTTCAACACGCCGTCCACTGCATACCCGACGCACACGCCGATGAGGATTTTTGCCACCAACATAGGCAACACCCACACCGCTCCCTCGCCCGAAGACAGCATAATGATAAACGCTTCGTCGCTGGTGGCGAAAAAGATTGCAAACATCGTCCCCAACGTGATATACTTCTGCTCGAATAATTTCGCCGCCATCACGGAAAATCCGCATTGTGGGATCAATCCCGTTGCCGATCCCACCAACGGCCCCAACTTCCCACCTAATTTGTTGGAATTTTTAAAATCCGTTTTATTTTCCAACAATTCGATGATGATATACATAAACAAGATCCACGGCAACAACGGCAGCGTATCTTTTACGGCGTGCGTTAAAATTTCAATAAAATGCTCCATTTACCCCCCCTTTGCCGCATTCGCCCGACGGCTTTGCACCGTTTCCAACGTCGCCGCCAACGGAATGGAAGCTTTTGCATTCAACGACATATCCGCAAAATTCCCCAATCGATACTGCACCGCGCCTTCCGAGGCGATCATCGCCGCATTGTCCGTACAATACCGTTTTTCCGGCAATACCAATCGAAAGTTTTCCTTTTTGCACGCCGCTTGCAGAGCTTGGCGCAAATAGGTGTTGGCAGCTACCCCGCCGCCGACGGTGATACAGTTTACTCCCTTTTCTTTCGCCGCCGCAATCGTTTTCTCCACCAAAACGTCCACTGCCGCGCATTGGAAAGAGGCGGCTACGTCCGCCTTGCTGTACGTTTCGTTCTTCTGTTCTTTCGTATGACAATAATTGATGACCGCCGTTTTTAAGCCGCTGTACGAAAAATTATATCCGCCGCCGCCTTTCAACATTTTCGGCATCGGCACGTTTGCCGTTCCGTCCAACGCGCAACGTTCGATATTCGGCCCGCCTGGGTATTGTAACCCCAATACGCGCGCCACTTTATCAAACGCCTCGCCTGCAGCATCGTCCAACGTTGCACCCAAAATTTCAAATTCCGCTTCCGATTTCGCATACAAAACAGCCGTATGTCCGCCGCTGGCAAGCAACGTCACGAACGGAGGTTTTAAATCGGGCGAATCCAAATACGCCGCCGCCAAATGCCCACGGATATGATTGACCGCGATCAGAGGTTTATTCAACGCATACGCAAACGCTTTGGCAAAGGAAACCCCCACCAGCAACGCCCCCAACAATCCCGCGCCGTACGTCACCGCCACCGCGTCGATGTCCGCATACGTAATGCCCGCATTTTTTACGGCCCGTTCCACCACCGCCGCTACGTAATCGGTGTGCGCGCGCGATGCGATCTCCGGCACAACGCCGCCGTACAAAGCCTGAATATTTGCCGACGACGCTATTTCATCCGATAAAATTTTTCTACCGCAAATCACCGCCGCTGCCGTTTCGTCGCAGGACGTTTCGATCCCCAAAATTATAGGATTTTCTTTGTTTAAATCAATTTCGTTCAACGGATTATACTTCATATTTCTTTCCAAAATTTTTAAAAGAGAAACCAACCCAAAAATGAAA
Organism: Clostridia bacterium; assembly: GCA_017463205.1. Classification (GTDB taxonomy): domain Bacteria; phylum Bacillota; class Clostridia; order Christensenellales; family Borkfalkiaceae; genus Scatosoma. Next base: position 4,410 of record JAFTPQ010000066.1, read on the forward strand.
ACAGGGGCAGTCATCTCATACCTGCCCCCCACCTTTCGTGTTACGCTTTCTTCAAATAATCGATAATAAAGCCGTGGATCTCGCCGTCCATCACCGCTTGAATATCCCCTTTTTCATACCCCGTACGGTGGTCTTTCGCCATCGTATACGGGCAGAAGACGTACGAACGGATCTGCGCGCCCCATTCTATCTTTTTCACGTCGCCTTTCATTGCCTGCGCTTCCGCTTGACGCTGTTCGATCTTCTTTTCCAGCAATTTCGAACGCAACATTGCAAAACACATCGCTTTATTTTGCAACTGCGAACGCTCGTTTTGGCACTGTACGACGATTCCCGTCGGGAAGTGCGTGATCCGCACCGCCGACGCAACTTTGTTTACGTTTTGACCGCCTGCGCCGCCCGAATGGTAGATATCGATACGGATATCGTCGTCGTTGATCTCCACTTCGTTGTCGTCTTCCACTTCCGGCATAACTTCCAACGAACAAAAAGAGGTTTGGCGGCGTTTGTTTGCGTCAAACGGGGAAATACGCACCAAACGGTGTACCCCCATTTCCGCTTTCAAATATCCGTACGCATTTTCCCCTTCCACACGGAACGCAACGCTTTTAAACCCTGCGCCGTCCCCTGCTTCACGGTCTAATTCGTACACCTTAAATCCCATTTTTTCGCAATAGCGGCAATACATACGATAGAGCATCTGACACCAATCGCACGCTTCCGTTCCGCCTGCGCCGGCGTGCAACGTAAGCATCGCGTTGTGGTTGTCGTAATCCCCTTTCAAAATTGCGCGGATACGCATATCTTCAATGTCTTTTTCCGCCAACGTCAACATTTCATCGAGTTCGGGAATCAAACTTTCGTCTTCCGTTTCTTCGATAAGATCGACAACGTCTTCCGCATCGAAAAGCGCCGTTGCGCCTTTTTCGTATGCCGCAATTTTATTGCGGATCGCCGAAACTTCTTTCCCGATTTTCGTCGATTTTTCCAAATCTTGCCAAATTTCGGGGTTTTCCTGTTCCTTTTCCAATTCCGCAAGGCGAGGGCGCAAATGTTCGATATCCAATGCGTATTCCGCCTCTTTCAACGTCACGCGCATTCCTTGTATTTTCAATCTGTAATCGTCTGCTTTAAACATATATTTTCCTTATTTTTTCAAACCGAGGACAACGCTATATTGCCCTAAAATCGAAGGATTTATCCTAAAACCGTTATTCCTTATTTTCGCCGCTTGCTTTCTCGTCTTGCTTAAACGAAGACATACTGGACAACGGCGCAGGTTGTTGACGACGGAATTTTCTTGCAGGTGCAGCGGGCGCAGGTTGCGTTTCGCTGTTTACCGCATTCCCGCCGTTTTCAGCAGGACGAGTCTGTACAGGAGCGGGAGCGGGCGCAGGCCGAGCGTCGATCCGCGCTTTCAACAAGAAACTGATCGTCGTACGTTGGATACGTTCGATCATTTCATCAAACATATCAAACCCTTCTTGTTTATACGAAATGATAGGATCTACCTGCCCGTAAGCGCGCAAACTGATCCCTTTTCTCAACTGATCCATCGCGTCGATATGGTCGATCCAGTTTCTGTCTACCGTTCTCAACAAAATGCTACGTTCCACCATACTGAAATCGATGCCGAATTCTTTCATTTCGGCAATTTTCTTTTCGTATTCTTTGGCAACTTTGTTCGAAATCTTTTTCAGCGCCAATTCATAATCCCACTTCATCAAACGCTCGCGCGTGACGTAATTTGTTCCTTCGGGCAACACCTTTGCCTCCAACGCCGCGTTAAGTTCCACTTCGCTCCATTTTTCGGGCAATTCGTCCACGTCCACCGCCGATGACAGCGTTTCCGCTACGTAATCGGGAATATATTTCAACACTTGTTCGTGTACGTCTTCGCCGCGAAGCACTTTCATACGTTCGCCGTACATCACTTCACGCTGTTTGTTCATAACGTCGTCGTATTGCAATACGTTTTTACGGATACCGAAGTTTCTGCCTTCGATGTTCTTCTGCGCGTTTTCGATCCCGCCCGAAAGCATCTTCGATTGCAACGGCGTATCTTCGTCTATCTTGAACAGTGCATACAACGATTTCATTCTTTCGCCGCCGAAACGAAGCACCAATTCATCTTCCAACGAAAGATAGAAGATAGACATACCGATATCCCCTTGACGTCCCGCACGCCCACGCAACTGGTTGTCGATACGTCTGGATTCGTGACGTTCCGTACCGATAATGCACAAACCGCCCACGGAAATCACTTGTTTCTTTTCTTCATCCGTCTGCTTTTTATAATACGCGTACACTTCTTTATAACGGTCGCGCAATTTTTGAATTTCTTCGCTGACGTCGGTGATATACATACTGATCGCCAACTCAACGTCTTCACGGCTTGCGCCTTCTTCACGCAAACGTTTTTTCGCCAAATATTCGGGATTACCGCCAAGCAAGATGTCCGTACCGCGCCCCGCCATATTGGTAGAAATGGTCACTGCGCCAAAACGTCCGGCTTGCGCAACGATCTCCGCTTCGCGTTCGTGGTTTTTCGCATTCAAAATGTTGTGTTTTACGCCCACTTTTCTAAGCAAACGAGCAATTTCTTCCGATTTTTCCACCGACGACGTACCCACCAAAATGGGCTGACCGCTTTCGTGGCGTTTCATGATTTCGTCCACGATCGCACGTTTTTTACCGTCTACCGTCGAATATACCATATCGGGCGCGTCCACACGCTGAATGGGACGGTTTGTGGGGATCTCCACAACGTCGAGCGAATAAATGGTTCTGAATTCCCCTTCTTCCGTCTTTGCCGTACCCGTCATACCCGACAGCTTTTTATACAAACGGAAATAATTTTGGAAGGTGATCGTCGCCCACGTCTTGTTTTCGCTGCGCACTTCCACCCCTTCTTTTGCTTCAATGGCTTGATGCAACCCGTCCGAATACCGACGTCCGTCCATCAAACGGCCGGTAAATTCGTCTACGATGACGACTTCCGTGCCTTTATCCGTTTCTTTTACGATATAATCCTCGTTCAGATGGAACAATTTATGCGCCTTCAACGCTTGTTGAATGTGGTGATTGAGGTCTGCATGTTCGATTTCCGCGATGTTATCGATACGGAAGAAGCGTTCGGCTTTTCTCGCGCCGCTTTCGGTGAGCTCCACCGTCTTTTCCTTACGGTTGATGATATAATCCCAATCTCGCGCAGCCGCCAACGAGCGTTTTCCTTCGGGCGCAGTCGCCGCAGCAGCCGCTTTCCGTTCGGCAAGTTCCGCCTCGTAATTGGCTTGTTCTTCCAACGTCATTTTCGTGTAATCGACGCTTTCATCTTCATCGTCGTCCACGTCTTCCACCACTTTCTTTTTCTTGTTTTTCTTTTTATTGGCGCGTTCTTCTTCCAACGCCGCTTCCTGCTCTTCTTTCAACTCATCGTCGAACCCGCCCGAAAGCGTGCGCACCAATCTGTCCACTTTTACGTACAATTCAGACGATTTTTCCCCTTTTCCCGAAATGATCAACGGCGTTCTTGCTTCGTCGATCAAAATGGAGTCCACTTCGTCCACGATCGCAAAAGACAGATCGCGTTGCACCATTTTATTGAGGTCGGTTTTCAAATTGTCACGGAGATAATCGAACCCGAATTCGTTATTCGTACCGTACACGATATCGCACTTGTACGCTTCGCGTTTTTCATCGTCTTCCATACCCGGCACGACGACGCCGACGGTGAGCCCCATAAATTTATGCACTTTCCCCATCCATTCTGCGTCACGTTTCGCCAAATAATCGTTGACGGTTACGATGTGTACGCTTTTTCCCGTCAAAGCGTTGAGGTATGCGGGCAACGTGGAAACCAACGTTTTCCCTTCACCCGTACGCATTTCGGCAATACGGCCTTGATGCAAACAAATACCGCCGATAATCTGCACACGGAAATGACGCATTTCCAAAACACGCTTCGCCGCTTCACGCAACGCCGCAAATGCGTCGTATAAAATATCATCTAACGTTTCCCCCGCGGCAAGTCTGTTCTTCAACACCTGCGTTTGACCTTTCAACGTTTCGTCGTCCATCGCTTGATATTTCGGTTCTAAACTCTCCACGACGTCTGCCATTTTTTCCAACATTTTCAGATGCTTTCTTGCGTCGCCGCCTTTTAAAAAACTAAACAGTCCCATAATTACTCCGATACCTTATTTTTCTTCGTTTTATTTTTTTCTTTACTTTGCCCGACTCGCCTTTTTTAAAAGCGCATATCAAGCACCATATCGTCATTATATATTGTACAATATTTCCGCCAAAAATCAAAGCATTTTCAAGCCGTTTTTGCAAATTTTATTGCAAAACGCGCCCTTCTCCCCGCTTTTTCGCGTAAACACTGTTTTTATATACCCGTTTTTCCGCCCCTCCACACCGTTTTTTTACTTTTTTCTGTTTTTAATTTTTTCTTCTGCACCGTTTTCGCCATCATTCTTTCCCTCTTTCCGTATTTTTGTTGACACGTCCACAAAAATATGCTATACTGTAAAAAACTTTTTAAGCGGAGAACTTTTTATGAGCAAAGTGATCATTCCAAGCGGCTATCGCTCTACGTTAAGCCTATACGATACGCAAACGGCGATCGGACTGTTAAAACGGACGTTTGAAGAACGGCTGTGCCTTGCGCTCAATTTAAAACGAGTATCCGCGCCCTTATTCGTCGATCCCGAAACAGGTTTAAACGACGACCTCAGCGGCGTCGAACGCGCTGTTCGTTTCGATTTAAAGGAAACGGGAACAGACGCCGTCGTAGTACATTCGTTGGCGAAATGGAAACGTATGGCGCTTGCCGTGTACGGATTTTCCGCAGGCGAAGGTTTGTACACGGATATGAACGCAATTCGCCGCGATGAGGAAATGGACAATTTACATTCCGTCTACACCGACCAGTGGGACTGGGAAAAGATCATCACGCGCGAAACACGCAACGCCGATTATTTAAAAAAAGTGGTGCAAGGCATCGTCGGCGCGATCTGCGACACCTTGGATTTTTTAAAATGCCGCTATCCGCAAATCGACGTGGAACTTTACAGAACGGTTACGTTTATCACCTCGCAAGAATTGGAAGATCTTTATCCGAACATCAGCGCAAAAGAACGGGAAAACGCCTATACAAAAGAACATAAAACGGTGTTTATCATGCAGATCGGGGATAAGCTGCGTTCGGGAAACCCCCATGACTCCCGCGCGCCCGATTACGACGATTGGGCGTTGAACGGAGATATTTTGTTTTGGGACGACGTTTTGGGTTGCGCTATGGAAATTTCCTCAATGGGAATCCGCGTGGACGAAAAATCGTTAGACGCCCAACTTGCCGCCTCCAATGCAAACGAACGCCGCGCGCTTCCTTTCCATAAAGCCTTGTTAAACGGCGAATTGCCTTTGACGATCGGCGGCGGTATCGGTCAATCCCGCCTTTCTATGCTATTGCTTGGAAAAGCGCATATCGGGGAAGTGCAAGTTTCTCTTTGGGATGAGGATACCCGCCGTATTTGTAAAGAAAACGGCATTATCCTGCTTTGATCCTCTCTTTTTACAATACAAATAAAACAAACGAAGTTCCTTAAAACGGAGCTTCTTTTTTATTGCAATTCCTTTTTTCAATCCGTACATACCCCTCTTATTTTATTTTCAACGCTACACGGTATACCTGTTTACTTATACATATCAACATGCGCGCACATTCACATAGGTAAATATATTTCAACGCATACACGGTATGCCCGTTTTATCGTGTTTCACAAAAAAAGTTACGCGGCAGCCAACGGCCACCGCGCATAATTTCTTTATATTTTTTTGTAAATCATCAATCAGCGTTTTATGAAAGGTATTTCTTCAAAGCGTCCACACGATCGGTATATTCCCACGTAAATCCTTTATATCCGAAGTGTCCGTATGCCGCCGTCTTTTTAAATACGGGTTTGCGAAGATCGAGATCGCGAATGATCGCGTACGGACGCAAGTCAAATTCTTTCTTCACCACTTCCGCCAACGCCTCGTCGTCCAATTTACCCGTCCCGTGCGAATCGACAAATACAGAAACGGGATTGGCAACGCCGATCGCATACGCAACCTGTATTTCCAATTCGTCCGCAAGCCCTGCCGCCACCATATTTTTTGCAATATAACGGCAATAATACGCCGCGCTCCTGTCCACTTTCGTAGGATCTTTGCCCGAAAATGCGCCGCCGCCGTGCGCGCATCTGCCGCCGTACGTATCCACGATAATCTTTCTGCCCGTCAAACCGCTATCCCCTTCCGGTCCGCCAATTTCAAATCTACCCGTGGGGTTGATGTAAATTTTTGTGTTTTTGTCCATCAACTTTGCGGGAATGATCTCGTCGATGACGTATTTTTTCATATCTTCGCGAATCTGTTCTTGCGACACGTCCGCATCATGTTGCGTAGAAACAACCACTGTGTCCACACGTTGCGCAAAGCCGTCTACGTATTCCACCGTCACTTGTGTTTTTCCGTCGGGACGAAGATATCCCAACAAACCGTTTTTCCTCACGTCCGTCAAACGCTTTGCCAAACGGTGGGAAAGGGATAAGGTTAAAGGCATCAATTCTTTGGTTTCACGGCAAGCGTAACCAAACATCATACCCTGATCGCCTGCGCCCAACTGATCTGCCTCGTCGCCGCCTTCCGTCTTCTTTTCCAAAGACGCGTTTACGCCCATAGCGATATCGGGCGATTGCGTGTGGATCGCCGTAACGATCTTGCACTTGTCATACGCGAACGTACCGAAATCATACCCGATTTCTTTGATAATTTCGCGCGCTTTTGCTTCATAATCGATGTTTGCCGTCGTTGTCACTTCACCCATGATCAACAGCGTATCAAACGCCGCCGCGCACTCGATCGCAGTACGCGCCATGGGATCGACCGCTAAAATTGCGTCCAAAAGTCCGTCGGAAATGTTATCGCACACTTTGTCGGGATGTCCTTCCGTGACGCTTTCGCTGGTAAAAAACTTTTTCATGTAAAAAATCCTCTTTTTAACATAGTTCATCTTCGCGCTTGGGATTTGCGAAGAAGTTCCCACTTTCAAAAAGCCTTGTCTTTTGTAACGCTTTTTTGCTTCGGGATATCCATTATACCCTTTTTTTTACGCCTTGTCAAGTTATTATCAGGCTTGGCGCTTGCATTTTATTTCGTTTTATGTTATAATAAGATGATTATATCGTTGGGCAGGGGTAATATGAACGAAAACACCACCGCTTTATTAGAAAATTGCAAACTCTGCCCGGTGGAATGCGGCGCAAACCGTCTTACGGGCGCGGGAGCGTGCGGTGCGCAAAGTTTGCGGATCGCCAAATATTATTTACACCCGTTTGAAGAACCCTGCATTTCTTTTCAAAAGGGAAGCGGAACTATCTTTTTCAGCGGTTGCAATCTGCGTTGCGCTTTTTGTCAAAATTACGAAGTGTCGCGGGCAAAACGGGGAAAACAAATCACGCCGAACCAACTTGCAGACGTTTTTAAGGAGCTGGAAGATATGGGCGCGGAAAACGTTTCGCTGGTGACTCCGAGCCATCTCATCCCATACCTGGTTGCCGCATTTGAGGTTTATCGACCGCAAATCCCCGTAGTGTATAACACAAGCAGTTATGAAAAAATCGATACGTTGCGCATGATAGACCCATACGTTGATATCTACCTGCCCGACATGAAATTTTATGCATCTGCCCTTTCCAAGCGGTATTTGGGGAAAGAAGATTATTTCGACGTTGCAAGCAACGCCATCGAATTTATGGCAAACGCAAAGCCGTTAAAAATGACGGCGGGAGGAAAAATGTTGTCGGGGTGTATCGTACGGCATTTGGTGATGCCACTTTGCGGAAACGACACCAAGCATTTGTTGAAATGGTTTCGCGATACGTTGCCGCACGACACGTATTTGAGTTTGATGAGTCAATACACGCCGTTTGGCGATATCGACGGATACCCCGAATTATCCCGCCCGATCACGGCGAGAGAGTATAACGCGGCGTTGGACACGGCGTTTACGCTGGGCATTGACAACTTGTTTGCGCAAGATCGTGATTCCAGCAGCAAAGGCTATATCCCCGATTGGGATTTCTAACCAACGCTCCGTTGGATCTTGTCTTTTCTATCCTTCGTTATTGATATTAATAACCGTGTCGTTACCCAACAAGAAGTCAAGAAACTCAGTTTCTTGTCAGGGTGCAGGGACGGCAAGCGTTCCGCTTGACCTTGACTTCTATCTTTCGTTACTGGAACTTGTAACCATATTGTTACCCAATAAGGGGTTAAGGGGCATTGTCCCTTACGGGTGTGGGCAGAGCCCACAAAAGTTAAGCCCCAATTAAGCAAGCTTTGCTTGCGCCACTACTGCGAAGCAGTCACCAACGTTCCGCCAACGTTCCGTTGGATCTTGTCTTTTCTATCCTTCGTTATTGATATTAATAACCATATCGACATTATAAATCCCAGCCACAACTTTGCCGCTAGACAAAACTTCACATGACATTTGTCAAAACTTCACTTGTCTCCAGACAAACTTCACTCGAGAAGCGAACTTCACCCAAACCGCCACAAAGGCGCAACTCAATGTTTTCCCGATTTCGCTTTTACGATCTTCGACGCCAATTTCGCCGCGCGCGACGGCGTTGCATAGGCAAGTTCCGCTTCCCAACGTCGGATCTGCTTCAATTTTTCTTCTTCCGATCTCATACCCCTATTTTGGGTGGTTTCCGTTTATCTTATTCTTGACGAGGTGTAGCATTATGCTGATTTCCGCAGACAATTTACAATTCGGTTTTAACGGCGGCAGTCTGTTAGAAAACGTTTGCTTTGCTTTAAACGAAAGCGAACGCGTTGGATTGATCGGCGCAAACGGCGAAGGAAAAACCACCCTCATTCGCTTGATTTTGGGTGAACTCGACCCCGAAGGCGGCGTACTGTTCCGCAAAAACGGTGTTCGGATCGGCTATCTTGCGCAAAACGGCGGATACGATTCTTCCAACACGGTGTTTGAAGAAATGCGCGAAGTGTTTTCTTCCGATATCCGCGCCATTGCCACCTTGCGCAGCATAGAAGAACAAATCTCCAAAACCGACGAAAACAGCGCGGAATATCGCGTTTTGGCGGCAAAATACGAATCGTTAAACAAACAAATCGCCGCGCGCGACAGTTATCAGTACGAAGTGAAGATCCGCACTGTTTTAAACGGTATGGGCTTTGAAAACGTTTACGATCAACCCATTTGCACGATGTCGGGCGGAGAAAAAACTCGGTTAAAATTGTGTCGGTTGCTGTTGGAAGACCCCGAACTTTTGATCTTGGACGAACCGACCAACCACCTCGATATGAAAACGCTGTTTTGGCTGGAAGATTATCTTGCGACGTACAAAGGCGCGATCCTCACTGTTTCGCACGATCGGTATTTTTTGGATAAGATCGTTTCGCATATTTACGAAATCGAAAATAAAAAACTGTACACCTATAAAGGCAATTACAGCAAGTATAAAACGTTGAAAGCCGAACGGGTGGCGCACCTTTTGAAAGAATACGAAAAACAGCAAGAGGAACGTGCGCATCTGCAAGAATACGTCGATCGAAATCTTGTCCGCGCTTCCACCACCAAAATGGCGCAATCCAGAAGATTGGCTTTGGAGAAAATGGAACTCATCGAAAAGCCACCCCTCCCCCCTACGCCCCCTCGTTTCGTGTTTACGTACACGGAAAAACCTTACGAAAAAGTGCTGGACGTCACCGATCTGCATTTAACGGCAGGCGAAAAAACTTTGCTTAAAAAAGCCTCGTTTACGCTGACGCGCGGAGAAAAATGCGCCGTCGTCGGGGATAACGGTACGGGAAAATCAACGCTGATCAAAGAGATCGTAAACAATAAAAACGAGAATATCCGTCTTGGCAGATTTGTAAAAATTGCTTGCTACGATCAGGAAAACGCCAACCTCGGCTCTAACAATTCCGTTTTAAACGAGCTGTGGGGACGGCACGTATTGTGGGATCAAACGCGCGTCCGCAACATTTTGGCGCAAGCAAAATTGGAAGCGGACGACATGGATAAACAAGTGCGTATGCTTTCGGGCGGCGAGCGTGCAAAACTTGCCCTCGCCGTGTTCGAATGTGAAAACGGCAATTTCCTCGTCTTGGACGAACCCACCAACCACCTCGATCTGCCCGCCCGCGAAAGTTTGGAAACAGCTTTGAAAGAATTTGACGGCACGGTGCTGTTCGTTTCACACGATCGGTATTTCATACGCGCTCTGGCAGGAAAAATTTTAGAACTCACCGACGGACAAGCCATCGAATTTAACGGCACGTACGACGAATACACCACTTATAAAACGTCGGTAAAAGAGAATGTAAAATTCAGTCAAAAAAGCAGTGATCAAATACCTGCCCCCCTCGTTTCTCAAAAGTCCGAACATAAAGAAAGCTATCATAGAACAAAAGAAGACCGAGCGGCAGACGCACGAAAAAAAGCGCGCATTAAAAAAATCGAAGAGGAAATTTCGGCATTGGAGGAAGAAGACGCAACGATCAACGCCGCACTTTCCGACCCCGCCGTTACGGGAAATTTCGCTCTGCTGACGGAAAAATGCAATCGTCTGGAAACGATTAAAAATCTTCTCGATCAGTTGTATGCCGAATACGAAACCCTAATCGATTGATTGAACCCCCTATAAATTGCCCTATGGCGCACTACTGTTTCCTCATTTTTTCACCCTATAAAAATTTTTCGACAATTTTCCTAAAACCTCTTGACAATCAGCCAAATATATGATATTATTTTGATATCAAACATATATGGAGGCTGAAATTATGCAAGAAATTTTATTGCAAAACAAAAAACACGGTATGCGTACGTTATTACTGTGCATACTGCTTGAAGTACTTACATTGATTGGGATCATTTGCGGTGGCATTTGGTTGGACAGCGGCGACGAGGCTGGCGTTATTTTATTTGTTCCCTCGCTCGTTTTGTTCTGTTTGGCATGGATCCCCCTCGTCGGTCTGCGCGTATTAAAACCGCAAGAAGCGTTGGCATTGACGTTATTCGGAAAATACATCGGCACGATCAAAGGCGAAGGGTTTTACGCAATAAATCCCTTTTGCGTGGCGGTAAACCCTGCGGCGCAAACCAAGCTCAATCAAAGCGGCGACGTTTCGCACAACAAAGCGCAACCGACGATGAACGCCGATTTAAACATCTCGTTTGAACCCGTCAATAAAAAGATCTCGTTAAAGATTATGACGTTGAACAACAACCGTCAAAAAATAAACGATTGTCTTGGCAACCCCGTCGAAATCGGGATCGCCGTTATGTGGCGAATCGTCGATACTGCAAAAGCGGTATTCAACGTGGACAATTATAAAGAATATTTATCCTTACAATGCGACAGCGCATTGCGAAATATTGTACGTATTTATCCCTATGACGTAGCCCCCGGTATCGACACAACGGGCGACGGCCTCGAAGACGACGGCAGTTTGCGCGGTTCCAGCGAAGTGGTCGCTTCCCGTATCCGCGACGAGATACAAAGCCGCGTAGACGAAGCAGGTATCGAAATAATCGAAGCTCGCATCACGTATTTGGCATACGCACCCGAAATTGCAGCAGTGATGTTGCAACGCCAACAGGCATCCGCGATCATCGACGCAAGAAAAATGATCGTAGACGGCGCCGTTGGTATGGTGGAAATGGCGTTAGAACGTTTAAACGAAAATAAGTTGGTTTCGTTGGATGAAGAACGCAAAGCCGCAATGGTATCCAATTTATTGGTGGTGCTCTGCGGCAACCACGACGCGCAACCCATCGTCAATACAGGCAGTCTTTATTAATAAAACAGAAAACAAAAAAAGGAAGTTTGGTTAAAAAACTTTCCAACAAACGATACGCGGCGTACGCCGCAAAGCGTTCGTGCATACGAACGCGCAACAAAAAAAGGCAGGTGTCACTATGAACGAAAACCAGAAAAAACAAGTCCCCTTACGTCTATCGCCAAAGCTGTATGAAGCAATCGCAGCATGGGCAGAAGATGATTTTCGTTCGGTAAATGGACAAATCGAATATTTGTTGTCGGAATGTGTGCGTCAACGCAAGAAAAACGGCAAATACGTTTCAGATGAAATTGACGTCCCGCCCGAATTGGACATTCAATAAGCAAAAATCCTTTCCCCTTTTTCATTCGGGAAAGGATTTTCTGTTTTTGCCCCCAAAAAATCATTGACTTTTCCTTTTCGGTTCAGTATAATAATAGAGTGAAATTGATCTGTAGTCGCAAAAGCGACAAAAAGGATCGATTCAAACAGTTGATAATCGCAAGCGTATCGAGTGCGGTAAAAAAACAAGCACGTTTAAAAACTTCGCTAATTTCAATTGAAACACGCAGAGATGGTAGAGAGGTCGATTACGGTGGTCTTGAAAACCATTGATGGTAACATCCGGGGGTTCGAATCCCTCTCTCTGCGCCAAAAATATGGGTATGGATTTTTCCATGCCTATATTTTTTTGTTTTACGAATCCCTCTCTGCCTGAAAAAATTTAAAACTTTTACACACTTCAAACCCTTGACAAACCATCAAAATTATGTTACACTATTTTAACAAAATGTTTATTAAAAAAACAAAAGAAGGAGTTTTTATGGATTTTAAAAAATTCAAAAAAGAGATCACCATCGACTTAGGGGATACGGACGACGAGAAGAAAACCAATTATGACATTCTCAACAACCAAGCGAAAAAATGGGCAAAAATCGGCGGTATTTTAGGGATCGTTTTCGGAGTATTTCTTTCCTTAATGTTGCTTGGCAACACCAGTCCCGATTCGTTTTTGGGCACGCTTTTCCTTTGTCTTATTATGCTTGCAGGTTTCCCCGTCGGCTATTATTTTTACGCAAAAATGCTGTTTTACGGTTTTGTTGTCGTAAAAGTGTGGTTTATCAACAAAAACATCACCGCAGGCAAAGTGGCGACAGCCGCAGGCGCGTCCGTTCTTATATCCTACGTCCTCGGCGGTCGTGAAGCGGTGCAAATCGTAGGCAAAATGTGGGCGGCACTTGTTGCGATCGTTGTAATTGCAGGCATTTACCTCGGCGCATACAATTATTACATAATGTATAAAACAAAAAAAGCGTTGGGTATCGCTTAAACGATTTCAAAAAACATATATCCATTGACAAAAACAGCGCCTATGCGCTGTTTTTTCTTTGCCTTAACGTATAAAAAACATTTTACGAATAAAGCCTTGATTATTTATACGGTTTATGTTATAATGATTCAAAGGCCTTTCCCAAATTTCCGTATTCAGGCATCTTAGGAGGTATTTTATGAAAAAACGCTTGACTTTATTGCTGTGTGCCGTTGCGTTATACGTATTATTCGCAGTATGCGCCGCTTGTTCTAACATATATTACCCCGAATTACCCAATGCAACCATAGGCAACGAACCCATAAAAGGCGTTGAAGTTTATTGTTGGCAAGACGAAGGCAAATGGGAATGCGGTGCGACCCTCGGTACAAATCGCATGAAAAGCGATAAAGAAATACGGGCATTGCACGTCGTCAGTCTGTCGCAAATGAAGAAAATCCTTGAAAACAAAAATTTGACCGATTATGCTTACATCGTACTCATCGATTTATCGGGCAATGAAGTTGTATATTTAACAAGTGAAGAATACAGCGACCAATACGGCTGGCTCGAACTCCATCTGGGATTATCCTAAACAAAAACGGAGGAAATGATGAAAAAAATATTTGCTATTTCACTTTGCGCCATTATGTGCGTACCTCTCCTTGCTTCTTGCGACTCTTTGAAACACAAGCATACAATGAGTGATTGGAGATACAACGAAACGGAGCATTGGCGACAACTTGTGTGCGGTCGCGATGATTGTATCGTTCAAGCAGAGGTTCATGATTACGGTGAACATATTGACGAAAACGAAGACGATATTTGCGACGTTTGCAACTTTGAATATGAATTTATTTTCAAACTTACAGCCAACGAAACGGGCTACGCGCTTGACAGAGTTGGAGCAGGATACCAAGGCGGCGATATTGTTATCCCTTCTGAACATAAAGGGCTCCCCGTAGTTGAGATCGGATACGGCGCATTTAAGAGCGAAAAGAAACTCACCTCCGTCATTATCCCCGACACCGTTACACTGATTGCGGATGACGCTTTTGAAAATCAGACAGCACTCACAAGTGTAAAAGTCGGCAAGGCCGTAGTTACCATAGGCGTAAGCGCATTTGAAGGTTGCGCAAATCTTAAAACGGTTGAAATAAGCGACGCAACCGAATATATCTATGCAGGCGCGTTTAAGAATTGCACATCGCTTGAAACCGTTATCCTCGGAAAGCATGTAAAAGAAATTACGGGTTCTGCGTTCGAGAACTGCACAAGCCTAAAAACCATTACAATCCCCGCTTCCATTGAAAAGATGGGTTCGTGGGTGTTCTATGGAAATAACATGACTGATATTTACTTTGGTGTATCTGCTCCCGGCGAGCATTGGAACGAGAAGTGGGCAGAAGGTCTTAATGAGGGCGTAAATCTCCATTGGACTGAGGCAGAAGAATAATTGCAAAAAGAAAAAGACCGCACAGAAGGTTTTACCCTTTCGTGCGGTCTTTATTTATTTACGTCGCTCGAAGTCGTCGCTCAAAAATTTACTGTTTTCGCAAATCCCAAGTCGCACCGTCTTTCTATCTGTTTTTTGCCTTTCCTCTTTTAAAAGCCTCGGTTTGCCAACTCCTCGCAAATCCCTACGTAAAAAGCGTATATCTTTTCCTTTTTCTTTCGCCGCACCATAAAATCGACGATCTCCGTATGCGACACCGAACCGTCCGTGCAATTCCCTCTGTATTCGGCAAATTTACTCGATTCCACGCTGACCATACCGTCCGATTCCCCTTTTTCGTACTTACGCGAAAACTTCAAAGGGATCCCCATTACAAAATCGTCGCGGCTTCGCTTTAACGTGGAGGAAAAGCTTTGCATAAAGATTCCGTCGCTATTGTCCGCGTCTTCCAACACGCCGTCGGGCGCAGTTTGCAATTGCCGACACACCTCCAGCACGTCGGGTTTTTTATCCCCGAATATCCGATACCATACGTTGATCCAAAATGCAATAAATCCCTTGATCCACTTTGGCAATTTATACAACTTCGTAGCGATTTGCGAACCTTTATGCGGCGTGCAAAGAAAGGTGACGGACGCCACTTTATCGCCCATACCCAGCCGATCGATCATATACCGCGTATCCAAACCGCCTTTCGAGTGCGCAATGATATTCACCTTATCCACGCCCTCTTTCTTTAAAATGTCTTCCACAAACGCCGCCAACTGCGCCGCGTTGTTTTCAATCGTTCCCACGCCGTCCGTATCGGCGGTGTACACGACAAATCCTTCCGTTTTCAAAATCTTTTCGATCCTGCCAAACGCCTTAAAAAATTGAATATCGCGCAACATCAATCCGTGCGCCAAAACAATGGGATATCGACTCGTCATTCTCCCCTCCAAACTGCGTTTTTATAAAACACGTTCTTTTAAATGCGCCCTTTCAATTCTTTTCAAACCGCACCTTTTTACAATAATAATGGTACGCTTTTTCAATGCTCCCGTCCATAAGCGACAGTTCCATCACCGTCCCGCCGACGATCGGCGTTCCCGCAGGCGTCCAACTTTTTACAAGTTCGCCCGTTGCCGTTTGATAAAGATTGCTATCGTAGGTTGAGGATTTCAATCCAAACTGAAACCGAACCCCCTCGTAAACAACGCTTGCGCAAACCTCGTGATCATGCCCTACGCAAATACAATCTACGCCGAGTTCTTTCAGCCCTTTCCACACCGTTTCCTCTTTGTCCCAAACGTCAAACGGATGCAGGATATATCCAAAATCCCCGTCTGCTTTTTCCGCACAACGATCGATATCGATCGGACAGCACGCCGCCACCTCACTCTCATAGCCGTATTTTTCGTACGCTTTTTCAAAGGCGGAGATCGCAATATGGAAAACGAAAGAAATTTTCGTTTGCGGATAATTCTTTTTCAACGTTTGGATATGTCCCGTATACCACGCAATTTGGTCTTCCCCGAACCCTGCGGGATGTTGAGAATGTCCGTTGGCAAGCGAATGCGCGCTCGGATTCCCCGCATTGGAATCCAACATATAAAATACGCGCGACAACGTTTCGCCTTGTTTTATCCCCACGGTGTAATTTCCGTTACCCGTCAACGTTCTCTGTTTGAAAAGACAGTGTTTTGATTTTTCAAGTTGCGCGCATTGCCAATCCGCACCCATACCGCTTTCCGTTTCGTGATTGCCCAACACGGGCGCCCAAGGAATTTCAAAAGAATCCATAAACTCGATAAACGCTTGCAATGCCGAGCCGTCGTGATCGAATTCCCCATACGTCACGTCCCCTGCAATCAAAATCAGATCGGGAGCCGTGTTTTCAATGGTTTCACGTATAAACGCAAAACACCGTTCTTCTTTTTTGTCTTTTTCCCAATACGTACATTCGTCCTTAGACAACCGCCCTTGCGCAGCCTGCGAAGGATCCAGAATTTGCGGATCGGACAGCTGTAAAATAACAGGTGTTTTATTTTCGGGAATTTCCACTAAAAAGTCTATTGTATTCATCTGTTCATTTCCTTCTTTTCACTTTTTTATCTGCGATCGCCGCGATCGATATCCACAGCAGCAAACCCTTCCTTCTCTCTACGTTGTTCTTACTTATTCGTCCCCAAAGGCAAACGATGTGTCCCCACAACTTCATGTTGCGTGTTCGTGAGCAACACCTCCACCGCATCCGTTTTTAAAGTAATTGCCGCGCCGATAAACTCCGTTTGCGAACATTCTGAACCCACGATCACCGGGTATGCATGCGGCAATGTATTCATCGGGGAATCCGACGGGATAATAAACGCTTTATGATAATGTCCGCACAACATAAATTGTGTGCCAAGACGTTCTAATTCAGTATTCCAAGCCGCGTACACGTCCCGTTCAATATCGAAACAATCACCGGGGTGATAAGTAGTCATCACAGGGCAGATATGCGTAACCGCAAAGGTAAATTTTGCCGTAGGTATGGTTAGATCTTTCAAAAATTGCAATTGCTGACGGCGGTACACTTCAAACACGTTAACGCCACCATAAACTTCACCGCCCTCACCGCCGTATTCTATATGATTATCCCATTTATCTTCGCCACAATCCAACGCTACGCCACCAAGACAACCGATAGAAAATTGAAAATATGTATTTTTACCTTGCGCGGGGAAATAATCGACAAACCGTTCTGCCAATTTACCGCGCGTATCGTGATTTCCGCGCACGAAAATAACGGGAACTTCACCTTTGGATACATCCCCAACAAACTTACAAACCATAAAATAATTTTCTTCCGTTTCTACTTCGCCGATATCGCCGTTTACTACCAATACATCCAAATCGTCTTTAAAATACGTTGCCGTTTTCAAAGCGAGATCGAACCGATAATGCACGTCTGCCACATGATAAATATGGATATCTTCTTCCTTTTCCAATGGACGGAACGAAAATTTCTGTGTTTCCGAAGGTTTCATTTTCGAAAAATACGCCTTTCGTTCAATCGTTTCACGAAAAATAACTTCATATTCCTTCGCCGCATTCAATTTGCTTTGCGGAATACGAATTTTGGCAAATTTTTTCTCCGAGCTAAGCACGCCCGAATTTTCTTCATAATACATTTCCCCGTCTACGTTGACGATAAAAATGCCGGTACTTTCTGCATTTAATAAAATTTCATACTCTTGTCCAATAACAAACACGGAGGGTGTACAACTTAAAAAACTCATTTTTATTTCTCCTTTTTCGATTGCAAATACAACCCTTTATTTTTTTAGATTATGCGGTTTTACGGCATTTTTCTTGATTTTTTCACCATTTTATCCAAATACGCGCCAAGCGCCAACCAAACCAAAAGCGCCGAAAACACGACTGCCAAAATTATGTAAACTGCCGTCATAAACAGATCCAAAGTCAATATCTCCGTCAGCGTATCGTTCAAAAACGCATTGGCAAACTTTTCGGGATCGGGGAACATAAAATGATGTAAATTCCGCCAAAGCACACCCGTATATTCAGACATTTCAAAACCTTCCCGCAACACGTCGATCAACGTCCACAAACAAACCGTTAAAACCGCCAATAAAAAGATTCCGTAAAATATCAACGTATACTTCAGCAATATGCCCCCTTGTCCGCGTCTGCGCCGAACCGAAAAATACACCGCAAAAAGCACCAACGCCACGCCCGCCACCGCTGTGATCGCAATACACAGCCGCAACAATTCCCGCACGTCCGCCATATGTTTCACCGCCGTATCGCCAAACACCGAAACGCCGTCCGTCACCTCGCCGTTCAGCTTTACGTTGTCCATCACAAGCGCAAAACTTTCCTGATCGCTGAACAGATACTCGACGATATGATCGATGATCACGTTCAACTGTTCGTCGGAAAAAATAGCCCGATTGCCCGTTTCACCGCCGACGTAATCGATCACCGTATATTCAGCGTTTCCCGCCTCGTTCACCTGCTGATAAATGCCGTTCTTTTCAAACTGATCGTAATAATACTGCTTGGAAGACATCATAGCAAACGCAGGCACCGCCAACGTCACGATCAAAATACAGGCGTTTAACAGCAACGCAAACACTCTGTCTAAAAATTTCATATTCCACCGCCTTTTTCAAATGAGTTTCAATACGCTATTATTATAACAGTATACGGCGAAAAAATCAACCCCTTTTCTCTTTTTCGCCTTATTTTACTTTTTTCGTTCTCCCCGCCCTTTTCAATAGCTTTTTTCTGTAATTCGTGCTATACTTTATGAAAACATATAAAAAAGGATACGCTTATGCCCTTATCGAAAAATACGTGCGCGGAAACCGTGCAAACGCAACTGAAAACTCAAGCGACAGAGTGGGGCGCAGACCTTGTCGGGTTCTGTGAACTCAACCATGCCCCCCTTCTTTCGTTGCCAAACCACCGTTTTGCGGTGTCGATCGCAGTGAAATTATCCGACGCCGTGTTATCCACCATCGAAGGCGCGCCCTCCTTCGTTTACTTCCAGCACTACCGCGCGGCAAACGCTTTGTTAGACCAAATCGCGTTTCGCCTGTGCCGTTCGATCGAGAAACAAGGATTTTCCGCGTTGCCCATCGCCGCAAGCCAAAGTTTGGGAAAAAACAACCCCTACCGCGGAATATTGCCGCATAAAACCGCCGCTGTGTTGTCGGGGCTGGGGTTTGTCGGCAAAAGCGGTTTGTTTTTATCCAAAGAATACGGCAGCAAAGTACGCCTTGCCACCATTCTCACCGATCTGCCTTTACAGCCAGAACTTCCTTTGATCGAAAACGGTTGCGGCGGTTGTACGGCTTGCCAAAAAGCCTGTCCCGCAGGCGCAATCTACGGCGAACTGCCTACGGCGGACGGCGAACGCAATTTCGACGCCGAAAAATGCTCGCGGTATATGAAAGAACATTTTCAAGACGTCGGCAGGGGCAGTGTTTGCGGCGTCTGCATCAAAGTTTGCCCATATAATAAATTGTAAAAACGAACGAAACGCAAAAGGCGCTCCGACTGAAGTGAACCCCAAAGTTTAGACAAAAAAATATTAAATTTGTGAATGAGTTCTGTACTGTACAGGACTCATTCCTTTTAATTTGAGAGAAATTCTCTCGTTGTTGTAATACCAAAGGTATTCTTCCAAAGTACGGATGAA
>JAFTPQ010000067.1 GCA_017463205.1 Clostridia bacterium
ATACGCTTGCAGGTATCAATCATATGTGTTGGCTGTTGACGTTGCAAGATAAAGAGGGGAACGATTTGTATCCGTTGATGAAAAAACGCTTCAACGAAGTAAAACCCGAATGCGATTTGGTACGTTTGGAAATTATGAACCGCTTTGGTTATTACAACACGGAAAGCAGCGAACATACGTCCGAATATCATCCTTATTTCATCAAAAAAGATCATCCCGAATTGATCGATCGTTATAAAATTCCGCTGGACGAATATCCCCGTCGTTGCGTGAATCAAATCAATAACTGGAAAGAACTGAAAGAAAAGATCATGTTGCCCGAAAACGTAGTACACGAACGCAGCACCGAATATGCGTCGCGTATCATCGAAGCGTGCGAAACGGGCGTACCGTATAAAATTTACGGTAACGTACAAAATACGGGCTTGATCACCAACCTTCCCGCAAATGCTTGCGTCGAAGTTCCGATCATGATCGATAAAAACGGTTTGAATCCTTGCTATGTAGGGGATATTCCCGATCAGCTTGCAGGGTTGAATATGAATCATATTGCCGTACATAATATGGTAATCAAGGCGGCGGAAACGTTGGATAAAGAATATATCTACCGCGCGGCATACCTCGATCCGCACACGCGCGATCAGTTGACGCTCGACGAAATTAAATCGCTTTGTGACGATTTGATCGAAGCGCACGGAGATTGGTTGCCCAAATTTCATTAATTCTTTCGATAAATAACCGTTTATCATAAAAACACTCTGCAATAACGCTTTGCAGGGTGTTTTTTGCATTCAACGCATACATGGTATGGCCGTTTTTTCAAATTTAATAAAAAAATGCAGCGGAGAAAAAGGAAAAACAATTTGTTTGAAACGCTTGCAAAAATTTACAGATTATATTATAATGTTTGTATCATCAAAAAACGGGAGACAAAAGCCCCCATGGAAATTGAAAAAATAGACGCGAATTTTGCAGTAAAAAGAGAGATCGAGGGTGAGGACGGTTTATGTTATTACGAAATTCCGCATCCCGCGTTTGATCTGTACGGAGTGTTTTACGAAGAAAGCACAAAAGGATTTTGTAGATTTCCTTCCGCCGTTTCGGAAAAGGTGTCGGAAGGAGTACATTGGTTAAACGGTCATACGGCGGGCGGCAGACTGCGTTTTTCAACCGATTCGTCGGTGTTAAAATTGAAAGTGGAATATTGCGCTTTGGGGATCATGTCGCATATGACGTTGTTGGGACAAGGCGGCTTTGTTTTATTGGAAGAAACGGAATACGGGCGAAAATTGGTTACGATATTTCCGCCGGCCGCTGTTTCCGAAAAAGGTTTTGAAGGTACGGTTCAACTTCTCGGTGGCAAAATGAGGGAATATATTTTATATTTTCCTTTATATAATCCCGTGGGACGGTTGCAAATCGGACTCGATAAATCCGCAAAGGTTGAGGGCGGAAAACATTATAAAAGAGTTGCGCCGATTTTGTATTACGGTTCGTCCATTACGCAGGGCGGTTGTGCAAGCCGTCCCGATAATTGCTATCAGGCGTTTATCGAAAAGTGGAACAACGTCGATTTTATCAATTTGGGCTTTAGCGGCAGCGCGAAAGGGGAAGACGTAATGGTGGATTATTTGGCGTCGATCGATTGTTCGCTGTTCGTTTGCGATTACGATCATAACGCGCCCAGCGTCGAGCATTTAAAAAATACGCATTATCGTTTGTACGAACGGTATCGTAACGTTAGAAAAGATACGCCTATTTTGTTTATTACAAAACCGGATTTTCACCGCGATCCAAACGGGAAGTTGCGTGAAGACGTGATTCGCAGCACCTATCAAAAGGCAAAAAAACAAGGGGACAACAACGTGTATTTTATTGCAGGGAAAACGTTTTTTGATAAAGCGTTGCGGGATAACTGTACCGTAGACGGTTGTCATCCCAACGATTTGGGCTTTTATAAAATGGCGAAAAAGATTTATGAAAAAATGCAGGAGATCGATCCGATTTTTCGTTAATGAAAGAGGATCGCAATACGCGAAAAAGGATAAAAGAGGAGAATTATATGGCAATCGCTTGTAAATTCGGCGGCACGTCGCTTGCTTGCAGCGAAAATATTCGCAGATGCGCAGACATTGTTAAATCGGACAAAAAACGGCGTTTCGTGGTGGTTTCTGCGCCCGGAAAGAAAAACAAACAGTCGAAAAAAGTGACCGATCTACTGTACGAATGTCACGCAAACCGTTTCGACGAGCAAGCGTTCGACGCAGCGTTTTCCGATATTGCGGAAACATTCCGCGAAATCGCAACGCTTGCGCCCAATTTCCCGCTGGAAGAAGAACTTTCGGCAATGTACAATCAAATTAAATTTTCAGAATCCAACATCGATTTTGTATTATCCAGAGGGGAATATCTCAACGCAAAATTATTCGCCGCATATTTGGGGTATACCTTTTTAGATGCTACCAAATTCATTTCTTTTAAAAACGGAGAGTTGGATATGGCGGCAACGCTTGAAAAAGCGAAAAAGATCGATCGCAACGGAAATTATGTGATTCCCGGGTTTTACGGCGTAGATAAACACGGCTATGTAAAAACGTTCAGCCGTGGCGGCAGTGATATCACGGGCGCGATCGTTGCGCGCGTTTTCGATTGTGAGTTGTATGAAAATTGGACGGACGTAGATGGGATATACGTCAGCGATCCGCGCGTGATCGAACATGCGAAAAAAGTAAATCAAGTATCGTTTAGAGAGTTGCGTGAAATGTCGTATATGGGCGCGTCGGTGTTGCACGCCGAAACGTTGATGCCCATTTACGAAAAGTCGATCCCTATTCTTTTGAAAAACAGTTTTGCGCCCGAAAACAGCGGTACGCAAATCTTAAAAAAACGTACGGAAGTTTCCGACAAAGAAACGATCACTTGTATCACGGGAAAAAGCGATTATACGTGTATTCAAATTTCCAAAATGTTATTGGATAAACAGTTGGGGTTTGTAAAAAAAGCCACGGCGGTGTTTGAAGAATATCACATCAACATTTCCCACACCCATTCGGGGTTGGACAATCTTTGTTTTTTTGTGGAACGCTCGCAATATACGGAAATAACGTTTGACGCGTTTTTAAAAGAATTGGAAACGCGGATCGACGCGGATAAAATCGTCGGATACGAAAAAATTGCGCTGTTGGCGGTAATCGGGCATAATTTATCGGGAAAAATCGGCGTATTGGCGAAGATTTTTCAAGTCTTGAAAGATAAGCAGATCAGTGTAAAAACCATTTATCAAAGTATCAGCGAATGTAACGTGATTATCGGGATCGAAGACCATCGTTTAAACGCTTGTATCAAGGCGATCTATCAAGAATTGATCGAAAACGAATAACTCGTAAATATACGGGAAATATACGGCAAAATCAAAAAATAATATTTGATTTGCATTGATAGAACAATGATAACAATTAAGGAGAAGAAAAATGTTTAAAAAAGCGAAATGGATATGGGTAGACGAAAGGAATGCGCCGAATACGTACGGCGAATTTTACGACGCTTTTCAATGGAACGGAGAAAAAACGGTTTGCCGTATTTCGTGCGACGGCGATTATACGTTGTACGTAAACGGACAGTACGTGGAAAGTAATCAGTACGGCGACTACGAATGGTACAAATCGGTAGATACGGTGGACGTAACGCCGTATTTAAAAAAGGGCGAAAATTCGGTTGCGGTGCTCGTTTGGTATTTCGGAGAAGATACGCAACGTTATTTAAAAGCAAACGCAGGGCTGATCTATGAAGTGGAGGAAAACGGACAATTGATTGCGGCAAGCGACGAAAATACCCTTTCCCGTTACAGCCGCGGTTATCAAAACGGCGGAACAAAAACGCTTACGCCGCAGTTGGGGTTCAGTTACGTATACGACGCAAACAAAGAGGACGGCTGGCTCAAAGGCGAATTGCAAGGCTTTACGCCGTCTGTGTTAGCAGACAAGCATTGCAATTTTGTTTCCCGTCCCAATCAAAAATTGAAACTGCTTGCGCCTAAAAAAGGGAAGTTGTTGGAAGAGAAAAACGGAAAGTTGTTTGTGTTTGATTTGGGGGAAGAAACAGTTGGTCTGTTTTCGTTTAAATTCCAAGCAAAAACGCAGCAAACGCTGTTGATCTCGTATGGGGAAGATTTGGAAAACGGCCGCGTTCGTCGGATTATCCCTCCTCGCGATTTCAGCGTGGAATATATAGCAAAAGAAGGCAAAAACGAATACGTTAATTATATGCTTCGGTTTGGTTGTCGGTATATTCAAATCGAAAGCGAAGACGAAATTTCGATCGAGCACGTATCGCTTATTCCGCAAATTTATCCCACGGCAGTAAAATCTTTTACGGCGAAAACGGCGCAAGATCAAGCGATTTACGATCTTTGCGTCAGAAGTTTGCAACTCTGTATGATGGAACATTACGTCGATTGTCCTTGGCGTGAACAATGCCTGTATGCATTTGATTCCCGCAATCAGATGCTTTGCGGATATTATGCCTTTGAAGACGGCAATTTCGAATACGTTCGCTCGAATCTTTTGCTTATGAGCAAAGATAAATATCCCAGCGGTTTGATGGCGATCTGCTATCCCTGCGGCGCCGATTTAACCATTCCTTCTTTCTCGCTGTATTATACGTTGTCCGTATTGGAATACACAAGATATTCGAAAGATCTTACGTTGGCGAAAGAAGTATTTTCACGTATACAAAAATATTTAGACGCTGTTTTGGCTCGAATGAACAACGGCTTGCTCTACCGCTTTGAGGGAGAGGAAAATTGGAACTTTTACGATTGGTCGCAGTATTCGGAAGGAACGCTTCACGGAAGGGACGTCGTGATCCCCGACGCGCAACTCAATATTTTAACGGTGATGGCGTTACGTTGTTTGAAAGAATTGTGCGCTTTGGCGGGCTTGCAATATCCGTACGGAAACGTAGACGTCGAATTGGCGGAAAATATTTTGAAAAACTTTTATAATAAAGAGAAAAAGGTGCTTTCTGTTACGGTAAACGGTAGCGAATACGTCGAACTTGTCAATGCGCTTGCTGTGTCGTACGGTTTGATTTCGGGGACAGAAGCGGAGATCATTTGCGAAAAATTGACCAACGGCGAATTACTGTCCTGTTCTTTAAGTATGAAATGTTTCACGTATGACGCATTGTTGAAAGTCAACGAAGAAAAGTATAGAGAATGGATCTTGGCGGATATCCGTAAAAATTATCAAAAGATGTTAGACAGCGGCGCAACGGCAACTTGGGAAACGATCGACGGCGCGATCGCGTTCGAGCACGCAGGCAGTCTTTGTCACGGTTGGACGGCGATTCCTATTTATTACTTTAACCGTTTGGGAGTTTAAAAAGCATAAATAAAGAAATGCTCGCGAGCGATTTTGGCAAAACGGCGTTTTAACAAACAGGAATCGTCCCCATAAAGACGGCGTAAACGAGGAGATGGTGAAAGATGCATTCACTCAAAGAATTATATAGAATAGGAAAAGGCCCGTCGTCTTCGCATACGATCGGCCCGGAACGAGCGTGTCGGTTATTTGCCGAGGAAAATCCCGAGGCGGACCATTTCCGCGTTTGTTTATACGGTTCGCTCGCCAAAACGGGCGACGGACACGGCACAGGCAGAGTGATTGAAAGCGTATTGAAAAACGTGGCAGTCGAGTGTGATATGGTCGCAGAATGTCCGCATCCCAATACGATGGATCTGTTTGCATATAAAGACGATCGGGAAATTGCGCATATGCGCGTATACAGCGTGGGCGGCGGCGCAATTCAAATAGAAGGCCGCGAAACTGTGGAAAACGGCGGCGTTTATCACTTGAATACAATGTCGGATATTCGTGCATACTGTCAACAAAAAAAGATTCGGTTGTACGATTATGTGTTTGAAAGCGAAGATGAATCTTTACGGGCATATTTAACGGAAGTTTGGGAAACGATGAAAGAAGCGGTTGATCGCGGCGTGAAACAAACGGGAATTTTGCCGGGCGGCTTGGAAGTGGAACGCAGAGCGAAAATTTTGTACAACGGTTCTGTGCCGGAAGAAAGTGCAGAAGTACGTGAAAATCGGCTGGTTTGCGCGTACGCATTTGCGGTCAGCGAAGAAAATGCAGGCGGCGGAAAAATCGTTACAGCGCCGACGTGCGGAGCGTGCGGCGTCGTACCTGCTGTGTTAAAGTACGCGCAAGAACGAAAAGGATATACAGACGAACAGATCGTCAATGCGTTGGCGACGGCGGGTTTGATTGGGAATTTGATCAAAACAAACGCGTCGATTTCGGGCGCAGAGTGCGGTTGTCAAGCTGAAATCGGCAGCGCGTGTTGTATGGCGACTGCGGCGCTTGCAGAGCTGCAAGGATTGACGTTGGGGCAAATCGAATATGCCGCAGAAGTGGCAATGGAGCATCATTTGGGTTTAACGTGCGATCCGATTTGCGGGTTGGTGCAAATTCCGTGTATCGAAAGGAATGCGGTTGCCGCTATGCGTGCGATCAATGCTGCGTCGTTGGCATTTTTCTTGTCGGACAGCCGAAAAATTTCGTTTGATCTTGTCATACAAACGATGTACGAAACGGGGAAGGATATTCGACGTCCGTACAGGGAAACGGCAGAAGGCGGCTTGGCAAAGCTTTATAAAAAATAGAAAACGATTGCTTGCCGTCGGTGAAAATCGGCGGCAGAACAACGTTGTTTTTGTTGGAAAGCACGCAGGTTTTTGTAAAAAAAAGCCCGATAAAAATTTTTTGAAAAATTTCTCAAAAAATTATGAAAAAAGCCGAAAAAATGCTTGACAAAAATTTTGAAATAGATTATTATATACAGGCACTGTTTGAGAGCGACTCAAAAAAAATGGCCCAGTAGCTCAGTTGGTTAGAGCGCCAGCCTGTCACGCTGGAGGTCGACGGTTCGAGCCCGTTCTGGGTCGCCAAACATGCCTTGGTAGCTCAGTCGGTAGAGCAGCAGACTGAAAATCTGCCTGTCGGTGGTTCGATTCCGCCCCAAGGCACCACAAAAAGTGGAAACCGCTCTGCGGTTGCAACTTTTTTGTTTCGCCGTGGGTGTTGTGAGAAACGCCGTTTCGGTGGTTCGTGCGAGAAAACGCAGTTTTCGACACTCTTGCAACTTGTTGCAAGATACCGCCTCAAAATGAATCGCTCTGCGGTTGCAACTTTTTGTTTCGCCGTGGGCGTTGCGAAAAATGGCCCAAGGCACTAACCAAAAAATTTACAAGTTTTATTTTTTGGTTTCCACCTAATGCCGGTGTAGCTCAATTGGCAGAGCAGCTGATTTGTAATCAGCAGGTTGTGGGTTCGAGTCCAATCACCGGCTCCACAACAAAAAAACAAGATAACATATGGGCAGATTCCAGAGCGGCCAAATGGATCAGACTGTAAATCTGACGTCTTCGACTTCGGTGGTTCGAATCCACCTCTGCCCACCAATATGGATGATTAGCTCAGCTGGTAGAGCAACTGACTCTTAATCAGTGGGCCCAGGGTTCGAGTCCCTGATCGTCCACCAAAGATACGGTTTTATGCAAAAAACAA
>JAFTPQ010000068.1 GCA_017463205.1 Clostridia bacterium
ATCGCTGGGCTGTATCGAAAAAGCCGGGACGAGCGAAATCGTGGACGTATTGGGATACGGTGAGTTGGTGAAAGAAGTCGGGGTGTCGGCGTTGAATGCGCCCGGAAACGATTTGATCGCGGCGACGGCGCTTGCGGCAAGCGGTTGCCAGATCGTGCTGTTCACCACGGGCAGAGGCACGCCGTTCAGTACGTTTGTACCGACGATGAAGATCGCCTCCAACGATCGGATATCGGCGTTTAAAGACAATTGGATCGATTTTAACGCATATTCGATGGATGAAGACGGTTTGTTCGATTTGCTGTTAAAGACGGTCAACGGCGAATATATATGCAAAAGCGAAGACGTACGAGAAATCGCGTTTTATAAAACAGGAGTGACGTTATGAGTTATATCAAGGATAATTTTTTATTGACGAATAAGACAGCGGAAACGTTGTATCTTACCTATGCGAAAGATATGCCGATTTTCGATTATCACTGTCATTTACCCGAAAAGCAGATATTGGAAAACAAGCCGTTTGAAGACGTATACGAAATTTGGCTTGCGGGCGATCATTATAAATGGCGGTTGATGAGAAATTACGGCGTGAACGAACGCTTGATCACGGGCGATGCAAGCCATAAAGAAAAGTTTTTGGCGTATTGCCGTACGCTTGGCACGGCATTTGGCAATCCGTTGTATCATTGGTCACAAGTGGAATTGAAAGAATTTTTCGATTGCGATATCGAGATCAATGAGGAAAATGCCGAACGGATTTGGGAGGAATGTAACATATATATAGCGAAAAACAACGTGACGCCGCAAAGCTTGATCGAACGGTCGAACGTGACGCATTTGTTTACGACCAATGAAATTTTCGACGAGCTCTCCACCTTCCCCGCAATTGCGGCAAAGGGGTATAAGTTTAAGGTGATCCCTGCTTTCCGCGCGGACAAGATCATGAACGTGGATGCGAAGGCATACAAAACGTTTATCGGGAAGCTGGAAGAACTGACGGGCGCAGTGAAAGACATAGCTGCGTTGGAAACGGCGATCGAAACCCGTTTAAAGGCGTTTATCGAAGTGGGAACGACGGCAAGCGATATCGCTTTGGAAAAAGTGTATCCGATCACGACGCAGGCGGAAGCAGACGCCGTATTTAAAAAGGCGATCGCAGGAGAGATCCCCACGGACGCCGAAACGGAAGTTTTTAAAGGGTATTTGACGTATTTCCTCTTTAAACTGTATGCAAAATACGGTATCGCCACCGAATTGCACATTGGCGCAATGAGGAACAACAATGCGGTGATGTTGGAAAAACTCGGTTTGGATACGGGATACGACAGTGTTTCCGACGATAACAGCATTAAAAATATGTCCCGTTTGTTCGATAAGCTGAACAGCGAGCATCTGTTGCCGAAGACGATCGTATTCAACCTCAATCCGAAAATGAATACGGAAATTATGACGTTGAACGGTTGTTTCCAAAGCGACGAAGCGAGAGGGAAGATCCAATACGGTCCCGCTTGGTGGTTCTTGGATAATAAAGTGGGCATGGAAAAGCATTTAGACGATTTGACGGCAACGGGACATATCGGCGCGTTTGTGGGAATGTTGACGGACAGCAGATCGCTTTTGTCTTATCCTCGGCATCATTATTTCCGCCGCATTTTGTGTAATTATTTCGGCGGTATGATGGAACGCGGCGAAATGACGCAAAACGAAAAGTTGGTGGGGGAAGTGGTTAAGGATATCTGCTATCGAAACGCCATCGAATATTTGGGTATGAACCGTTGAAAATGAAACATAAAATCAGGCGGTTTTAGGTGCTTTTAGAAGTGCGCTACAAGACATATAAATGTACTCTAAAAACGTAAAAGGACGGGGGCAGGTATTTGTTCACCGAAAAAAAGAGGGTGTAAATGGCTGTCGAAAAAAAGGATACGGACGGCTGAAAAAGCTGTTTATCATATCAGTAAAAATCAATCATTTTAAGGAGAAGAAAAAATGGAAAAATGTATTCCTGTAGTCGTTATCAAAGAATTGAGTGAAACGGATAAAATTTTGTCGGCGTTGAAAAACTACGGCATCAACACAGCGGAGATCACTTTCCGTACGGCTTGCGCGGCGGAGGCGATCGCTTACGGATGCGAGCGCTACCCTGATATGAATATCGGGGCGGGTACGGTGATCAATGCGGAACAATGCGAGGCTGCGTTGAAAGCAGGCGCGAAATTTATTGTGTCGCCGGGGTTGTCGGTTGCGGTCGCGAAGATCTGCAACGAGCGGGGGATTCCCTATTATCCCGGTTGCGTAACGCCTACCGAGATCATGCAAGCGTTAGAACTTGGGATCACGACGGTGAAATTTTTCCCTGCAAACGTTTACGGCGGCTTAAAGGCATTGAAAGCGTTGTCCGGGCCTTTCCCTCAAGTGAAATTTATCCCGACGAGCGGCGTAGACAGAAGCAACATCGACGAATTTCTTGCTTTCGATAAAGTGGCGGCAGTCGGCGGAAGCTTTTTTGTGAAGGAAGCATTGGAAAAAGCAGCGGAACAAGTATGAAAAAAACAGCGATTTGGGAAGAATTAAAAGGGTATTTTTTCATGTTGATCGGGTGTATTGCCTATGGGGCGAGCACCAGTCTTTTCCTTGCGCCCAATTCGATCGTGGCGGGGGGCGTTTCGGGGCTTGCCGTATTGATCAACATTTTAAATGAAAATTTGCCCGTAGGTATGGTGATCATCGCCATCAATATTCCCATTGTCATATTGGGGATAAAATTTCAAGGTTGGAAATTTATTTTACGGTGCTTGCTGACGGTTGCAACGTTGGGGTTGATCACCGACTTGTTGGCGGCTTTTCCCAAAATGACGGACGACGGAGTGTTAGCTTCGTTATACGGTGGCGTTTGCCAAGGCATCGGCATCGGTTTATTCGTTCGCTACGAATTTTCCAGCGGCGGAACGGAATTGTTGGGACGATTGATCTCGCGCTGGATCAAAGGATTGAAAATTCCGCTTTGCGTGGGGATTTTAGACGGGATCATCGTTGTATTGGGTGCGATCGTCACCAAGAACCCCGATAATATGTTGTATGCGTTGATCGTGGTGTTCGGCAGTACGAAAGTGTCCGAAGTCGTTTTGGTGGGGCTGGAAAAATCGAAACTTTGCATCATCATCACGGACAAAGGACAAGCGGTCGCGGATCGATTGTTGCACGACAGTCCGCGCGGCGTGACAATGTTGGAAGGACAGGGTATGTTTACCCATAAAAACCACGACGTACTGTTGACGTGTGTGAAAAACCGTCAGTTGACGCAGTTGAAACAGATCGTAAAACAAATCGATAAACACGCGTTTATTATCATCAACGAATCGGTGGAAGTGCGAGGAAAGGGATTTCAGGCGTTGGACGAAGAACAGACTTCTAACGTAAAAAAATGCGTAAAAGAGGCTGTGGAAGAAAAAGAAGAACGGGCGCAGGCGAAAGAAGTTTCCTGATAAAAAGGTTTTTAATCGGTGTGAAACCGAGCAAAATTTTTCGAGAACTTATCGGAGGTATTTTTAATGGATAGAAAAGACATGAAATTCGATATCATCGTGCAAGGCGGGCAATCGAATGCAGAGGGTAGTGGTTGCGGACCTGTGACGGAAGAATTTATTCCGTTGGAAGACGTGTGGTATTTGAACGTGGAAAAAACGGTGCAAGAAGTGGACGGCAATTTGCTTATCACGTATGCAGACAAACCGTTTGCGTTGGAAATTGCGAAAGAACGTACGTTAAACGGCAACGTGTACGGAGATTTTGCTTTGACGTTTGCGCAATCGTACATAAAAGCGGGTTCGTTGAAAGAGGGCAGAAAGCTTTTAATTGTTCGGGCGGCGATCGGTGGAACGGGCTTTAAAAAGGCGCATTGGGGCTTGGGCAACTTGTTGTATGAAAAGCTGAAAGAAATGGTGGAATACGCATTGTCTTTAAACGAAGAAAACCGCATTGTGGCATTTTTGTGGCACCAAGGGGAGCACGACGCGTTTGAAAAGAACGATCCTGCTGTATTTAAAACGCAGCTGGCAGATCAGTTGCAAGATTTTCGCGCTCGTTATGGGGAAAAGATTCCGTTTGTGGCAGGAGATTTTGTCAGTGAATGGAAAAATAAAAATTTGGAAGATTGCAAGCCGATTTTGTCAAATATCCGCGAGGTTATCGCAGAAAATATGCCGGCGGCGTTTGTCGAAACGGCAGATTTGCTTTCCAACAACGAAAAACATCAAAACGGCGACGATATCCATTTCTGTCGAGAGTCGTTGCATATTTTGGGGAAACGCTATTTTGACGCGTTTCAAAGCCTTGAAAAATAAAACGGTATAAAGAAAGCTGTTGACAGAGAAACGGCTTTCCAAAAACTCAAATTTTTAATATTGGATAGAAAAATAAAAAAAAGAGGTATAAAACAATGAAAAAAGTAGTAACATTTGGGGAATTGATGCTCCGTCTTGCGCCTGAACATTATCTTCGCTTTTTGCAAGCGGAAAAATATCAAGCGACGTTTGGCGGCGCGGAGGCAAACGTAGCGGTATCTTTGGCAAATTACGGCGTAGACGTAGCGTTCGTTTCCAAGTTGCCCACACACGAGATCGGTCAATCGGTGGTGAACAGCCTTCGTAAGTTTGGCGTAGACACAAGCAAGATCGTTCGCGGCGGCGAAAGAGTGGGCGTGTATTATTGCGAAAAGGGCGCGTCGCAACGTCCTTCCAAGGTTATTTACGACCGCGCGTATTCGGCAATTGCGATGGCGAAAAAATCCGATTTCGATTGGGCGAATATTTTTGAAGGGGTGGAATGGTTCCATTTTACAGGGATCACTCCGGCTCTCAGCGACGAAATGGCGGAAATTTGCGTAGAGGCTTGTAAAGCGGCGAAAGAAAGAAATATCACCATTTCTTGCGATCTTAACTTCCGCAAAAAGTTGTGGACGAAAGAAAAAGCAGGCAAGGTGATGGACGAATTGTGTCATTACGTCGATTACTGTATTGCAAACGAAGAAGACGCGAAAGACGTGTTTGGTATCGAGGCGGACAACACCGATATTTACAGCGGTAAATTGGATAGAGAAGGATATATTTCCGTGGCGAAGAAACTCACCGATCGCTTTGGTTTTAAAGGCGTAGCGATCACTTTGCGTGAAAGCAAGAGCGCGAATGACAACGATTGGTCGGCAATGCTGTACACGGATGGCGAAGCGAAATTCTCGAAGAAATATTCCATTCATATCGTAGACCGTGTTGGCGGCGGCGACAGCTTTGGCGCAGGATTGATCTATTCGTTGTTGAACGGATACGACGCGCAAAGCGCAATCGAATTCGCAGTTGCGGCAAGCTGTTTGAAACACTCGATCGAAGGGGATTACAATTTGGTTTCCATCGCAGAAGTGCAAAATTTGGCAGGCGGCGACGCAAGCGGACGCGTGCAAAGATAAGATTGCGAAAACATTCTTTGCGATAATAAAAATACGGAACGGGCGGCTTAAAAACCGCCCACGATCGTTTGTATCCGTTTTAAACGAAAACGGCAAGAAAAGAAAGCAGGGCGATATTGAAGTGAACCCCAAAGTTTAGACAAAAAAATATTAAATTTGTGAATGAGTTCTGTACTGTACAGGACTCATTCCTTTTAATTTGAGAGAAATTCTCTCGTTGTTGTAATACCAAAGGTATTCTTCCAAAGTACGGATGAA
>JAFTPQ010000069.1 GCA_017463205.1 Clostridia bacterium
AGATTGTCCAAAAATTCGCTTTGCCCTTGCGCCGAC
Organism: Clostridia bacterium; assembly: GCA_017463205.1. Taxonomy (GTDB): domain Bacteria; phylum Bacillota; class Clostridia; order Christensenellales; family Borkfalkiaceae; genus Scatosoma. The sequence goes on from JAFTPQ010000069.1 coordinate 37, forward strand.
ACCAATTTTGCCGCCGCGCGTTGAAATTCCGACGCCTTTCCGTCCCCCGACGTCACCAACCGCTCGCGTACGTACAACGAATACACCGCGTCCCCGACAAACGCCAACACCACGGGGCTCAACTGTTTCGCCTCCGTCGCCGTCATCTCGCTCTTTCCCGTCAGCACAAGCTTCCCTCCAAACAATTTACTACCTTATATTATAGCACACCCGATAAAAAATTACAAGCGATTGACGAGTCTTTTTGCGCCCTTTCCATCTTTTCACCCTATCTTCACCGCATTTTCCGTTTTTCATTCCAAATCACGCCACCGCATCAGACAAATACACGATCACACCGGCGGCAATCCGTTCCGCAAGCGTTTTTTGCCAATTTTCATTCACCAACAACGCCTCGTCTTTTTCATTGGATAAAAAACCGCATTCAACGATCACGGACGGCGCAGACGAACATTCCAGCATAAAATATTCCCCTGCCATAATGTTACGTCCTTTTGCGCCGTGTTCAGCGTATAAGCCGTTTAATTGCAACTGCATCGCCTGCGCCAACCGCCGACACCGCTCGTCTTTTTTTCGATAAAACACCTGTCCGCCGCGCGTAGACGACGACGGATAAAAATTTTGATGGATAGACAACACCAACATAGGGTCTGCCTCCTCTATAATTTCTTTTCTTCGTTCCATGTCCCGTCTTTTAAAACCTTTCGCCGCCGTTCCGTACAATCCCGCATCCGTTTTTCGAGTTAAAATCACCTCAAAACCCATATCCGCCAATGCGTCTTTCAATTTCATCACGATCGATAAATTCAAATCGCTTTCCTTTATTCCCGTCTTTATTCCCGTTACGCCGCCGTCTATACCACCGTGGCCGGCGTCCAACACAATCCGCATCCCTCCGTCCGCAAACGTCGAAACCGCCCTTGCGCCGCTCAACGTTTGCACGCAAAGACCCACTGCCGCCGTAAATACCACCGCCACCGTTATCACCATCGCTAAAAACATCTTTTTCATACGTTATCTTATGCCTTTCCCGCCCCGTTTATGTTATTTGCTTTTTTGCATTTTTTTAGCGCCATTCTCAACTCAACGCGTACATGGGTGCCTGAAATATAAAAAATCGAGTGATATTCACCCGATTCTTTTCGTTTTAGATTATAAAAATTTCAAATCGGAAACCTCCGTTCGACAGCGTTGCAACCCCTCCTCGCTTTTACTCTCTTTTTTCACCGGCAATTGCAAACACGCAGACGCTTTCGGAAGCGTTTCCAAGGAAACGGGCAAATTCTTCGGAGGATCGCTGATACACGGTTTGGTTGTGATATCCACTTTCAACGGAACGTTTTGCGTTTCCTCCTCTTTTGTTTTTACCGCTTGCGCAGACTGCGCTTGCGCCGTTTTCTCCTCTTTTTCTTGCTTTTCCTGTCCGTTCGGTTTTTCTTGATTTTCCGAATTTTCCCGTTTTTCCGATACGTTACCAACCGCAATCACGGGCGTATACGACGTCACTTTTTCCGCCTCCCGCATCCATTCGGAATAAATTTCCCAAATGTTGGTCGTGACGATCCGCCCCACTCCCGCATCTGTCATTTTTTGAAAATCGGCAAGCGTTTCCACACCCGTCACCTCTAATCGGCAACCGTTGGTAAGATCAAAACGCAATTTTTCGCACCCATCATAATAGGGAACGCAAAAATATTTCGCCCCCACTTCCCCTGAAATCCGTGCGATCCTCGACAAAACCGCCTGCGAATAAAACCGATCGACGCACACTTTAAAAATTGCTTTCTTTGCCGCGCGAGAAAGTTGTTTCAACTCCTTTTTAATCTCCGTGTATCGGCAAGTTGCAAGATAGGACGGCGCAATAAGAACCGACAATTCGCCCGCATTGTTTTTTAACGCCTGCTTGATCTCATACCCCTTCACTCTCGTCAACGTTTCCCCATTTCCGCCGATCACGCAATCGATACGCACTTTACTGCCTTCCAAGTACGTTTTCACCTGCGACAAGCGCGACGGCGCAACTTTCACCGCCGCCTGTTTCAAACGTAATGCGCGTTCGCAAATGCGTTGCGCATCCTCGCCGCAAAGCAACGCCGTCCCCGATTTCCCAATCGCCGCCATCACTTGCTCCACCTTCTTCCGTCTTTTATACGCACGATATTCTTCCGCCTCTTGCGCCGAAAGCGTTAAGCAATCGTTTTGCTTGTCCGTATAGGTGTTTGCGCCTTGCAAACTTTGTTCCGTCGCCACGGAAGAAAGCCCGTCTGCTTTGGTAAATATTCCATTTTGTTCCATTCGTTTTTCCATACGTTGAGTATGCGACAAAACCTTTCCGTTTATTCCATTTTCTTTCAATTTATGACATGATTAAATTTGTATACTTTTTTTATGTTGATATTTATTTTATTTTCTTTAAACACAACGTATTCCCCCAACTTATTATCCGCGTCGCCCGCCCTCGGCTTTTTTCTGCTGATCGTCTTGTTTTTCCTGTGTTTTTTGGGCGTACATATCGCGCAGTTGGCAAAACTCGGTTGGAGCGTGCAGAAAAAAACAGCCGAAAAACCCAAAACACCGCCTCCCGAACCGCAAAAAGAAAAAGCCCCTCCGCCAAAAGCGCAAGAGCCTGTCTATTATATTGTAGAACGAAAACAAAAACGCAGCAAAGCCCGTTACAGCGAACCGAAAGAAATCCGTTTTAAAGAGTGATCCGTTTCCTTTTAAACGGATCTTTTTATTATATTCTTTTATTTCATTGCGTACATGGTATGCCCGTTTTCAGTTTTATTCGTCATCAAGCGTTTTGCAACGTTTCCGAATCCTCGTCAAATTTTTCCAAGTTTCCGCCGTCCGTCCACAAACGTTCGAGATGATAGAACAACCGAGTTTCGTCGTTAAAAATATGCACGATCACGTCGCCGTAATCCACAACCGCCCAACGCCCGTCACGCACCCCTTCCGTGCGGGAAGGCACTAAACCGAGATTGCGTTCCACCAATTCTTCCACACGCTCGCCCATAGCGCGGATCTGCGGCGCATTGCTACCGCTTGCCACCACGAAATAATCGCAAATATCCGTTTTTTCGCGCACATACAACGCAACGATATCCTTGCCCCGTTTATCCGCCAACGCCTTGCAAACCTCGATCACCAATTGTTTACTTGTCACTTCTGCCATATCATTCCTCCGTCCCTTTTTCCTGCAACGTATACAAATACGCCGCTTCCGTCAAGGGATAAATTTTTTGCTGTTTTATTTTTAAAAATTCCAACGTTTGTCGCAAAGCTTCTTGCAAGCAAGCGTCCAATCCGTCGCCCTTCCAAAAAAGCTCCCGCAAGATATCCACCCCATCGTAATGGCGTTCTTCCTCGATCATATCCGCCAAAAAAATAAGTTTCTCCAACGTACTCATCTTCGGGCGCGCACTGGTATGATAACGGATCGCATTTAAAACGTCTGCATCCGTCACCCCCAAATGTCTTTCCGCTACGTAAGCTCCCGCGTATTGATGCAAAACCGCAGACGGCACTTCCCCCCATTCGGGTAAAATCGAAAAACCGTTTAAATAGGGCGATTCGGGCGATAAATTTTTAGCGCAATCATGAAACAACGCCGCTGCGATCGCTTGTTTTTCATTGACGTGTAATTGCACCGCGCGTTTCGCCGCCACTTCAGCAACTCGCAAACTGTGCGCTTGGCGAGAGGGCGTTTCCAATGCAAAAGCCTCTTTCGCCCCGTCGATACGGTACAATCCCTTTTCTTCGATGTATGCCGCCACCTTTTCGGAAGTCAATCCTGTCAACGGTAAACCTGCTCCCGCCCGTATACGAATTTTTGTCGAGGACACGTCTTCGCCGTTGTAATACACTTCGACAAATTTTTTTTGAAAGCGAGCAAAAAAAGCATCCTGTTCTTTTTTCACCCAATCACTTTTTTCCGCGCGACCGCAAGCCGCCAACGTAACGTCCGCAAGAATGGATTCGGGATTTTTCCAAGTGGGAAAATCGCGTAACATATCCGTCCCCACCAACCAAAAAATTTCGGCGTCTGGATACTGCGAACGAAAATACCGACAGGTGAGATAGGTGTAACTTGTCCCTCCGGTTGCAATTTCATAATCGCTGATCTCCGCTTTTTCAACGTCCGCAAACGCCAATCGGCACATTTCCAAACGATCCGAATCCGACGAAAGCCGCTTGCCTTTTTTATGAGGCGGCGTGGACGCCGGCATTACTAACACTTTATCCAATTTTAAGCATTCGATCGCCGCACGCACAAATCCAATATGCCCCGTATGCACGGGATCGAACGATCCGCCAAACACCGCTATGCGCATTTCGCCCTCCTCTTTCTTCTATTATAATATATTTTTTTCAATTTTTCAAGTTTAAAACGTATAAAAAACGGCAAAAATTTCCATATGAAAAAAACAGCTTTTATTTCCGATTTGATCTTCACCTTTTTCCTTTCCTCTTTGGGTGTTCTTTGCCTGTTTCGCTTTTTAAAAATATCGTTTACGTTTTCTTGCGTTTTATCCGCCGTTTGCGGACTTTTGATCACCTGTTCGGTCGGCGCTTTGTTACAAAGTAAACGTAAAACTATATTTCTAAAAAAATCAGATGAAGAAACAATGCAAAAGCTTCTTTTGCATTTAGTGCTTTTAACAAACGAAGCAAAGACCTCCTTTTTCCGTAACGCGATCGAAAACGAAAAAAATTTTGTCATCAGCGACGAACCTCTGCTTCTTTACTCGGAGGCGGAATATTATTTTTTACGGTTTACCTTTTCGCCCGTATCCGCCGACGACATCTTGCCGATCGCCTACTTTGAAACGACCAAACAGAAAATTTTATTTTGCTTGAAGATCGAAGAAGACGCGCTTCAACTGTGCAAACGCTTTGGCGTAAACGTGTATGCAGGCGACAGCGTATATTTATTTTTTAAACAACGCAACGCTCTCCCGCAACGTTTTTTAGGGGACGAATTGCCCGAAATCAAGAAAAAACGGCATCGCAAACTCTGGTTCTCCAAAACCAACAGTCGCCGTTTTTTGACAAGCGGCGCTTTGATCTTGTTCACCTCGTTATTGACGCCTTTCCCTTATTATTATTTGATATTCGGCGCAGCGCTGTTGCTCACCGCTCTTTTTGTGCGCATTTTCGGTTATGAATAAAGCCGTAGTTTTTACACAGTTTCCCTGTTTATTTGTAAAAACGCCCTACCCATGTACGCGATGACATCGGTCGCCGTCACAGATATCTCTCCCAATTCCGCCGTGGCAAGTTCCGCCGCCTTTCCCGTAAAATATGCACCCAAAGCCGCGCCTTCGTACGCCGACATCCCCATCGCGCAAAGCCCGACGATCGCGCCCGATAACACGTCGCCGCTGCCTGCCTTTGCTTGTCCTGCCGTACCCGTCACGTTTAACGCCGTACGCTCTGCACTCGCCAACACGGACGCCGCCCCTTTCAACAAAACGTTCACCCCGAAATCTTGAGCAAACGCACGCGGCGCAGTCAATCCGCTCTCCAATATATTTTCCACCGATTTTCCCGTTAAACGAGCAAATTCTTTACAGTGCGGCGTCAGTACGACGTCCCCCTTTTTCTTCGCAAAGATTGCAGGCAATTCTTCTTGATAATACGCCGCCAAACTGTTTAAACCGTCCGCATCCAACACCAACCGTCCGCAAAAGTGTTCGATCAACCACACCGCGCCTTTGGCAACGTCTTCCGAAACGCCCATTCCCATACCGTATGCAATGGCGTCGTACGCGAGCAGTTGTTGCATATTTTCTTCAATAAACTCGTACCTGCCCCCATCATTTAACGATTTTAATAAAATTTCAGGCGACTTCAAAACATAATACGGCAATATATTTTTCGGTACAAACAGCGTTGTATATCCCGCCCCTGCGCGCAAACAAGCCGCAGCCGCCAAATATGCCGCGCCCGTATATTCTTCACTGCCGGCAACGATCGCAGCTTTTCCAAACGTTCCTTTATGTACGTTGCGTTTACGTTTCGGCAGCCATTCCGCCACCATTTCACCATCGATAAGCGCGGTATACCGATCGTCCTCCGCAGGCAAAAAGATACCGATATCCACCCGTTTCACCTTTCCCGCATAATCCAAACCGTCCGCAAACGTCGTTCCGAATTTCAACTCGCCAATGCAAAGCGTGACGTCTGCCTGAACCGCCACCGTTTCCACCAAACCGTTTTCCCCGTTCACCCCCGACGGAATATCCGCCGACAGCACTTTGGTATCAAACAAACGGGCAATATTGATCTCCTTTGCCGTCTGCGCATTTTTCCCCTGCAAACCGCCGCGAAGCCCCGTCCCGACAAGGCAATCCACAATCAACGCATAATCGTTGTCCGTATCGATCTCCGTTTTTATATCGCCGCCAACGTCCAGCCATTTCGCCATATTCACACGGCAATCGTCGGATATGCGATCGGCAAAAAACACCACGTCTACGCCACGCCCGCGCGAACGCAAAACTCTTGCGCAAACAAACCCGTCGCCGCCGTTATTACCACCGCCGCAAACGCAAAGAATATCCCCTTCGGGCGCGAGCCGTTCCGCTTCATCTGCCAACGCTTTCCCCGCCCGTTCCATCAGCGCAAGCGAAGAAACGCCCCGTTCGCCGATCGTGTATTCGTCCGCTTTTCTCATTTCGTCATTTGTCAATACGTACATAGCCGCCTCCTCTTTTACAGCCGAACGGAAACTTCCGCCGCCGTCAATATTTTCATTTTTCCGTCGATCTCCACCGTTAACGCACCCCGCTCGTCCACAGAAACAAGCCTACCGTGTACGCGTTCATCGCCCAAAATCAACTCTGCCTGTCTGCCCATATAACCCAAATACGACAAATATTGTTTCATCGTTTTTTTCTTTTCCAAATTTTCAACCAATCGATTTGTCACTTCTTCCACCGAAAAACGTTTTCCCGTTTCACGTTCCATCGTCGTTGCGATCGTTTCCAATTCCGCAGGCAAACGGTTGCAAACGTTCAAACCGATCCCCACCACCGAAGATCGGATCGTATTCCCCGAAAAGACGTTCTCGATCAAAATGCCGCATATTTTTTTATCGCTGACGTATACGTCGTTCGCCCATTTGATAACAGGGTTTAATCCGAAATATTCTAACGTTTCGCAAACGGATACCGCCGCCGTTGCCATAATCTGAAATGCTTCACTCGCCAAAAAATCGGCGTAAAAGGTGAGTTTTGATAAATAAACGCCCCCTTCTTCCGAAACAAACGAACGACCTTTCGTACCCCTGCCGCCCGATTGTTTTTTGGCGATCACCACCAAATCTTTTCCCTCCGCCCGTTTTTCCTTCGCATAATTATTGGTGGAAGGCAGTTCGTCAAAGCGCAAAATTTCCGCACCGATTTTTTTATTCATCGCGTACATGCCCCCCTCGAACCGTTTTTTCTAAAATTCTTCCTGCTCATTTCCGAACGCCGACAATGCTTGCTTTGCCACCTCGTAATCGAATCCTTTGCCCATCAAATACCGAAACGCCTTTTGTAAAGTGGGTTGATCTGCAATTTTGCCCCGCATATATTTTTGCAAAATCGCCGTCGCCGTAGCCACTTCCTTTTCCTCGTCCAAATTTTCCAAGGCGGCGTCTATTTCCTCATCCGACACCCCTTTTCCCCGCAACTCCATACGGATCAACCTGCCACCCTTGCGCTTTGCCGCGCTCTCGACGTAATTTTCCGCATATACGCCGTCGTCCAAAAATTTATAAGAACGCAACTTTTCTATCACGTGATCGATCACAACCGACAAATACCCTTTCCCCGACAAAAACTCTCGCACTTGCTTTTCCGTTTTCCACGTTGCCGAAAGATGCGTCAACGCCTTGTCGAACGCCGTATTTTCCTCGCTTTCAAGCTGAATTTCCGCCAATTTTGAAGGCTCGACGATCTGCCCGACTTTCAAACGGTTTTTCACCGTTGCCTCCAACGTCAAACCGCAATAAAACCGTCCGTCCACATAAATATTACACCTTCGTTTATCTTTCACCTGCGGCGTGATCGCCGTAATTTCGTTCAAACGGTTTTCCTCCGAATTTTTCATTTTTATCCTTACGTTTCTATTTTACCACAAGATACGCAGAAAGTCAACAACGGCTAAGCATTATTCCATAGCGGAAAAAGAATTTTTTTAAGGAAAAATGGTTTATTTCTTGTATTTCCGTTTACTTTTGAAAAAAATTATGCTACAATAAAACTGTAAGTAAAACGGCAATTTAAAAAACATACGACATCAAGGAGCGGACTATTATGAAAACATATCCCGTCGATCTGAACGGCTTCACCGCCGAACTTCCCATTATGAAACTTCCCAGCGGCATCGGCATCGCTTTCTTTAATTTACACGGCGACAGCGCGCTGACCGAACATTGCGCAAAAGCATTGGCAAAATACGTAACCGATTGCGACGTGTTGATCACGGCAGAATCAAAAGGCTTGCAGCTTTGCCATTGTATCGCCAGGGAATTGGGGCAAAGATATTACGCCGTTGCGAGAAAAATGCAAAAATTGTATATGCAAGACGGAATCGAAATCACCATTCAATCGTCTATCACAACGGGAAAAGAACAAAAATTATATCTTTCCAAACACGACACCGACCTTATCAAGGGCAAAAAAGTGGGGATCATCGACGACGTAGTTTCTACGGGCGCGTCCCTTATGGGGTTGGAAGATCTTGTTAAAAAAGCAGGCGGTATCATACATAAAAAAGCGTTCGTATTGGCAGAAGGCGACGCCGCAGACCGCAAAGACGTTATTTATTTGGCAAAAATTCCCCTTTTCACCGATTGATCGTCGGTGGCGTTTTCACCGCCGACACACCGTTGAAAACGCCGCGTTATTTCACAAAATCGGAAAAGAAAAAAACTCTCAGACGGCATTTCCTACTTTTGCCGTTTGATTTTTTATCTTTCCAACCTGAAAAGCGCTTGCATTTTTCTTTTATTTCTTATATAATGGAATTAATCAATTTTTTCATTCTGCGCGCGACATCCTTGCGCGTATACAAAAAACAAAAAACGATAGGAGTTCGTAACAATGGAAGATTTTAATACAAATTCCGGTTTACCCGACACCTTACCCCCCGATCCTTCTCTCCCTTCTCTCCCGACAGCGCCTGCGCCTGTTGTGAAAAAAGGCGGATTTTTCGGGAAATTGATCGCACTGTTGCTCGGCATCGTCATCGGCGTTGTCGGAACGTTCGGCGGCGTTTTCTTGCTTGCCTATTCCGTTCCCGCCAATAAAGTTGCAGGGCTTGTGGGCGTCGATCTGCACGATTACCTCGAAAAAGAATATGCCGAACAAACGATATTGGGAATGTTCGGCGCAGTCGGTTCGGCTGTTAAGAGCACGGCAAACGGCTCGGCTACGTTACAAGATTTCGACGACATCTCCCCCAAAGTCGGTGAGGCAGTTGAAAAACTCGGCGAAAAAATGACGGGATACGGGCTTTCGCTGGACAGTGAACAGTTGATGGTGACGCCTTTAAGCGGTATGCAAAAATTTTTCGAGGAAGCCATTTACAATTCGTACGCGTGCGATATCCTCGGCGACGATATGTTAGACCGTTCCCCTATGCTGATGGCGATTTGCTACGGGGAAAAGAACGTCGATTACACGATTGATGACAACGGCGACGTGCAAATGGTAGGCGAAGCAATGCCCCGTACCATTCAAGACCTCCGCGATATGGGCAACAGCATTTTCGACGACATCGCCCTTGCAGACTTGATGGAGATCGGTCACGACGATACGATGATGATGTACCTTGCTTACGGAAAAGAAGGTATTCATTACGAAATCGTTGACGATGAAGTGGTTATGCTGCGCGAACGCATGGCTATTTTGAACGGTTCGCCCTATAACGAATACGGCGAACCTTTGGAAGGTACGTTAAACGGCACGTCCACTTATACGGAAGACGGCAACACGTATTATTTGATCGCCGACGCTACGCTCGGTACGGTGAGAACGCCCGACGGCGAAGCGACGCTCTACTATTTAAACAATACGGAAAATCAAGAGTTTTATTTCCATCAAACGACCGTCGGTGATTTGACGCACGACCCCGATATCATTTCCAAAATCACAAAACGCCTTACCGTCGGCGACATATTGGGCGATGACACGGCGTTGGATAACAAGTTTTTAAAACACGTAAAAGACGAAACGATCGACAGTTTGCCTTCCGCCGTTGACAATCTCACGTTGTTGCAAGTGTTCGATACGGAAGTGTTTATCATGGACGACGCGAAAGAAAACTTCTTGGACAAAAACGGTAATCCGACGACAGACAAAAACGAATACACTGTCAACAGCGAATGGTGGTATTTGCTCCATACCGAAGCGCATCCCGATTGTCTTGGCGCGCACAAGGACAGCAACGGCAACCGCGTTCCTTGTACAATCGCTTGTATCGACGATTATAAAGTTACCGATATGAACAAACTGATCGATAATATGCGCAGAAATATCGAAGCTTCATCGTTGAACAAATTGAAAAACGACGGTATGATCGACGCATTGGATTCTTCTTCTTTGCAACAGGACGTTCGTTATCAAATCGTCGGCGTTTCCATCGAAGCGGAATTGGACGCTGAAGGCATCCCCCACGGCAACGGGGAAAAGTTGGGCGATCTCACCGTTGCGCAAATGTTGAAATACGTCAACGTCATTTTTGCTCATTTGGACGACGTAGGGCTGTAAATCCCCCTCGATCGAACAACAAAAAAATCGGAAAGCGGAAGAATTCTTTCGCTTTCTTTCTTTTTTCTTCTATTTGCGGCTTTCATATCGACAATTCGACAAAATTAACGGTATTTCTTACAAAAAAGCGTAAAAATCGTTTGACTATTTTTTCAAAATAGGATATAATAACTACATACGGCTGAAATTATGCTGTTTACCTTGCATATCAGGAGCCGATATGCCGAATAAGACCAGGAGGTGAAAAAATATGGCTAAATACGAAATGCTTTATTTGCTCAACAACGATTTGACCGAAGAGGCAAAAGACGCTAAGATCGCGAAGTTTGAAAACATCGTAACTTCGATGGGCGGCGCAGTTGCATCGACGGACAAGTGGGGAACAAAGAAAACCGCATACCCCATCAAGTTTAAGAACGAAGCATATTACGTTCTTATGACGTTTGAAGCAGACGGCAAAGTCGTGGAAGAGCTGAAGCGTATTGCGCTTATCGACGCAGACGTTGTAAGACGCTTGATCACGAAGCTCAACTAATAAGAGGAAAAGTAAATGAACAAAGTATTTTTAATCGGAAACTTAACGCGCGACCCCGAATTGACGGAAACCGCTTCCGGTATTGCAGTTTGCCATTTTGCGATTGCCGTAAACAGAAATTATGCGTCGCAAGACGCTGAACGTCAAACGGATTTCTTTAATTGTACCGCTTGGCGTGCTACTGCGGAAACGATTGCGCGTTACACCAAAAAAGGCAATAAGGTTGCCGTTGGCGGAAGCATTCAGCTTCGCAACTATGAAGACAACCAAGGCGTAAAACGCACCGCCGTTGACATTATCGTGCAGGATATCGAATTCCTCACGCCGAAAGGAACGGGCGATTCGTTAGACGATTTTGCCGATGCACCTCGTCCTGCCGCTCCGAAAAAGAAGCCTACGCTTCAAGCAATGGATGACGACAGCGACATTCCTTTCTAATTGCTTAGAAAGACCACTACTATTTAAAGGAGTATAGGTATCATGGAAGAAAAAGCACCCGTAAAAAAGGTTTTTAAAAAAGCGCCCCGTAAGAAGGTTTGCGCATTCTGCCAAGAAAAGCTCGATACGATCGATTATAAGGACGTTAACCGTTTGAAGAAGTTCATTACGGAAGGCGGCAAGATCATTCCCCGCAGAATGAGCGGTACGTGCGCTGCACACCAAAGAATCCTTGCAACCGCTATTAAGCGCGCAAGAATTACGGCTCTTCTCCCCTTCAAAGGTGAGTAATTGTCGATCAATACTTAAAAATCATCCCGAAGCTGTTGGCTTCGGGATTTTTTTACCGTTTTCAGAACTCATTACGTTTCCATCAATCCTGCCGCGCGCAATGCCGCCAAAATCTCGTTGATCTTTTCCGCATTAGTCGTAGGCGTTGCATCAGCCGCAACCGCGTCTGTCACCGCCGCAGCCGGCGTCACCTCTCCGGGTTCTCCTTGCGGACCTTGAGGTCCGACGGGGCCTTGAGGACCTGCAGGGCCAACCTCACCTTGGATGCCTTGTTCCCCCTGTGGACCTTGAGGACCTGCGGGACCAACTTCACCTTGGATACCTTGTTCTCCTTGCGGACCTTGAGGACCTGCGGGACCAACTTCGCCTTGGATACCTTGTTCCCCTTGCGGACCTTGAGG
>JAFTPQ010000013.1 GCA_017463205.1 Clostridia bacterium
ACTCCGGCGCCCGTGGTTCGATCGACCAGATCAAACAGCTCGCAGGTATGCGTGGTCTAATGGTAAACCCGCAAGGTAAAAAGATCGAAGTTCCCGTTAAATCGTGCTTCAGAAACGGTTTGTCCGTTTTGGAATACTTCATTTCCTCGCACGGTGGCCGTAAGGGTTTGACGGATACGGCGTTGAAGACGGCAGACTCCGGTTATCTTACCCGTCGTCTTGTAGACGTATCGCACGAAATTATTGTTCGTGAAGAAGATTGTTGCGCAGGCAGAAAGCCGCAAGGTATGGTCGTGAAAGCGATTTACGACACTGTCGGCAAAGAGATCGAAGGCTTGAAATCGAGAATTTTGGGTAGATTTGCGGCAGAAGACGTATACGACGCAAACGGCAACCTCCTCGTTGGTATGAACCAATTCATCGACGAAAAGGAAGCGGCGGCGATCTGTGACGCAGGTTTGACGGAAGTTCCGATCAGAAGTATTTTCGGTTGTTCGTCGAGATTCGGCGTTTGCGCGAAGTGTTACGGTAAAAACATGGCGACGACGTTGCCTGTTCAAGTGGGCGAAGCGGTTGGTACGATCGCGGCGCAATCTATCGGTGAACCCGGTACACAGCTTACGATGCGTACGTTCCATACGGGCGGTATCGCAGCGACGGGGGACATCACGCAAGGTTTGCCCCGTGTCGAAGAATTGTTTGAAGTTCGTAAACCCAAGGGCTGCGCAACCATTTGCGAAGTGGAAGGGGTTATTTCCATCGACGATTCCGACGGTTCGAAGCATATCAAAGTTATGGATGAAGCGACGGGCGAAGTGAAGAAAGAATACACGCTTCCTTTCAACGCAGAAATCAAAGTGAAGAACGGCGAAAAAGTTGCGCCCGGCGATTTGTTGAATGCCGGCAGTGTATATCCTCAAGATATCTTGCACGTGCAAGGTGTGAAAGGCGTACAAGATTATATTTTGGAACAAGTACAACCGGTATACCGTTCGCAAGGGGTTGAAATCAACGATAAACACGTTGAAATCATCGTACGTCAAATGTTGAAGAAAGTCCGCGTAGAAAGCGCAGGCGACACAGGTTTGTTGCCGGGTGAACTCGTGGATATGATCACGTTCCAAGACGAAAGTGCGAAAGCGATGGCAAACGGCGGCAAGCCCGCTCTTGCAAAACGTGTGCTTTTGGGTATCACGAAAGCTGCGCTGGCAACCGATTCCTTCTTGTCGGCGGCTTCTTTCCAAGAAACGTCGCGTGTGCTTACCGAAGCGGCGATCCGCACCAAGCGCGATTACCTTGTCGGTTTGAAAGAAAACGTTATCATCGGTAAGTTGATCCCCGCAGGTACGGGTACAAAAGCTTATAAGACGATCACGCCGCAGTATATCGGTAGTTTCAACGCATCGAAAGCGGAAGAAAATGCGGAAAATGCGGAAGAAAGCGCTGAATAAGCATTTGTTTAGCGTCTGAAACGACATAAAATAAGCTGTCTTTTACAAAAACGTAAAAGGCGGCTTTTTATGTAAAAATTTACAAAAAACAAAAAAAGGCATACCATGTACGCGTTGAAGTGTACTCTTGTGTTATTTTTTTATAAAAAAAGAAAAAATAAGTGAGTAATTTGCCTTTTTGCTTCGTTATATAAATGGGGGATAAAAGGCAAACAGTGTATAGGGCGCGGAAAATCAGCGTATTGTATTGACATTTTTTACCATAGGGTGTATAATAGAAGAAAATGGGAAAGAAGGTCGTTTCGGAGGAGAAATTATGGAAAAGACAGCCATCATCATCGGCGCAGGGCCTGCGGGTTTAACAGCTGCGTACGAATTGTTGACGAAATCGAAAGATATCAAACCGATTATTTTAGAGGCGGAACAATTTGTCGGCGGTATTTCACGGACGGCGACGTATAACGGAAATCGTATGGACATCGGCGGTCACCGTTTTTTCTCGAAAGACGACCGTGTTACCGCGCTTTGGACGAAAATGTTGCCCGTGCAAGGCGAAGCGGCGAAAGACGATAAAATTTTAGGCAGAGAAAAACCGTTGCAGAAAGGTGGCCCCGATCCTGAACAGACAGACGAAGTGATGCTGGTGCGCGATCGCGTTTCCCGTATCATTTACAAACGGAAATTTTTCGATTATCCCATATCGTTGAAGGCGCGCACATTTATGAATATGGGCTTTTTTTCCACGATGAAGGCGGGGTTCGGATATATCGGAAGCTGTTTGCACAAACGGGAAGAAAGCAATTTGGAAAATTTTTATATCAACCGTTTCGGGAAACCGTTGTACGCTATGTTTTTTGAGGATTACACGGAAAAGTTGTGGGGAGTGCATCCCCGTGATATTTCGGCGGATTGGGGCGCGCAACGGGTGAAGGGACTGTCCGTTTCCAAAGCCATTAAAAACGCTTTTTCCAAAATGTTCAAAAAGAAAAACCGCGAAGTGGAAACCAGCTTGATCGAACAATTCATCTATCCGAAAAAAGGTCCGGGGCAGTTGTACGAAAAAATGGCGGAAGAAATTTGCCGTTTGGGAGGCGAAATTTTATACGGCAGAACGGTGAATAAAATCACCTTAAAAGACGGAAAGGTGGCAAGCGTGTCCGCGATGAACGCCGATGGCGAGTCGGAAACGTATGCGGCGGACTATTTCATTTCGTCCATGCCGATCAAAGATCTTGCAGAAGCGATCGGGCAAGCGGAAATGCCCGACGACGTTTACGAAACTGCGACGGCGTTGCCTTATCGCGATTTTATGACGGTGGGACTGTTGTTAGACGGCTTGAAAGTGAAAAATAAGACAAAAATGAAAACGTTGGGAAATATCGTGCCCGATTGTTGGATCTACGTGCAAGACCGTGACGTGCGGTTGGGACGTATTCAAATTTTCAACAATTGGTCACCATATATGGTGGACGATCCTCAACGTAAAATTTGGGTGGGATTGGAATATTTTTGCAACGAAGGGGACGGAATGTGGACAAGCTCCGATCAGGCGTTCATCGACAAGGCGATCGACGAATTGGTGAAGATCGGCGTTATTCAATCGAAAGACAACGTTCTCGATTCCACGGTGTTGCGCGTAAAAAAAGCGTATCCCGCCTATTTCGGCAGCTATGCGCAGTTCGATAAAGTGAAAAATTATCTCAACGGCATCGAAAATTTGTATTGCGTGGGCAGAAACGGTCAACACCGTTATAACAATATGGATCATTCGATGGTGACGTCAATGGTGGCTTGCGAAAATATCATAAGCGGTGAAAAAGACAAAACGGCGCTTTGGGAAGTAAATACGGAAAAAGAATATCACGAAACCAAATTGCAAGAGAGCGAAAAAAAGGCTTAAAACGACGGAAATAAGACAATGAAAAGATAAAAAGGAGGAACTATGGAAAGCGCGGACGTAAAATCGGATATCGAAAATACCGCGGCGGATAGGACGGACGAACGGAAAAACCTGTCTTATAAGCACGCCTTTTTATGGGAACTATTGCTGTATATCGGCGTGTTTGTCGTTACGACGGCGCTGTTTTTCATTCTCCGACCGAGAATGCAACAACTCCGAAACGGCGTCACGGCGCAGATGCTGATGGTGATATCTTTGGGGTTGATCGCGTCGTTCATCTCGTACATGGGTGTCACAAAACGCTTGACAGCGAAGAAACTGATCTTGCTTTTATTGCTGGCAGGGTTTGTTTTACGGGTGGGGTATATGCTGTACACGCCCGCCTCGGCAAGACAGCAAGACACGTACACGAAAAATTTCGACGGACACGAAGCGTATGCGTGGACGTTGTTTACGACAGGACGACTTCCGACGACCAACGATTATCAATTTTATCATCCGCCCCTCAACGCCTTGTTGCAAGCGGGTTTCATGCATTTTATGAAAGGTTTGACGGACGGGATCGGTTCGCTGTTTGGGTTGGAAGACTATTTTGCGACGGGCTTCTTGTTTGCGAAACCCGATTACATCACGGAAAATGAACGTTGGTTTTTATATTCCACCTGTCAAATTTTGGCGGTGTTCTATTCGTTTGTCACGGCGGCGGTATCGGTGAAAATCGTCAAAATGTTCCGTTTTTCGGATAAAATGACGGTGTTTTTATCCGCATTCGTCATTTTTTATCCGAGGAATATCCAATTTTCGGGAATGTTGAACAACGACGGCGTATCCTATATGTTTTCCATACTTTCCCTCTTTTTCGCTTTAAAGTGGTGGAAGGGAAACCGTTCGATCCTGTCCATTTTGTTTTGCGCGCTGTGCGTGGGGTTGGGCATGATGGCAAAATTTTCGTCCGCCACCGTTTGTTTGCCCATCGCAGGCGTCTTTATTTACGAATTTATCCGCACGTTACAGAAAAAAACGGACGCGATGCCGATCGGAAAAATGGTGTTGCAATACGGAGCGTTTTTATGCGTTTGCGCCCCGATCGGGCTTTGGTTTCAAGTGTATGCCAATCAACGGTTTGGGCAAGAATTGGGATACGTGTTTTCCAACCTCAATCAAAAATTGTATACGGGCGATCATTCCTTTTTCGAGCGTTTTTTCATCGCGTTCGATCTTTCCGAATATCTCGGAACGCTGTATTGCCGTCCGTTTGAAGGCAATTACAATTTGTTTAACTATGCGCTCCGTTCTTCCATTTTCGGAGAATTTTCCTATTGGCAAGGAGAGGGGTTGGCTGCGGCGGCAATTTTATTTGCTTACGCGGGCGCGCTGTTGCTTTTTATCGGGCTGGTATGGTGCGCAGTTCTTTATTTTAAAGGCAAAAAGGACGAGCGGGCATTGTGGAAACGCGAGCCGCCGATTACGGGGAAAGATTTCTTATTCGTGTTTTTATTGATGCAATCGCAAGCGCTCTCGGAAATTTATTTTTATATCAAAATGCCGTATGGCTGTACGATGGATTTTCGCTATATTATGCCGATGATCTTGGCGATCGCATTGACGGTTGGCTATGTGGAAAAGACGCTGAAAAACACCGAAAACAAATGGGCGTTGGCATTGAACCGCGCGTTGACGATTGCGGCAGTGGGACTGTTGGCGTCATCCGCCTTGTTCTATTGCGTTTGTATTTGAAGGAGAATAAAATGGAAGAAGAAACAAAAGAAGGATCTGTAAAACAAACGAAAAAACAACTATTTTGGGAAATTTTTCGTTTTTTATTGGTCGGCGGGACGGCGACGGTGATCGATTATCTCACTTCTTATCTATTTTATACGTGGCTTTTGCCGCCGGAACTCATCGGCAGCGTCCTGTCGCTGATCCTTTCCACGGCGCTTGGTTTTTGCGTGGGATTGACGGTGAATTGGTTTTTGTCCGTCTACTTTGTTTTCAGAGCGGTGAAAAATAGGGAAGAAGCCAATTCCAAAAAGGGGTTTGTCACGTTCACGTTGGTGGGGTTGGTCGGGTTGGCAGTATCCGTGTTGGGGATGCAGCTCGTCAACGTGTTGCCCTCCATTACGCTGTTTTCGTCCACCACTTTTTTGATGGAAGAATGGAAATGGTGGCTGATGAAATGCGTGATGACGTGTATCGTATTGGTCTGGAACTACGTGGGCAGAAAATTATTGGTGTTCAAATCGTAAAAATCGATCGTTAATACGCTGATTGCCGCTTTATAAAAGCGGCAATAGCTTTTTTTGCGAAAGATAAAAAAAATGCGCCCAAAGACTTGACAAAATACGGCGGCTTTGTTATAATAATAAACGTGAGGTGGTAGGAGGCGTCGCGCGGGTTGCGTTACGCCTTTTTTCAAGGAGAAACCCTTGTCCCCTGCAAAAGGACGGAAAAGAGCGGCTGCGCTACATAGGAGGAAACACAATGACGGGACGTATTCATTCATTCGAGTCCTTCGGTACTGTGGACGGGCCGGGGATCCGCTTCGTAGTGTTTTTACAAGGCTGTCCGCTTCGCTGTCAATATTGTCACAATCCCGACACGTGGGGCGCAGGCGGAGAGGAATACACGGTGGACGCTGTGGTAGAGCGCGCGCTTCGTTATAAAAATTATTTCGGGGACAAAGGCGGCGTTACGGTGACAGGGGGCGAACCTTTGTTGCAGATCGATTTTGTGACGCAGTTGTTTACGGCGTTAAAGGCGAAAGGCATACACACCTGCGTGGATACGTCGGGGATCGCCTTTCAACCGGACAACGCAAACAGCGTGGAAAAGCACGAAAAATTGTTGCAGGTTGCCGACTTGTTTTTGTTGGATATCAAACACATCGACGACGAGGCTTGTAAAAAACTGACGGGGCAAAGCAACGCGCATACGTTGGCGTTTGCAAAATTTTTAAGCGATCACGGCAAAACGATGTGGATCAGACAGGTACTTGTGCCGGGGATCACCGACGGCGAGGAGAGTTTGCAAAAAACGCGCGCGTTTATCGATTCGCTGAATACGGTCGATCGGGTGGAAGTGCTTCCCTATCACACGATGGGGGAAGTGAAATACGAAAAGTTGGGTATGGAATATCCCCTAAAAGGTGTGCCGACGCCCACGAAAGAGCGAGTGCAGTTCGCAAAAAAGATTTTGACGGAAGGACGACCGTAAACGGCGGCTTTCAAAGGACGAGCTATGACGGAAAAAGATTATAAACAACAGTTGCAAGGGCTGTGCTGCGTAGAGATCAGCGGAGAATCTTGCGCAAACTGTTTAACGCTGATGCCGATTTTAAAAGATCTGTGCGAGGCGCGCGGCGACGTGCGGTTGGTGCATATCGAGGCGGATTATTCGACGCTGCAATTGATGGAAGCGTTGGAGGTGGAAAAAGTTCCTACGATCCTCTTGGTGGAAGACGGCGAAATATTTGCCCGTTGTTCGGGATTTCAGCCGGAAGAAATTTTAGAACTTTGGTTGGACGCTAAAATCGAAGAACGTAAAGCGGCAAAAAAATAACCACCGTGAAAAGAAATACGAAAAATATCAATTTTCTTAACATTTTATGATTAAAATGCGCGGAAATTGTTGATATATAAAAAGAATAAATTATTAAACAGGAGTGCTGATATGATGCAATACAAAGGTTGGGAAGGTTTTATTCCCGGTAAATGGTGTGACGACGAAGTAAACGTACGCGACTTTATTCAGCGTAACTACACGCCGTACGATGGCGATTCCACGTTCCTTGCTCCCGCAACGGAAGCGACGAAAAAATTGTGGGATATCGTTTGCGATTTAACGAAAAAAGAAATCGCGGCAGGCGGCGTTCTCAACGCGGATACGAAAATCGTTTCTACGCTCACTTCTCACGGCGCAGGATATCTTGACAAAGATCTTGAAAAGATTGTCGGTCTTCAAACAGACGAGCCGTTTAAGCGTTCTTTGCAACCCTTCGGCGGTATTCGTATGTCGGAAGGCGCATTGAATATGTACGGATATGAACTTGATCCTCAAGTGAAAGAAATTTTCACGAAATATCGTAAAACGCATAACGAAGGCGTGTTCGATGCATATACGCCCGAAATGAGAGCGGCTCGTTCCGCGCATATCTTGACGGGGCTTCCCGACGCTTACGGTCGTGGCCGTATCATTGGTGACTACCGTCGTGTGGCTTTGTACGGTGTGGATTATTTGATCCAAAAGAAGGAAGAAGACAAGTTGGCGATCAACGGCGATATGACGCCTGAAAAGGTTAGAAACCGCGAAGAACTTGCCGATCAAGTGAAAGCGTTGAAAGCGTTGAAAGAAATGGCGGCAATTTACGGTTGCGACATTTCCAAACCCGCTGAAACGGCGCAACAAGCGATCCAAGCATTGTACTTTGGTTATCTTGCTGCGGTTAAAGATCAAAACGGCGCGGCGATGTCGATCGGTAGAAACACCACCTTCCTCGATATCTATATTCAACGTGACCTCAATAAAGGCTTGATCACCGAAGAACAAGCGCAAGAATTTATCGATCATTTCATCATGAAACTTCGTATCGTGAAGTTTATGAGAACGAAAGAATACAACGAATTGTTCTCGGGCGACCCCACGTGGGTTACCGAATCCATCGGCGGTATGGGCGTAGACGGCAGATCGCTTGTCACCAAGACGGCGTTCCGTGTATTGCACACGCTTGACAACCTTGGCCCTGCACCCGAACCTAACCTCACCGTTCTTTGGTCGAAGAGATTGCCCGCAAACTTCAAAAAATATTGTGCGGAAATTTCCATTCGTACTTCGTCCATTCAATACGAAAGCGACGAATTGATGAGTGCGGAAATGGGCGACGATTATGCGATCGCTTGTTGCGTAAGCTGTATGAAAGTCGGTAAAGATATGCAATTCTTCGGCGCGCGTGCAAACCTTGCAAAATGTTTGTTGTACGCAATCAACGGCGGTAAAGACGAAATTATGAAGGACAAAGTGACGGGCAAACCTATGCAGGTATCCCCCGAATTTGTGCCTATCTACGGCGACGACGCGTTGAACTATGACGAAGTTTGTCAGAAGTTTGAAAATATGATGACGTGGCTTGCGGATTTGTATGTAAATACGCTTAACCTTATCCACTATATGCACGATAAGTATAGTTATGAAGCATTGGAAATGGCATTGCACGATACGGAAGTTCGTCGTTTCTTCGCAACGGGTATCGCAGGTCTTTCCTGCGCGGCAGACTCCTTGTCCGCAATCAAGTATGCGAAAGTGTACCCCGTTCGTAACGAAGACGGCATCGTTGTCGATTATAAGATCGAAGGCGAATATCCTAAGTATGGTAATAACGACGACAGAGCGGACGAAATCGCTGTTTGGATCGTGAAGACCTTTATGAAGAAGGTAAAGAGCCATTACACCTATCGTGACAGCGTTCCCACCACGTCGATCCTTACGATTACGTCGAACGTTGTATACGGTAAGAAGACGGGTAACACGCCTGACGGACGTCGTGGCGGTACGCCTCTTGCTCCCGGCGCAAACCCGATGCACGGCAGAGATTGCAACGGCGCATTGGCATCGCTTGAATCGGTTGCGAAGATTCCTTACGAATATTCGAGAGACGGTATTTCCAACACCTTCTCGATCACGCCCGGTTCGCTTGGCAGAGAAGACGACTAATCGTTGCTTACTCATCACAAATCCACGGTGACGCTTTTGCGGAGAGTATTCGCAAAAGCTTGCCGTTGAAAATACAATAATAATAAAGGAGATAATATTATGTCGAACAGAGTAGATAATTTGGTTCAAATGTTGGATACCTACGTTAGCGACGGTGGTTTCCATCTTAACGTAAACGTGTTCAATCGTGAAACTCTTCTGGACGCGCAAGCGCATCCCGAAAAGTATCCTCAGCTCACCATCCGCGTTTCCGGGTATGCAGTAAACTTTATCAAGCTTACCAAAGAACAGCAGGATGACGTTATTTCCAGAACCATTCACGAATCCATGTAATTTGGCGTGGTCGGTTTTTGAAATAGGTATTTGAAAGTAACACTGCCGCCGCTTGCAACAACGACGGCAGTTTTGCTTTATCGGTATATTTTTTACGGTAAAGGGGCGTAGGAAGGCTTTGAAGAAAAAATCATTGAAAGTTTTGTCGGTATTAGGCGCTGTTGCCGTTTGTTTGACGGCGACAGGGTGCGAAGAGGTGATCTCGGCGGTAAATTCGGCGATCGACAATGTCATCAGCGGCGCGATCGAGGGGCTTACGTCAGAATTGCAAGGCGCGTTGGAAAGCAATTTGGGTGGTACGATCAATAGTTCGACGGAAGAAGGATCGTCTGTTGAAGACAGTTCGACAACGGAAAATTCATCCGATGAAACCGATTCGTCGGGTAATGCGGGCGGCGATGAAAACGTCGGCGATGGAGTGGACGATTTAAGCGTGCATTTTCTCAGTTTGGGCAATAAGGTTTCGGGAGATTGTACGTTGATCAAAACGGGCGACGTGGAAGTGTTGATCGACGCAGGTTCGACAACAGGCTCTATCGGGACGATCGTTCCGTATATTAAGCAATACTGCACGGACGGGATTTTAGAATACGTGATCGCAACGCATGGGCATCAAGATCATATTGCGGGTTTTACCAATTCGTCTTCGCAGGGAAAAGGGATATTTGAGAGTTTCGAATGTAAAACCATCATTGATTTCCCCAAAACGACGGTGACTTCGAATTTGTATAAAGAATACGTATCTTTGCGGGATGCCGAAGTGGAAACGGGCGCAAAACATTATACGGCGCTGGAATGTTGGAACAATGCCAACGGCGCGCAAAGAAGTTATACGCTTGGCGAAGGCATCACGTTGCATATTTTATATCAAAAATATTATGAAAGTAGCACGTCTAACGAAAATTACAATTCCGTATGTACGTTGATCACGCAAGGGGAGAACAATTATTTGTTTACGGGCGATTTGGAAAAGAGCGGAGAAGAATCGTTGGTGCAAAGCAATCATTTGCCGAAATGCAAGCTGTTTAAATCGGGACACCACGGCAGTAATACGTCCAATTCAAGCGCGTTGCTTTCGGTGATTCAACCCGAAGTGTTTGTAATTACTTGCTGTTGCGGCGATCAGTATAACTTTCCTCACCAAGAAACGATCGATACCGTTTCCGTTTATACGCAGCAGGTGTACGTTCCCGGGATGATCGGGACAAGCGGCGATTACGAGTTGTTAAACGGGAACATCGTCGTCAGCAGTACGGACGGAAAAACGGTGCGGATAGATTGTTCAAACAACAACACGTTGTTTAAAGATACGGAATGGTTTAAAAAGAATAGGACAACGCCGAAGAATTGGTTGTAAACGACGCACCCATGTACGCGTTGAAAATAGAATGAGGCAACCATGTATGCGTTGAAAAAGATAGGCGGTAAAAAGAGAGGGGATTTATGCAGTTTTCAAGGACGTCGCTTTTGATCGGACAAAAAGGCGTTGAAAAATTGAAAAACGCGCGCGTGGCGGTGTTTGGGATTGGCGGCGTTGGCGGATTTGTAGTGGAAGCGTTGGCGAGAAGCGGCGTCGGAGCGATCGATCTGATCGACAAAGACGTGGTAAGCGAAAGCAATCTCAACCGCCAGATTATTGCGCTTCATTCTACCATCGGGCGGCTGAAAACGGACGTAATGGCAGAGCGGGTGAAGGATATTTCACCGAATACCGCCGTCAAAACGCATAACGTGTTTTATTTGCCCGAAACGGCAACGCAATTCGATTTTTCGGAGTATGATTACGTAGTGGACGCGATCGACACAGTGAGCGGAAAGATCGCGCTGATCGAAAACGCCAAACGGTGCAACACGCCGATCATATCGTCGATGGGGACGGGAAATAAGCTGGACGCAACGGCGTTTGAGGTGGCGGATATATCCAAAACCAGTGTTTGTCCGTTGGCGCGGGTGATGCGCAGGGAATTGAAAAAACGTGGGATCGAACACGTAAAAGTGTTATATTCGAAAGAAGAACCGCTTCCCTCGCAATTGAAAGATGAAGAAAGCGGAAAACCGATTCCCGGCAGTATCGCCTTTGTTCCGTCCGTGGCGGGACTGATGATTGCAGGCGAAGTGATAAAAGATTTGATGAAAAAGTAAAAAAAGCTGATAAAAAACGCCTTATTGATCGCATTTCAAACGTTTTGACGTTCGCGATGCGTTCGACGAGGCGTGTTTATTTAGTCGTTTTTTGCGGTTACGTATGCTTAATCCTAAAAGCTAGCTGCGGTTGGGCAAGACAGTATAGAAAAACACCGTTACGGCTATACCGTAACGGTGAAATTTTTTATGGAGAAAGTTGCCGTTTACAAATTGCCGACGACGCCGATAAACAAAGGCAAACCGTTGGCGTTGTCTACGATGGCGTATAAAAAGGGACGATCCAAAATAATACGCACCTCTTGTTCGGGCGCTATCGCCGTGTCTTTCATACCGCCCATCGTGATCGCCGCCGCCTTTGTGCCGTTGCGGCTGACGTCGATAAACGTTTTTTGCTTGACGAAATCGCAGTACAGCCCCACGTCGCTCATATTACTGAAATCCGCTAAGCCGCGGTCAAACATATCCGTCACACCCAGCGCCTGCAACGCTTCGTTCAATAACATATCCGTTTTATACGTAAATTCGGGTAGACCCGCTTTTACGGTGCGGCGGGAACGCCCTTCCCACATCGCGTTCCAACGCTCGCCGCTGAAATTTTCCACATAATCGTAAATATCGACTCCCTCATTGGGTAAAATACCGACAAAACTGTATCGATCTCCTTTATAGGGGCGAGTGAACCCAACGGCTTTTTCGCCGTCCTCCAAATAAATGTGTTCGTCCGAATACATCATTTTCACCGTGGAAGAACTGCCGCCGTCATTATAAAACGCGCGGTCTTGTACGTCGCTCTTTTCATATTTCACGTTCCATTTTGCGTCAAAATCCAACGCATTGATCAAATACATCACGGCGTCGCTCGGCACGTTGTCCAAAATTTTATCGATTTTCCCTTTGGTTTTGTTATAACACCAGTTGTTGATATCCGTCAGCGTGGTGCTGTCAAACGGAGCTAAATACGCTTGCGCGCCGTACCAATCGGCGTTCGTTTGTAAAAATTCGGGAAGCACGTTTACGCTGTTTTCCTTGATCCATATGGAGTTTGCAAGATTCACTTCGCAATCGTCGCCGCTGTACAAAGAAGAAACGTATGCGTACGACGCGCGATTGAATTCGTCGATCGGCAAACCGAATAGATTCTCTAATTGCGCCAACGTTTCGCCGTTTGCGCCGTTTGCGATCAAGGCGAGGCATTGCGCCGCCGAAAGAGGGGAAGTCAAATCGTTGTTTCCGTCTTTCGTAATCGTTTTCTGCAACAGAGAAACGGAAAAGTTTGCCATCGCGCTTTTAAAAGCGTCGTTCACTTCGCCGCCGTCCGTCGCTTGTCGGGCGTATTTTGCGGAAAGTTCTTCCGCAGACACCTTTTTTTCTTGGAAACCGCAAGCGGAAAAGGAAAATGCGCACGATAATGCGCCGATCAAAGCGGTCATTTTTAAAATGCGTTTTTTCATATTGTATCCTCCTTATCAGGGCGTTTTTCAAATCGTTTTTACGCCTTTGCATATATATAACGTTGCGGAACGGCAAATTACTCACTATTTTTCCGTTTTTTTTGAAAATTTATCCAAAAAATTAAGAAAAGCAAGCCGATTGTCGAAAAAACGTCGAGAAAGGCTTGCTTTTTTACACCGATTACACTTGTTTAATGTCGTAAGGCGTACTTTGATATACGAAATAATTCAACCAGTTGGAAAACAGCAAATGCGCGTGTCCGCGCCACGAAACCAACGGCGGTTGCGTCGGATCGTCGTTCGGGAAATAATGGACGGGGATCTTGATGGGTTTTCCTTGCGACAGATCGCGCAAATATTCGTTTTTCAACGTGTCCGCGTCGTATTCCGAATGTCCCGTAATGAAAAATTGCCGTCCGTTTTTTGCCGATACGGCATAAACGCCTGTTTCTGTAGACGACGCCAAAATTTTTAAATCGCTCACTTGTTCGATATCTTCGCGAAGGACGGTCGTGTGACGGGATTGCGGTACGTAAAACACGTCGTCAAAGCCACGGAACAACATCGATTTTTTATGCTCCGCCCGATGCGGAAACACGCCGAACATCTTTTCGGGGACTTCATATTTTTTAATGCCGTAATGATAATACAGCCCCGCTTGCGCGCCCCAACAAACGTGCAGAGTGCTGTGTACGTGCGTTTTGCTCCATTCCATGATCGAGCACAATTCTTGCCAATATTCCACTTCCTCAAAAGGCATATGTTCGACGGGCGCGCCCGTGATGATCATACCGTCGAAATTTTCCTCTTTTACGTCGTCGAAGGTTTTATAAAAAGCCAAAAGATGTTCTTCCGCAACGTTTTTCGATTGATGGGATTTGGTGTGGATCAACTCCATTTCCACTTGCAAAGGGGAATTTCCCAAAAGCCGTGCAAATTGCGTTTCCGTTTCTATTTTTTTCGGCATCAAATTCAACACCAAAATCCGCAGAGGACGAATGTCTTGCGTGATCGCACGGTGTTCGGTCATAACGAAAATATTTTCGCTTT
This sequence comes from Clostridia bacterium, assembly GCA_017463205.1. Lineage (GTDB taxonomy): Bacteria > Bacillota > Clostridia > Christensenellales > Borkfalkiaceae > Scatosoma. The sequence goes on from JAFTPQ010000013.1 coordinate 14,037, forward strand.
CCAGCGTTTTAACGGCGGGGAGGTTGTTGGGGATCTTAATAGGCATAATGCGTCACCTTATTTTTTTTGTTTTTTTCGGGAAGGGCAAACGGATAACGTTTGAAAAATGTACAACGCTTAAAGGATTGCCAACGCCTGTTCGATATCGGCGATCAAATCTTGATAATTTTCAATGCCGCAGGAAAGACGAACCAAATCGCCGGGAACGCCCGCCGCGATCAATTCTTCTTCATTCATTTGACGATGCGTTGCGCTGGCAGGATGCAAACAGCAACTGCGCGCGTCGGCAACGTGCGTTTCGATCGCAATGATCCGCAACGCTTTCATAAACTTTTCCGCCGCCGCTCTGCCGCCTTTTACGCCGAAACTCACCACGCCGCAAGTGCCGTTCGGCATATATTTTTGCGCCGTTTGATAATAACGGTTAGAGGGCAAGCCGGGATAATTTACCCAACCGATTTTTTCGTTACTTTCCAAATATTCCGCCACTTTTTGAGCGTTGAAACAATGCCGTTCCATGCGCACGTGCAAACTTTCCAAGCCGAGGTTTAAATAAAACGCGCTTTGCGGCGATTGCGTGCAACCGAAATCACGCATCAGTTGCGCCGTCGCTTTGGTGATAAACGCGCCGCCTTGTCCAAATTTTTCCGCATACGTAATGCCGTGATAGCTGGCGTCGGGCGTGCAAAGTCCGGGGAATTTTTCCGCATGCGCCATCCAATCGAATTTACCCGAATCCACGATACAACCGCCGACAGCAACACCATGACCGTCCATGTATTTGGTGGTGGAATGGGTTACGATGTCTGCGCCGAACTCAAACGGACGGCAGTTGATAGGGGTGGCGAAAGTGTTGTCGAGGATAAGGGGAACGCCGTGCGCGTGCGCCGCCGTTGCGAATTTTTCAATATCCAACACCGTCAAAGCAGGGTTTGCGATCGTTTCGCCAAACACAGCCTTGGTGTTGGGGCGGAACGCCGCGTTCAGTTCTTCCGCGCTGCAATCGGGGGACACAAACGTAAAATCAATGCCCATTTTTTTCATCGTAACGGCAAACAGATTGTACGTGCCGCCGTAAATAGAGGAGGAGGAAATTACGTGATCGCCGCAACTTGCGATGTTGAAGACGGAGAAAAAATTTGCCGCTTGTCCCGATGATAATAACATTGCCGCGCTACCGCCTTCCAAAGCACAAATTTTTGCCGCTACCGTGTCGCAGGTGGGATTTTGCAAACGGGAATAAAAATATCCGCTCGCTTCCAAATCGAACAATTTTCCCATATCTTCGCTGGTGGCGTATTTAAAAGTCGTGCTTTGCACGATAGGCACTTGTCTGGGTTCGCCGTTGCCGGGTGCATACCCGCCCTGTACGCAAGTCGTTTCTATTTTGCATTGTTTTTTCATGATCGCTCTCCTGCGCGTGCGCGTGCCGCTTGAAATATTTTTTCGCCGTTACGTGTGCGCGACTTTATTGATTTTGTTTAGAGCTATTATAGCATAAGCGGCTTAATTCGTCAAGTATTTTCAGGTATTTTCAAGTATGCGGATAAAAACCTTTTCGTGGGGCAAACTATAAAGGAAAATAAGGCGAGGTGGACAATGAAAAAGAGAACGGTTTTGTGTTTTTGCGCGGCGGTTTGCGCTTGCGGTGCGTTTACAGGTTGTAAAAAGGAAACGGAGGACGATTTTTTAAACGACGTCGTCGTTCGAGAACATTACGATTCCGTTTACGGCGCGATCGGGGAAAACGTGACGATCGATATGGTGACGGAGAAAGAGGACGGCAAAGCGTATGCGACGGTGGATGGCACGGAATACGAATTGGGTATGGACTTTTTATCCATGGCGATGGTGTATAACGTTACGCCCGTAGGCAGGTATCAAACGCCGACGGAGGTGTACAACGAATGGTGGCGGCTGTTTATGCAACGCTGGAATCTGCTCCTTCCCGAAGTGCCTTTGTATTCCAATCAATATTACGATATTTATAACGCCAAGATCGACCGCTTGCAAACCAATCCCTATTGGAATGCCACCAACGCGATCGTGGGGGCGAAAGTGACGTCGGGGGACAACGCCGTCATTTTGGGCAGCAACACCGAATTGACGGGCGCATTTCGCAACGCCGCGTTTGGGAAGTCTGCGCCGGGCGCTGCCGATCTGGCGATCGAAACGCTGACAAGCGGATATTCCACCGTCGTTACGGACATGGGTGGCACGTATGTGTGGGCGGATACGAAAATATTGCCCTCGCACTCCGAAAGAAAAAACGAGGACGGAACAAAAACGTTTACGATGAAAATTGCCGCCGACCTGACGTTTTCGGACGGTTCGCCCATTTATGCCGAGCATTATCTCGTAGGGCTTTTGGCAGGAAGCAGTAAGGTGATGAAAGAGGCGGGCGGCGGCGAGGCGGCAGGATTGCAATTGTACGGTTATGAAGACTTTAACGCTTACGGCGGGCAAGGATCGCCCGTTCCCTTTCAAGGGGTGCGGTTGTTGGATAAATACACGTTTTCGGTGACGGTGAAGAAAGAATACGCCGATTATTATTACGCATTGCGTTACGCGGCGTTTACGCCTGTCCCGACGTCGTTGTATATCGGAAACTATGCGATCAAAGACGACGGAAACGGGGCGTATATCGAGCAGGGATTTTATGAAAATGAAGAAAAAAACGGAGTGACGGGTTATAAAATGTCGAACGTCATCGTGAAAAACGTAAATGAAACTTCGGCGGCGGCATTTCCCTATTCCGGTCCGTATTCGGTGGAAAGTTACGATCAAAGCGCGAAAGTGGCGACGTTAAAGCGGAACGCTCGGTATAAAGGGGATCATCGCGGCGTGCCGTCGATCGATAAAATTTCCTATGTAAAAATCGTTCCCGAAACGCAGTTGGATCAGTTGCGGCAGGGTAGAGTGGACGTATTGGCGTCGGTGACGGGCGGAGAAGAAACGAAAGCGGCGCTCAGCGTGGTGGACGGCGTTAAATTTAAAGAAACGCATTACGATCGGGCAGGGTATGGCAAATTGGCGTTCCGTTGCGATTTCGGACCTACGCAGTTTGAGGAAGTGCGCCGCGCCGTTGCGTACACCATAGACAGAAACGAGTTTGCGCAAACCTTTACGGGCGGTTACGGAAGCGTGGTAGACGCGCCTTATTATACGGGCTCGGCAACCTATCAGGCTGTGAAAGACAAGTTGAAATTAAACCGATACGAATACAGCGTGGAGAAGGCGAAAGAGGAATTGCGAAACGGCGGCTGGATATACAATGCGGACGGCGGCGCGTACGACGAGGCGAAAGGTGGCGTGCGATATAAAAAATTGAGCGGTTATCAATTGTCGTATAACAATTTGGCGTTTGCGGCGGTGGACGGAAAATACCGCACGTTGAAAAGGGACGGCGAGTATTATATGCCGTTGGTCATCAATTGGATGGGAACGCAACCAAACCCCGTCACCGATCAATTGATCACGGCGTGGCAAAACAATCCCAACGCAGGGGCGAAGATCGGGGCGTATCTCACGTATACGTCGGGGGATATGACGTCGGCGTTGTACGGAGAATATTACCAAATGCCTGCGTATGGATTTACGCGCGCTCGGTTCGGGGCGGTGAATTTCGCTACGGGATTTACCAGCGCGGCGTACGATCAGGCGTTTTCTTGGACGCTCGATCCGGCGATGTACGACAATTACAGTGCCAATTATTTGCGCGACGAGGCGGACTATTTGAAAAAAGACTGAAACCGAAATAGCGGCTGTGTGGGCAAAATCGTTCTTGTGGACAAGAAAAACGCGAAACGAAAGGGGAGAGAGATATGGCAAATTATATTTTAAAACGCTTGTTTTATATGCTGTTGGTACTGTTGGCGCTGTCTTTTTTGGTGTTTTGCGTGTATAATTTATTGCCCGTGGATAAAGCGGCGGACATGGCGATGCAGGAGATCGCCGCCAATAAAAATTTGATTTATGCCGAACGGTATTTATATTGGCAACGCCGTTTCGGGTTGGACGGCGGCTTGTTGACGAGGTATTTCCGTTGGGTGGGGCTTGCGCCCTTTTACGACGGCGGTTTTCGCGGTTTGTTGCAAGGGGAACTCGGTACGTCGGTGGCGTATGGAAAGCCCGTGATCGAGGTGATCAAACAGCCTCTTTTCAACACCGTGCTGCTGAATACGTTCGGCGCGGTGGCGGCGCTTGGTATCACCATTCCGTTGGGAATTTTTTGCGCGGCGAAAAAGGGGAGTAAGCGCGATCTTGCCGTACAGGTGGGGACGATCGTCGGATACAGTATGCCCGTGTTTATCATCGCCATTTTATTCATTTGGCTGTTTGCCGTTAAATTGAATATCTTTCCCGTATCGGGTATGTCTTCCGTCGGCAAAGAATATACGGGCTTTCGCGCATTTTTGGATAAATTATACCATTTTTGTCTGCCGTTGATCGTGATGACGTTTTGCTCGCTTGGGGGAATGACGAGATACGTTCGGGCGTCTATGATCGACGCGCTCGGTTTGGACTGTATCCGCACGGCGCGGGCGAAAGGTTTGCGTGAAAATGCCGTTGTTAAAAGCCATGCTTGGCGAAACGCCTTGATCCCGATCGTCGCTCTTGTTATCGGTTGGCTGTTGGGGATATTTTCGGGCTCGATTATGGTGGAAAATATTTTCGGGTTGAACGGGATCGGAAAAGTGTATTTCGACGCGTTGACGGCAAACGACAACGAAATCGTGTTGGCGATGCAGATGTTTTATATAATATTGGCGTTGGTGGGAAATTTGTTGGTCGATCTTGCCTACGGATTGGTCGATCCGCGTATCCGCGTTCATAAATAAGAGGGAAAAAGATGAAAAAAGATCGCAAGGAAAAAAGTTGGATAAAACGCGCTTACGGGCGTACCGTGTACGTGTTGAAATGTTTTTTCAGGCGTGCAAAGCGTTGGGGTAAACGCTTATTTTTCGGCGCGAAGACCGAGTGGAACAGCGAGGATATAGAAAACGAAATCGAAAGCCCGTCCCATCTTTTAAAAGAAGCCTTTTTCGGGAAAAAGACGTCGGTTTTTGCGCTTATTTTGCTTGCGACAATATTTTTATTTGTCTTTATCGCGCCCATTTTTGCGCCGATGGACGTCAATTACACCGACCCGTTACAACAAAACGTACCACCGTCTTTTTCGTTGCGTTCTCCGCCCCGAAAATTGCGAAAATCGGTGGAAATGATCGACGGCTTTTCCGATTTTTCCGTGGGACTGTCGAAAGACGGCGACGTGTTTGTTTGGGGAAATACCGACGGCGGACTGCTGGATATCGATTTTAAAAAGATACCCGAAGACGTAACAAAAGAAGGCGCGGTTTTCGTATCGGCGGGGAAAGATCACGTCATCGCCGTCACAAAAACGGGTAAAATCGTCGGTTGGGGGGATAAAAGTTGCGGTCAGTACGGCGGAGAACCCATTTTAAACGTTCTTCCAATGCCGTCCGAGTTGCTTTCGCCCATTTCCCCCGATACCGTGGCGCACCTTTCTTGCGGTTATCAAGCGACGGCGTTGACGTTGACGGACGGCAGAGCGTATTTATGGGGCAACCAAAACGCCGTTCGCAATCTTGCCGATTTGCAGAATTTGCAAACGTCTTCCGAGGTGAAAAAAGTCGAATTTACCAATTCGGTTGCGATCGCATTGTTGAAAAGCGGACGGATCACGACAGGCGCGCAGACGTTTTTCACCTCTGCCGTCAGTTTGAAAAACGGCGAACAAAAAAGATTGGATACACCGCTCGACGCATACCTGGTAGGCAGAAACGTAATTGAAATTGCTGCCGGCAATAAATGCATCGCCCTGTTGACGGAAGAGGGGGAACTCATCGTATCGGGCGTTTTTGAAAACGGCGAAGACGTGTTGCCGCATTTAAAAAAAGACGAAAAATTTCTTTTTTTGGACGGCGGGACTCGGCATTTTCTCGGCGTCACCGATCAAGGCAACGTGTACGCTTGGGGGCATAACGCATATGGACAATGCGATATCCGCTCGTCGAAAATTGCAGGCAAAGCGCAGCGCGCGTATGCGGGTTCGTTGCAATCGTACGTTGTGGACGGAGATGGAAAATTGATCGAAAGCGCGGGGCTTAGAGGATATTTGATGGGAACGGACGGCAGGGGACGCGACGTGTTTACGCGTATCATTCACGGCGGAAAAATGACACTTACCATTGGGGCGGTAGCGGTGTTGGTGTCGTCGGTCATCGCCATTGTCGTGGGGTGCTTATCCGGCTATTTCGGCGGCTGGATCGATACACTGCTTATGCGGATCACCGAAATTTTCGCGTCGATGCCCTTTTTGCCGTTTGCAATGTTGCTTTCCCAAATCATCAAAAATTACAGCGTTTCCGAAACGATGCGCATTTTTATCATTATGCTGATTTTGGGCGCGCTTTCGTGGACGGGTTTGGCGCGTATGATCCGCGGTCAGGTGTTGGCGGAACGGGAAAAAGAATTTGTAACGGCGGCGCGCGCTATGGGGGTGAAAGAGAGCAAAATTGCCTTTCGGCACGTATTGCCAAACGTCGTATCGGTGATCCTCGTCAGTATGACGTTGAGTTTCGCAAGCTGTCTGTTGACGGAATCTTCCTTGTCATATTTGGGCTTTGGGGTGCAGCAACCGCAACCGACGTGGGGGAATATGTTGACGGGCAGCAACAACAGCACCGTCATTCAAAATTATTGGTGGCAGTGGCTGTTCCCTGCGATATTTTTGTCGATCGCCGTCATTTGTATCAACGTGATCGGGGACGCATTACGGGACGCGCTCGATCCAAAATCAAGAGAGAAATAAAAGGAAGCACGTAAACGCGTTGCTTAAAAGCAGGATAAGGAGAAAGAAAAATGGCGTTGTTGGAAGTGGAAGATCTGCGCGTATGTTTTAAAACGAGAAAAGGGATCGTGCGCGCGGTGAACGGCGTTTCCTTTTCGGTGGAAGAAGGGAAAACGTTGGCGATCGTGGGGGAATCGGGTTCGGGGAAAAGCGTTTCCGCAATGAGTATTTTGCGCCTTTTGGACGAAAACGGATATATCGAAAGCGGCAAAATTCTATTTTCAGCCGAACAAGGGAAGGTAGATCTGGCGGCGTTGCCACTTGAAAAGATGTATGCGATCCGCGGCAATCAAATTTCCGTCATTTTTCAAGAGCCGATGACGGCGCTCAATCCCGTTTTCACTGTCGGCAGGCAGTTATCCGAGCCTTTCCTCATTCACCGAAATATGACGAAAAAGCAGGCGTTTGACGCCGCGCTGGATATGCTGGCTTCCGTTCAGATCCCTTCGCCGCAACGGGTGATCAAGCAATACGCGCACCAACTATCGGGGGGGATGCGGCAACGGGTGATGATCGCAATGGCGCTTGCCTGTCAACCGAAAATTTTGATCGCCGACGAGCCGACAACGGCGTTGGACGTTACGATACAAGCGCAAATTTTGCGGCTGATGAAACAGTTGCAGGAAAAAAACGGAACGGCAATTTTATTTATCACGCACGATCTGGGCGTCGTCAACGAAATGGCGGACGACGTGGCGGTGATGTACTGCGGACAGGTGGTTGAGCGGACGTCTGTCAAAACGGTGTTTTCCGACGGCGGATATTCCCATCCGTACACCGAGGGACTGTTGCTTTCCGCGCCGAGTAAACAAGCGGGCAAACGGTTGGAAACGATCCCCGGGAACGTACCGCATCCGTTGCGCTTGCCCAAGGGTTGTAAATTTGCCCCGCGATGCAGATATTGCACGCAAAAATGCATAGAGGAAGAACCGCAATTGAAGGAAGTGGCATCAGGGCAGTGGGCGCGCTGTTTTTATCCGAAAAAAGCCGAGCGAAGGAGCGAAGAACATGGAAAAATTATTATCAATCGTCGATCTTAAAAAATATTTTCCGTTGCCGAAAAGTTCGTTGTTTCAAAAGCAACGCCCGTATTTGCGCGCCAACGAGGGGATCACACTGGACATTGAAAAGGGGGAAACGTTCGGCTTGGTGGGGGAAAGCGGTTGCGGAAAATCCACGTTTGGCAGAACGCTGTTACATTTGTATAAGCCGACGTCGGGGCAGGTGTTGTATTACGGAAAAACGGCGGCGGGATTTGCTCCGAAATATTTACAAAAAGAAAAGCAAAATTCAACCCAAAAAGACGAAACGGAGGGGGCAGGTATCGATCTAACGCGTTTGACGTCAAAAGAAATGCGCTTCTTGCGGCGAGATCTGCAAATCATTTTTCAAGATCCGTATTCCTCGCTCGATCCGCGTATGACGTTGGGACAGATCATCGAGGAAGGGGTGGCAACGCATAAAATTTATAAGCGCGGTTCTGCCGAAATGCGCCGTTACGTAGCGGAAACCGTAGAAAAATGCGGCTTGCAATCGTATATGCTGCATCGTTATCCCCATCAATTTTCAGGCGGTCAGCGTCAACGCATTTGTATTGCCCGCGCGCTGGCTGTCAAACCGAAATTCGTCGTTTGCGACGAATGTGTTTCCGCATTGGATGTGTCCATTCAATCGCAGATCCTCAATCTGCTGTCCGATCTAAAGGAAAAAGAGGGGCTAACCTATCTGTTTATTTCACACGATCTGTCGGTCGTGCGGTACGTTTCCGATCGTATCGGCGTAATGTATTTGGGCCAGATCGTAGAACTCGGCAGTGCGCGCGACGTGTTTGAAACGCCGCTCCATCCGTATACGATCGCTTTGATCAGCGCGATCCCGACGACGGAACAAAACAAAGACGCAACGAAAATAATATTAAAAGAGGGGATCCCCAATCCCGTATCGCCACCCAAAGGTTGTCCGTTCCACACCCGTTGCTTCATGGCACAAGAATGCTGTCAACGCATACCTGCCCCCTATGTAGAGGTAAAAAAAGGGCATTTTGTCGCTTGTCATTTTGCAAAAATGCCTACGGAAGAAAAACGGAAAAACGCAACGCATTCCGCTTTGTAAATTTTATAAAAACGGGTGGAGCAGGAAAGGATCGCCCAAAAGACGCCGAGCTATTCGGTGTTTTTTGCCGTAAGGGAAAAGAAGGCGGTTAGAAAAGAAAAAAATGCTGAAAAATCAAAAAAATGTAAAAATTCTTAAGAAAACAGGTGAAAAAATGCAAATAACCCGTCGGTTGTCTTGACAAATGATAAAAAAATATATTATAATGTATAGAGTATAAGGGAAAGTTTGGCTTTATCCCTCAAAAATGCGTAAAAATACGTAAAAAATGAAATAAAAAAATGTCGAAAAATCGGGAAGCCAAAAAATTCACCCCCTTATTCGGAGGATATTTAATCTATTATGGATCCCCTTCCCCTATCTATTATCATTTGTGTACTGCTCTTGCTTTCCGCGTTCTTTTCGGGCACGGAAACGGCATACTCCTGCGCCAATGCGATCAAGCTGAAAAGCATGATGTCGCTGGGCAAGAAAAATGCAAAAGCAGTGCATGCATTTGCAACCGAAAAGTATGACAAGCTCGTTACGGCGATTTTGGTGGGTAATAACATCGTCAATTTATCGGCGTCGGCATTGGGTACAACGTTGTTTGCCATTCTGTTAAACAATGCGTCGTATTCGGACGTAGTTTCCACGGCGGTATTGACAGTGGCAGTGTTGATCGTCGGCGAGATCACGCCGAAATATTTGGCAAGCGTTTATCCTGAAAAATTCTGTTTCATCTCATATCCGTTGATGCAGGTTTTCTATTGGATATTGATACCGCTTTGCAAAATTTTCGACGGTTTCAAATGGTTGCTTACCAAAATTTTCAAATTAAAGAAAGACGAAACGGTGACGGATGAAGAATTGATGTCCCTCGTAGACGAAGCGGAAGAAAGCGGTACGCTGAAAGAAGACGAATCCGAATTGCTTCGCAGCGCGCTCGAATTTGACGATTTAAAAGTGGAAGACATTCTCGTTCCCCGCGTCAGTGTTTCGGCAGTGGAAGAAAATTGCACGATGGACGAAGTGTGCGATATGTTTGAAAAAACGGGTTTTTCCCGTTTGCCCGTCTATCGCGATACGATCGATAACGTCATCGGTTTGATCCACCAACGCGACTTTTTCGTCGGTTACGTAATCGGCGAAAAGAAATTTTCGCATTTGGTGCAAGACATCGTATTCACCGCCGAACATATGCGAATTTCCGCGTTGTTAAAACAGTTGCAAAAGCAAAAAGTGCATATGGCGGCTGTGTTGGACGAATACGGGGGCTTGCTTGGCATCGTTACGTTAGAAGATATTTTGGAAGAACTCGTCGGGGAAATCTGGGATGAACACGACGAAGAAGAAGTCTTGTTCGGTAAGATCGACGAAGGCGAATATTGGGTGGATGCGAAATGTTCGTTGTACGATTTCTTGAAATTGTACGATCTGGAAAGCGAGGACGAAGAATACGAATCCAACACCGTCGGCGGTTGGGTAACGGAAAAAACAGACTCCATTCCCGAAATCGGTACGACGTTCGTTTTTGAAAACGTGGAAGTAAAAGTCGTAAAAGCGACCAAACAAAAAGTGTTGAAAATTCGCTCGAAATACTTAGGCGAAACGGTTTCGGACGAAGAAGAAAACGAAAAGAACGATAAAAACGACAAAAAATAATAAAAAACCGTAAAAAAAAGATAGAAATAAAAATCGTAGAGAGGTGTAAGTTATGGCAACGATTTTGGTGACGGGTGGTTGCGGGTATATCGGTTCGCACACCGTATTGGAAATGTTAAACAAAAATTACGACGTAGTCGTAGTAGACAATTTCAGCAATTCCAGTTTTGAAAGTCTTCGTCGGGTACAGAAGATCACGGGAAAAGAAGTGGCGTTTTACGAGGCAGACATTCGCGACAGCGAAGCGATGGAAAAAGTGTTTGCCTCGCATAATATCGACGCTGTGATCCATTTTGCGGCGTTTAAAGCGGTGGGCGAAAGTTGCAAAATGCCGTTGAAATATTACGAAAACAACATCAGCGGTACGGTTTCGTTGTTGAAAGTGATGGAAAAACACAACGTAAAGAAAATTATTTTCTCCTCCTCGGCGACGGTGTACGGCGATCCCGAACGTTTGCCTTTGGACGAAAATTGCCGTCTTTCCACCACCAATCCTTACGGCAGCACTAAATTGATGATGGAAATGATCATGCAAGATCTGTACAAAGCAGACAATGCGTGGAATATCATCTTGTTGCGTTATTTCAATCCGGTCGGTGCGCACGAAAGCGGTTTGATCGGGGAAGACCCCAAGGGTATCCCCAACAATTTGATGCCGTTTGTGGCGCAGGTTGCAAGCGGAAAATTGGCTTGTATCAACGTATTCGGAAACGATTACGACACGCCCGACGGAACGGGGGTACGCGATTATATCCACGTAGTTGATCTTGCGCTTGGGCATATTGCGGCGATCGAACAATGTCAAACGAGCGGCGTGCATATTTATAATTTGGGTACGGGACACGGTTACAGCGTGTTGGATATGATCCACGCGTTTGAAAAAGCTTGCGGCAAAACGTTGCCCTATAAAATTTGCGATCGTCGCCCCGGCGATATCGCAACCTGTTACGCTGCGCCCGATAAAGCGAAAAAAGAATTGAAATGGGAAGCCAAATTCGGTATCGAAGAAATGTGCGCTTCTCAATGGAAATGGCAGAGCGGCAACCCCAAGGGTTATGAAAATTAAGGCGTTTTTGCATGGTTAAACCCGATGAAATTATCCGTTCCCGTCGCAAGACGCTGTCAATGACCATCGACCCGTTCGGTCGATTGGTGATCCGCGCGCCTTATTCCTGCGGCGAGGAGCGGATTTTTGATTTTATCCGACAAAAAGAGAATTGGATATTAAAAAAACAAGCGGAAAGGAAGGGGGCAGGTGTGCGTTTACCGCCCGAAAACCTCGACGGCTACCGTTTTTTGTTATTGGGAAAAGACTGCGTGATCCGTTTGACGGACGACGCGCATATCCGTTTCGACGACAAGCAAGGCGTTCTTTTTTTGCCAAGTAAAAATGCGCGGACAAAATTGGTGAAATGGCTGAAAGAAAACGCCAAACGTATTTTTACGATCGTGACGGAACGCAAAGCGGCGGAAATGCAAACGACGTTTCGTTCCGTGTCCGTATCTTCAGCCAAAAGCAAATGGGGATCGTGTTCGTACGACAACGCGATCCGCTACACCTTTCGTTTGTTATACGCCCCGCGCGAGATCATCGAATACGTCGTCACGCACGAATTGGCGCATACCAAACACAAAAACCATTCCGCGGCGTTTTGGGCGGAAGTGGAAAAATACGTTCCCGATTGGAAAACCAAGCGAAAGTGGCTGAAAACACACGGTATTTTCATGGAAATTTTTTAAAAAGATTAAGAGTTTTGGAAAAAGGGAATAAGTAATCAATCGCAAAAAATCAAAGCGGAAAGGAGGCGGAAAAACGTGAAAAGAAGAATAAAAAGGATAAGTTTGGCGTGTTGCGTTGCTGTGTTGGCGCTTGCGTTTTCCGCCTGCGATATCGACGTGGGCGGCACGTTGAAAAACTTTGCCGGCGGTATCCTTACCGATCTTCAAAATACGGCGCAAAGCGTATCGAGATCCGAAACAAGCGAAAGTATAGTGCAATCGGGTTTGCCCGAAAGTGATACGGCAACGGAAAACGTTCAACCAAACGGCTCATCTGAAAGCGTATCTGCCGAAAACAGTTCGTCGGAAACGGTATCAGCCGAAAACAGTTCTTCCGAAAGCGTTTCCTCGGAAACGACTTCCACCGAAAGTAATTCTTCCGAAGCGTCTGCCGACAGCAGTTCAGACGCATCTTCCGATATATCTTCGGACGCATCCTCTAACGGTTCGTCGAGTGATTCTTCGGGCGATTCATCAAGCAGTTCCACGGATGATTCTTCCGATTCTTCCTCCGAAGAAACCGCGGAAAAGGTACTCGTGAAAGAGGAAACGGATACGATCGGGCATAAAGTGGCGTATTACAGCGACGGTACGTGGGAAGATATGGGCAGAGTGACGCCTCTCGAGTTTTTCTCGAAAGACTATACGCAAAAATACGGATACAGCGCGTTGTCGAAAGAGGCGTACGGCGAAGCGTATTGTTCGTTCTACGACGATCTGTACGAAGCGGCGATCAAGTTTTCCTCGTCCACGCAGGACGTACCCGTTACGGAAGACGGTTGCACGATCGCGTTGCTTTTTTACGGAGTCAGCGGCATTTCCGCAGACGAGGCGTTGGGCGTTTGGAAAATTTTCCGTCAGGACAATCCGCAATTTTATTGGCTGGCAAATTATGCCTATACGGCTACGCCCTTCCTCTTTTATTTAAACATAGCGGAAGAATACGCAACGGCGTCGTCGCGCACGGAAGCGCAAACGGCGATCGAAGCGATGGTAAACGATTGCGACCGCTACCTCAGCGGCAAAACCACTCAAGTGGAACGCGCTTTAACGATTTACGATTACGTGCTTGGCCGTATCGAATACGCTTACGAATCGGACGGCGTCACCCCCTCGGGACAGCCTTGGGCGCACAATATCGACGGCGCGGCAAGATATCAAGCGGGCGTTTGCGAATCGTACGCGGAAACGTTTGATTATTTGTGCGAACTGTTCGGTCTGAACGCCGTAACGGTGGTGGGTATGGCGGACAACGGCAACACCGTCGGCGGACACGCATGGAATATTTTGCAGTTGGACGGCGAATGGTATACGGTGGACGCAACGTGGGGAGACGGCGTGTATACGCAATCCGGCAGCGCCCCGAAATTTTCCGAACAGTTCAACCGAGCATATTTCGGTATGCCGGCATCTCAACTTGCGCAAACGCACACGCCCGATCAACCGACAAACGGTTTGAGGATCGAGCATCAATTTGCGTTGCCAACGTTGTCGGAAACGGGCTTGTTTCCCGTATTGTTCACCGATACAAACGGCGCAAAAACGATGGAAAAATCGATCGACGACGTATTCAAAAAAATGACAAACGCGGGGGGCAGGTATGCGATCGAGCTTCATCCGCACTCCAAATACACCCAATTGCAAAATGGAGAAATCTATCTTTCGACGCTGCAATGCAACACCGCATTTCCCAAGGTTTCCCATTTGACGGTTGTCGGCAGATTGCAAACGGCGCAAAACGAAGGTTATTATTATATCAGTACGCTGAAAAGCGACAACGTAACGTTGGGTGGTAACGTGACGTTGCAAAACGTTGTTTTACAGGTCACGTCGCTGTCGCTGTCCGATTACGCATTGACGTGCGGCGGCGATTTTGTGCGGATCCAATCGCAAAACCCGTTGACGGGCAACGCAAGTTCGGCATTGTACGTCGAAACGGACGTCAGCGTGAACGCCATCGCTTTGCCGTACGTAGAAGTACGCAGTACAAAAGGGTATTTGACGATTCGGGGAAAAGCGGAACTCGGCACGTTGCGTTTAACGGCGGGCAATGCGCAAACGCTTTCGGAAAACGACGTAACGATCCAACATTTGCATTTCAGTAAAGAGATCGCGGTGTTATACTTAAATCAACTGACGGAAAAAACGACGGTGACGATCGAAAATATTTACGGAAACGGCGTGAAAGGCGGTTACGTATTGCTTGATATCGAAACGGCGGGGGCGGGTTTGCCGACACTGAAATTGACGGGTCAGCGAGAAGTTAGCGTATATTTTGTCGTCAATAACGCCGTCAAGCCTTACAGTGTAGACGCAAGCGGAACGGTTGCGTGGATCTAAGCGGGAAGCTTTGTATGAATGGGACGGAAACGCCGATTTTATGCGTTGATATGCGTTTAAAAACAGACGGATCGTGTTATAAATAAGAGAACAGGGAAGTTTACAAAAGTTTGCCGATTACGGCAGAAAGAGGATCGTATGTTAGAACTGAAAAACGTCAGCTATAAGGTAAATGACGAGCTGGGCGAAAAGGAAATTTTAAAAAACGTAAATTTGGCATTGGACGATCGTTTTGTGGCGTTCACCGGTCCGAACGGCGGCGGAAAATCGACGCTTGCAAAGGTGATTGCGGGGATCATTACGCCGACGGAAGGAAAAATTTATTTGGACGGCGAAGACATCACCGATCTGTCCATTACCGAACGCGCGCAAAAGGGTATCTCGTACGCGTTTCAACAACCCGTACGCTTTAAGGGGTTGACCGTACGCGATCTGATCAATATCGCGGCGGGAAAAACGTTGAAAGTGGCGGACGCCTGTGCGTATTTGTCCGAAGTGGGAATGTGCGCGCGCGATTATATCGACCGTGAAGTGAACGCGTCCTTATCGGGGGGCGAATTAAAGCGTATCGAAATCGCTACGATTTTGGCGCGCAGTACCAAATTGTCGATATTCGACGAACCGGAAGCGGGGATCGATTTATGGAGCTTTGGCAATTTGATCAAAGTGTTTGAAAAGATGCACGAAAAAACGCAGGGGAATATATTGATCATTTCCCACCAAGAACGCATTTTGAACATCGCGGACAAGATCGTGGTGATCGCGGACGGGCAGATACAAAACGTGGGCAAGAAAGAAGACGTATTGCCGAAATTATTGGCGGCAGATTCTTGCAAGCGGCTGACGGAAAAATTGTAAAGGGAGGCGGAAAAATGGATCAAATTCAAAAAGATTTATTATTACAGATCGCCGATCTGCATGGTACTCCCGAGGGAGCGTACAACATTCGCGGCAACGGCGAAGCGTTGGGGCGCAACACGACGGCAAATATCGATATCGTCAGTAAAACGGACGGAAAATCGGGCATTGATATTTTTATCAAACCGGGAACGAAAAATGAAAGCGTGCATATTCCCGTCATCATCAGCAAAGCGGGTTTGCAGGAGGTGGTGTACAACGATTTTTATATCGGGGAAAACGCCGACGTCGTGATCGTTGCGGGTTGCGGTATTCATAACTGCGGCGGCGTGGATATGACG
This sequence comes from Clostridia bacterium, assembly GCA_017463205.1. Taxonomy (GTDB): domain Bacteria; phylum Bacillota; class Clostridia; order Christensenellales; family Borkfalkiaceae; genus Scatosoma. The sequence goes on from JAFTPQ010000013.1 coordinate 29,985, forward strand.
TCGCGGCACGACGGCGTGCACACCTTTTACGTGGGCAAAAACGCCAAGATCAAGTACGTAGAAAAACATTACGGCGAAGGGGACGGAAACGGTAAAAATGTGATGAATCCCGAAACGGTAGTGCATTTGGACGAAGGTGCGTATATGGAAATGGAAACGACGCAGATCAAGGGAATCGATTCCACCAAACGCATTACGCGTGCGGATATGAAAGCGGGCGCAAATTTCATCGTGAAAGAAAAATTATACACGCACGGTCAGCAAAGTGCCGACACCGATTTTGTGGTGGATATGAACGGCGACGGCTGTCGCGCGGATATCGTATCCCGTTCGGTTGCGGCAGACCGTTCCGTGCAATGTTTCGTATCGACGATGAACGGCCACGCGCCTTGTTACGGACATACGGAATGCGACGCTATTATTATGGATAAAGCGGCAGTGACGGCTGCGCCTTGTCTTTCGGCAAACAACGTAGACGCCGAACTGATCCACGAAGCGGCGATCGGGAAGATCGCAGGCGAACAGTTGATCAAACTGATGACGCTGGGTATGACGGAAAAGGAAGCGGAAGAACAAATTATTCGTGGATTCTTACACTGATCTTTCATAGAAATAAACGTCGTCGGCATACAATAAAACAAAAAATAAAATGACAGGAGATAAATAAAAAATGAGTGAACTTTCTTACAAAAGAACGAACGTTTACGAGGTGGCAGACGAAAAACTCTTAAAAGAGATTTTCGATTACGCGGAAGGTTATAAAACTTTCCTCGACGAAGGGAAAACCGAACGCGAAGTGTGCGCGTACGTAGAAGAAGCGGCGAAAGCGCGCGGCTATAAACCCTTTACTTTCGGCACGAAACTGAAAGCGGGAGACAAAGTGTATTATAATAACCGCGGTAAAAATATGTATTTGATCCGCGTAGGGAAAGGGGACGTAGCAAAAGACGGTATTCGTATCCTCGCGTCGCATATCGACAGCCCTCGCATCGATTTAAAACAAGTTCCTTTATACGAAACGGACGGCATTGCGTTTGCAAAAACCCATTATTACGGCGGTATCCGCAAATATCAGTGGGCGACCATTCCCCTTGCCTTGCACGGCACGGTGATCAGAAAGGACGGCACGAAACTCAACGTTAAGATCGGGGAAGACGAAAGCGACCCCGTGTTCTATATCAGCGATCTGCTGCCCCACCTTGCCGCAAAGCAAAACGCAAAACCTTTGGGCGAAGCGATCGGCGGCGAAGACCTCAATATTTGGTTCGGCAACGTGCCTTATACGGCGGCGGAAAACGAAAAAGATAAAACGGTAAAAGAAAATCTTTTGCGGATCTTAAACGAAAAATACGGTATGTGCGAAGCGGATTTCCTTTCCGCAGAACTCTCGCTTGTTCCTGCTTATAAAGCGAAAGACGTTGGGTTCGATCGCGCGTTGATCGGTTCGTACGGTCATGACGATCGCGTTTGCTCCTATCCCGCTTATACGGCGTTGTTCGACGAAACTTCGGACGAACGCACCGTGATGGTCGTACTTGCAGACAAAGAAGAAATCGGCAGTGAAGGTACAACAGGTATGCAATGTGCCGTATTCACCGACCTCATCGACGAGATCGCGGCTTCGTTCGGTACGACGTCGGCGGCAGTGCGCGCAAACTCCAAATGTTTATCCGCGGACGTAAATGCAGCGTACGATCCCAACTATCCCGACGTGCTGGAAAAGCTCAACGCAACCTATCTTTCCCACGGCGCAGGTATCACCAAATTTACAGGCGCGCGTGGCAAGAGCGGTTCTTCGGACGCCGATGCCGAATACGTTGGCTATTTGCGTAAATTGTTTGATGAAAACGGCGTGATTTGGCAGACGGGCGAATTGGGCAGAGTGGACGTCGGCGGCGGCGGTACGGTAGCGAAATACGTGGCGAAAATGAACATCGACACCATCGATATAGGGGTTGCGGTTGCATCCATGCACGCTCCCTACGAAGTAGTTTCCAAAGCAGACGTGTACGAAACGTATCTGGCATTCCGCGCGTTTATTAAATAAGAAAAAAAGGATAAAATTAAGAAAACGACGTACCCATGTACGAGATGAAATAAAAAAACTGTTGCGTTTGCAACAGTTTTTTTACTGATCGAAACGGGCGGTAAACACCTCCGTCATTAATTTTGCGCCGTCTTGAAATCCTTGATAATAAGCAACTTCACCTTTTTTCTCATACCGTTCGCACAGCAAAACGTTCCATTCTTCCAACAAGCGTTGTTTGTCTTTCGGTAAAAGCTCGTAAAGGGAACGACGTAATTCTTCCTCGCGCCCGTTTACAAAGCAATTGGCTTCGCGGCTTGCCTGTTCGCTTAAATGTAATAAATAAAGTTTTTCCAACGTTTCCATAACGGTAAATTCCTTTGTGTCCTGCATTTTAATGCTTTGTATCCTCTTATTATAATATTATAATCCACAAATATGTGGAAGTCAAGTATTTTCCACAAATTTGTGTAAAATATAAGAGAGGAGAGCGTTATGAAATACGGCGAAGTGATGAGGCAGCAAAGGCTGATACAAGGAAAAACGATGTTAGACGTGCAGAGGGATACGGGGATATCCAATCAAAATCTGTCCCGCTGGGAGCGCAACGAGGTCGTTCCCAACATCGAGGCGTGCGTCACATTGGCGAGGTATTACGGCATAACGTTGGAAGATTTGTTAGGTATCGATTTATAAAGGCTACCCAAGCGCAGCAAGGGTAGCCTTTTCATATACGTATAAAATTTACGGTCGTTCTTATTTTACCGAAATACCGTTTTGGGTGTTTTCGATCGTACTGTTGAAAAATGCAGTGATCCCGTTCACCATTTCCGTATAATCGGCGGAGGCGAAACATTCGCAAGCGGAATGCATAGCCAACTGGGCAATTCCTATGTCCGCGCCCCGTATGCCTATGTGCCGTTGACTTGCCGCGCCCAACGTACTGCCGCTTCTTGCGTCCGAGCGGTTGAAAAACGCCTGATATTTTACGTTTGCGTTGTCGAAAACAGTTTTTAATATCGCCGCCGATAAACCGTCGGTGACGTAAGCTTTGTTTGCGTGCGTTTTGATCACGACGCCGCCGCCCATCAACGTTTTGTTGGTGGGATCGGATTTTTCGGGGTGATTAGGGTGTAAGGCGTGGGCATTATCAGCCGAAAGCAGGAAAGAGGACGCCAAAGCCTTATAATATTCGTTGTCGTCAAATCGCAAAGCATATGCGATCCGCCGTAATACGTTTTCCAAAAAATCCCCGTCTGCGCCTTGCGCCGTCAAACTGCCCACTTCTTCGTTGTCCAACATCGCCGCAACGCAGATCCCACTGTTGTTTTCTGCTTGAAGCAATCCCTCCAACGACGAATAAACACTGCTTAAATTGTCGATACGGGGGGACGCTAAAAATTCATTTTTCAACCCAAAGGCATAGGGCATGTCTGCGTTCACCAAGAAAAGGTCGTACGAAATAACCGTTTAGTTGCCGTCTTTTTCATCGCCGTTTTCGTTTGTGAAAATATCTTCGAATTTCATATCCTCGGTAGAGAGCGCGAACAAAGGCGAAAGATCCACTTGCGCGTTGGGCGCAAATTTTTCGTTGGCGTCGCGGTTGATATGAATGGCTTGCGAGGGGATCGTCACCAACTGTTCGGCGGTGAACGTTTCCGCGCGCAAAACGCCGTCTTCCCGTTTCACGATCCGTCCTGCAATTTTCAAAGGCCGATCGAAAAAGCTGTACCAAAGTCCGCCGCCGTATTTTTCCGTGTTCAAGGTGACGTACGCCCCTTTCATGCAAGGATTTTCTTTCAATTTCAGCGCAGGCGAATCGGTGTGCGACGCCACGATCATATAAGAAAAATCGTTTAACGAGCCCACGGTAAAAGCGATCAAACTGCTGCCGTTACGTTCGACAAAATATTTTCCGTTTTCGCAAATTTCCCAATCTTCCGTTTCCGCCAACGGCGTAAAACCGTGTTTCAACAACAAAGCTTTCGCGTTTTCGCAAGCGTGGTAGGCGGTAAGCGATTCGTTTAAAAATTCTTTCAATCCGTTTATCATAAATACAACTCCGAAAAGGTGATCGTTCGAATGCGACGACGCGCAAACGACGTTTATGAACATATTGTATCACTTTTGGCGGCGTTTGACAAGTCTTTCAAGCCGAAAACACGATCAAAAACGCGCGAAATAAAATATTTTTTAAAATTTTGAAAAAGAAAGAAATCTTTTTCCGTTTTGTCACAAAATAGAAGTATGGCTATCACAAAAGTGTGGTATGATGATAGCAATAAGGAAAATCTTACCTGTTTTTTGGAAAAAATTTTTCTTTTATCCAAAATAAAGAAAAATTTTTATGCTTTCCCTTGACAAAATCGTCCCGTTGGTTTATAATATAAGATGCGTGAATTTGCGAAGCATTTTCGTAAAATTTTTTTAGAGGTAAGAATAATTATGGTATGTAAACAAAAGAACAAAGTGACAACGCGGAAAATGAGCAAAAACGAAAAGTATCTCAACATGGTATTTACGATGATGAGAAAGAGCGAAAACCTTACGGTTTCGGACAAAGCAACGCGCTTTAACAACACGGAAATCCGTTTGATCGGGGAAGTTTTGGCTGCAAAATGCGAAGGCGAACGCCTCATTTCCACCCAACTTGCAACTCGTCTTGGCGTAACCCGTTCGGCAATTTCGCAAATCGTCAACCGCTTGGAAGAACAAGGTGTAGTTGTTCGCGTGGCAGACGAAGTTGACAGAAAGATTGCGTACATCGAAGTGACGGAAGAAACATTATCTACGTACAGCGCAGATTTGAAATGTTGTGCAGATTTCATCGGTAGAATGGTGAAAACGTTTGGGGAAGATAAATTTAATGAAATGTATCAACTCGTAGACGGCTTTATGACATTGGTGGAAGAAGAAAAAACGGTTGTGTGCAAAAAGTCGAAAAAATAATTTTCGACACATGCAGCACGGCATACGCACAGCGCACGATTGCGTATCATATTGCTTAAACACGACGGGAAAAAGGGGAGCGAGAGGTTTTCTCGCTTTCTTTTCGTAAAGAGAGAAACTTTACCGGCTTAACAAAAAAACGAGAATATTTTAAACGGTTTGCCATATATACGCTTTGAAAAGGGCGGGAAACGGCAAAGGAAAGGAGCATATGTTACAATTAAAAGGTATCAAAAAAGATTACGTAACGGCGGGGCAAACCGTCCACGCGTTGAAAGGCGTCGATCTTCGTTTTCGGGAAAACGAATTTGTGTCCATTCTCGGTGCGTCGGGCTGTGGAAAAACCACTCTTTTAAACATCATCGGCGGACTCGATCATTACACGGAAGGGGATTTGGTGATTTGCGGCGTATCCACAAAGGATTATAAGGATCACGATTGGGACGTCTACCGCAACCACCGCATCGGTTTTGTGTTTCAATCGTACAACCTGATTCCGCACCAAACGGTGTTGGGCAACGTAGAGCTGGCTTTGACGATTGCAGGCGTATCCAAAACCGAACGCAAAAACCGCGCGATCGAGGCGTTGAAAAAAGTGGGGTTGGGGGAAGAATTGTATAAACGTCCCAATCAACTTTCCGGCGGGCAAATGCAACGTGTGGCGATCGCCCGCGCGCTTGTCAACAATCCCGAAATCTTACTTGCGGACGAACCGACGGGCGCGTTAGACACCGTAACCAGCGTACAGATCATGGATCTTATCCGCGAGATCGCGGGCGAACGGTTGGTGATCATGGTGACGCACAATCCCGAATTGGCGGAAGAATATTCTTCCCGTATCGTACGCTTGCAAGACGGGTTGGTGGTGTCGGACAGCAATCCCTATTACGGGGAAGAAACAGAACAAACGCCGCCGCAAACGGAAAACGAATCGGAAGCCAAAACGGAAGATGAAGCGGAAACGACTACAAAAACGCAGAAAGAAAAACCGAGCGTTATCGAAAAATGGAAACGTCAGCGGGAACAGCGGAAACAGCAAGAAAAATCGGCGATGTCTTATAAAACGTCGTTGGGGTTAAGCGCGCGAAACTTATTGACGAAAAAGGGACGGACGATCGTCACGTCGGTGGCGGGCAGTATCGGTATTATCAGCGTTTGTCTGGTGTTGGCGCTTTCCAGCGGTTTCAACGCCTACATTTTAAAAACGGAAGAAGATATGCTGTCGTATTATCCGATCGAGATCACGGAAATGACGTTGGATATGAATTCGATCATGACGGGTATGACAAAGGCGGACGATATGCCCGACCTTTCCGAACTGCACGATAAAGTGTACGTCAATTCGTTTTTGACGAACATTGCACAAGGAATGACGGTGACAAACGATCTTTCCGCCGATTACGTTGCGTATTTGGAGAGTATGCCGCAGGAATATTATACGGCGATCCAATACGATTACGGCTTTAATATGACAAACAATCTTTATACGTCCGTCGTGACGGGCGTCGAGGCGGAAAATAATCTGCAAACGCGGTATTTGTCCTTGTCGCAGTTGAAAGAATTTTACAAAGCGGAAATCAGCGAGCAAGATCCAAAATACGCCTCGCTTGCCTATTTGGTCGATTATTTAGGAGCGATCTACGGAAAAATGCCGGGAACTTCGGGCGATTTTGCAGACGGCGATTTCGGTAAGTACGTCAAATCGCAATACGACGTTATCGCAAAGAGCGCAGACAGCAAAACGGGTTTCCCTGCGGCGGCAAATGAAGCGGTGCTTGTCATCGGCGGCAACAACGATATGACGGATTTAACGTTGGCGCAGCTTGGTTTTATCGACGAGGAAGACTTCCTCGATTTGTTCGAGCAAACGGATGAAGTGGAAGACAAAGGCTATTTGTCCCTTTCGTTCGATTCCATTTTTAATAAAAAATTCGTTTTGTACGACAACGACGCCATTTACACGGAAACGGCAGATGACAGCGCGTATCAATTCAATTATAAAGGCGAACGCACGGCAAAAGAAGGTTTAAACGTAAACGGCGACGGTATCGAAATCAAGATTACGGGTATTTTGCGCTTGAAAGAGGGACTGACGTACGGCTGTTTGGCGAACGGTTTAAATTTCACCGAACGGCTGATCATCGATTATATCGCGCGGAATACGGACAGCCAAATTTCGCAATATTTGCGTGAAGGTCACGTACGTCATCCGATGTTCGGGGATACGAAAGTGTTTGAAAAACGCGCGGCGTCTACGATAAACAGCTATTTTATGAAGATGCCGTCGATGGAAAACGCTTACGTGCTGTATGATGAAGTGGGTGCGGTGCGTTCGATCGGCGCAAGCGATTCGATCAGCGCAATTTCGCTGTACACCGAATCGTTCGAATCGAAAGAAGGGTTGCTTTCTTGGCTGGACGCGTGGAACGACCGTTATGAAACGGAAGAAAATAAACAAGTGCGTTACACCGATACGGTGGGTATGATGATGAGTATGGTACAAACGATGCTCAACGCCATTACGTACGTGTTGGTGGCGTTTACGGCGATCTCGCTTGTGGTGTCGTCGGTGATGATCGGTATTATCACGTACGTATCCGTGGTGGAACGAACGAAAGAAATCGGCGTATTGCGGTCGTTGGGCGCGCGGAAGAAGGACATCAAAAATCTGTTCAACGCCGAAACGTTTATCATCGGTTTAACGTCGGGGGTGATCGGCGTTGGCGTCACGTATCTCATCTCGCTTGCGGTCAACGCCATTTTGGGCGCGTTGACAGGTTTAAACACCTTGGCGGATCTGCCGTTTGCGTCGGCATTGATCATGGTGGCGGTCAGCATCATCTTGACGCTGATCAGCGGTTTGATCCCCGCTTCCGCCGCGGCGAAAAAAGATCCCGTTATTGCGTTGCGTACCGAATAAAACGCAAGCCGTTCAAAAGAAATTGTGTTGCAAGCCTCCTTTTCGGAAAGGGGGCTTGACTTTTTATGAAAATATGTTATAATAGAATGGTAAATATCCACATAGGATAAGGGCAGGAGGGAAAGTATGATCCAAAAGAATTTTACGGTTACGTCCGCGTTCGACGGTTTGAAATTGCAGGGTTGCATTTACGACCCCGAAAACAAACGAAAGGGCGTGGTGTTGATCGTGCACGGAATGTGCGAATATAAAGAACGGTATGCCGATTTTATGAAATTTTTATCGACGTACGGCTACGTAGCGGTTTGTTACGATCAGCGCGGTCACGGCGATACGGCGTTGTCGCCCGACGATTACGGCTGGTTTGGCGATTTTGAAGCGAAAGCGGTGGTGGAGGACGTAGCGGACGTCGTTGCGTACGTAAAAACGCAATATCCCGATCTGCCGTTTACGCTGTTCGGGCACAGTATGGGCTCGATGGTAGTTCGCTGTTTTATGCGCCGACACGATCGAACGATCGATCGACTGATCGTTTGCGGTTTGCCTGCAAAAAATCCGCTTGCGGGCATAGCGGTCATTTTGGAAAAATGCATTCGTTTGTTTAAGGGGGAACGGCACAGAAGCAAATTGCTTGCCTATCTTTCCACGGGCAAAGGCGATAAAAAATTTCCGGGCGAAGGGGAAAAAGCGTGGCTTAGTAAAAATCGGAAAAACATCGACGAATATCTCGCCAACCCCAAAAGCAATTTCACGTTCACCTGCAATGGGTTTGAAAATTTATTCAAATTGATGAAACTGACGTATAAGAAAAAAGGGTACGAAGTTCGATCGCCCGATATCCCCGTATTGTTTTTGGCAGGTGAAAAAGACCCTGTTATCGGTTCGCCGTTCGATTGGGAAGAAGCCAAAGAATTTTTCTCAAAGCTCGGATATCGCAACGTCGGCGGGAAATTATACGCAGGCTTGCGGCATGAAATTTTAAACGAATTGGCGCGTCAAACGGTGTACGAAGACGTCAAGGCGTTTTTAGAAGACAAACAATTAAACTGAACGCGCATAAATTTTTCCGATGCGACTCATACTGCAATCAGGAGGGAAAATTATGCGTATTGTAAATATCATTACCTATATTTTGGTAATCGTAGGCGCACTTAACTGGGGCTTGTTTGGATTTTTCAATTTCAACCTTGTATCCTCGATCTTCAGCGGCGCACGTACGGTAGGTTCGGTCATCGTGTATACGCTTATCGCGTTGTCGGCATTGTGGTTGATCCTTTCGCCGTTCATCACCAACGGCGTGTTGTGGCTGAAAAACAGACGCGCTGAATAAACCTCGCGCGACAGCAACAAAGAAAACGGACTTTTCGATAAAGCCCGTTTTTTCTTTTGTCCGATATAAAAATTTTTTACAAAATATTGACATTTTAATGCGCATATAGTATAATATATCCGAAGAAAAGGGCGCAACGCCCGAAAAAGGAGAGAAAAATTATGGTAAATGCTTTGTTGATCAGTGGCGGAGCATGGGCGGCGATCGTGATCGTTGCTCTTTTGATCGTTGCGATCGCGATCGTGGGTTGGATCATCAGCACCCGAAACGGATTTGTCCGCTTGAAAAACAAGCTGGAAGAAGCTTGGGCGAACGTAGACGTATACCTGAAAAAACGTTACGATCTGGTTCCCAATTTGGTGGCGACGGTGAAAGGTTACGCCGCGCACGAAAGCGAAACGTTAAAAGCGGTGGTAGAGGCGCGCAACGCCTCGGCAAGCGCAACGACGCCGCAAGATAAAATGGCGGCGGCAAACGGAATGTCTTCCTCTTTGCGTACGTTGTTTACGGCTGTTTCCGAAAGCTATCCGCAGTTAAAAGCCGATCAAAACTTTTTAGATCTGCAAAAACAACTCAAAAGCTTGGAAGAGGAAATCGAAAGCGCGCGCCGCTATTACAACGGCACGGTGAAAGCGTTTAACACAAAATTGGAAGTGTTCCCCGCAAACCTTGTCGGCAACCGCATGGGTGCGGATTATAAAAAACGCGACTATTTCGAATTGGACGACGTTTCGGAAAGAAAGAACGTAGAAGTGAAATTTTAATCGAAGCTATGAAAAAAACAAACGTAAAAATGAGTCGTTTCGGCTCGTTGGCGGCGGTGATCCTTGCGCTGTGCGCTCTGTTTTTCGGGGCGTTCGGTTCATTTTTTCCGCTTGGCGGTGAAAACGGGCGGATAGAGGCGGTTGCGGACGATTATTCTTATTCTTCCGCAGGCGATTGGATCAAGATCCATCAGTACGATACGACGCTCACCGTGCAAACGGACAGAAAAATTTTGGTATACGAGGAGATCACCGTCGAATTTCTCACAAGTCAAGCGACGATGTTTTATAAAAGTCTGCCGTTGGAAGGGGACGCGTATTACGATATCCACGCCACGTGCGTAGGGGTGAACGGCGAAAAAAACGAAGCGTTCTATTTTGAAGTAGCGAAAAACCCCGATATGGACGATTTTCTCGATATCAACTGCATCGGCGGCGTTCAACGGGGCGCAAAGTGGAAATATTGCATTTCGTATACGATGGAGATCGGCGTGGACGACGTGAAAAACGGAATGCGTCTTGACGTGGTGGGGTTCGGTACGGCTGTTCCCATTTACAACGTAACGGCAACCGTTCATTTGCCTGCAACGCCTGTGGATCACAGTTACATTTGCAGCAGTTACGGTTCGACGTTGCCGGGCGATTCGAAAGTGGAAACAGAAGAAAGTTTCGATAAAAAAACGTTGACGTTCCGATCGGACGTGTTGCGCGTGGCGTACAACGATTATTACGGCGAATATATGGCGGAGGGGATCACCCTTACGTTCGCGTTTAAATCGGGCGTTTTACAAAATTGGACGGCGACCCGTTTGCAAACGGAAAACTTTTGGAAGATCGTATTCGGCGGCGTAGCTTGCCTTGCGGTTGCCGTTATCCTTTTGATCTTGACGCGCAAACGCCATGAAATTATCACTACGGTCAATATAAAAGCGCCCGACGATATGGATCCGATGCAACTCGGCAAGCTGTTAGACGGCACGGTTGATTCGGAAGACGTCACGTCGATGATCTATTATTTTGCGCATAAAGGCTATCTTAAAATCGATTTGGCGGACGAAAAAGAGCCCGTATTGATCAAACAAGTCGATCAGTTGCCCGATGACGCGCCCATTCACCAAAAAACGCTGTTTAAAGGGCTGTTTGCTTCGGGAAGCCGCGTTACGGCGGAAGATTTGATGTATGTATTTTATCAAAGAGCCGAAACGGCAAAACTGCAACTGCCCAAAAGCAAAATGTATCAAGGAAAATCCGTTTTGGGCTTTTTTGCAGGCGGACTTTTGGGGGCATTGTATGCCTTTTTCGTTCCGCTTTTATTATCGGGGAAAGTAGGCGGCGGATATCGGTATTTGATGGGCGTTATTTTTATTCTCCCCATTTTCGCGATATGGTTGTGTTCGTTTTTGAAAGAAAATTATCGATATAAATGGAAAAACGGCAAAAAAACGGCGGTGTGGATTGCTGAATTGGCGGTGGCGACGTTCTTTTGTGTGTTGTGGACGTTTACGCTTGCGCAACATTTTATGACGGAATTTGAAGTGCTTGCAATGGGGATATCGGCGATCGGTTGCGCATTTATCACGTCGGGGGCGTTATCCCGTAGCGAGGAATATTGCGAAAAGTTGGGGCAGATTTTAGGCTTTAAAGATTTTATTCTCTACACGGAAGAAGATAAAATAAAAGAAATGCTGGAAATCGAGCCCGAATTGTATTATAAAATTTTGCCGTATGCGCAAGTGCTTGGCGTGACGGACGAATGGGAAAATAAATTCTCGTCGATCGTTCTTCAACCGCCGTCTTGGTGTGTGGGGCATCACATGACGGTGTTCGATTACGTGATCCTTCACCGTTGTATTCACCGTTCGATGACGCGGGCGATGATGCCGCCTCAGCGTCGTGGCGGAGTTGGCAGAAGCGGCGGCGGTGGCGGTTTCGGCGGCTTTGGTGGCGGCGGTCACAGTGGCGGCGGTTTCGGCGCAAGATAGTTCCTCCCCCAACGCAAGCGTTCCGCCAACGTTCCGTTGGATTATACTTTCTATCTTTCTTTATTGATATTAATAAACTTATCGTTCCCCAACAGGAAGTCAAGAAACTCAGTTTCTTGCGGGTGTGGGCAGAGCCCACGAAAGTAAAGCCCAAGTTAAGCAAGCTTTGCTTGCGCCTTTACTGCGAAGCAGTTATGGCAACGTTCCGTTGGATCTTGTCTTTCTATCTTTTGTTTTCGATATTAATAACGGTATCGCTACCCAACGGGAAGTCAAGAAACTCAGTTTCTTGTCAGGGTGCAGGGGCGGAAGCCCTTGCAAAGTCAAGCCCCAAATTAAGCAACCGATAGGTTGCGCCTTCTACTGCGAAGCAGTCAGCCAACGTTCCGTTGGATCTTGTCTTTCTATCCCTCGTTATCGATATTAATAACCATATCGACATCTTAATTTTGCCACAACTTTGCCGCAAGGCAAAACTTCACTTGACGCAAGACAAACTTCACTCGCGAAGCGAACTTCACGGACAAAAAAGCAAACTTCGCCCTTATAAAGATAACGAAAAAACCGAGCTGATTTTCATCAGCTCGGTTGCCTTATAAAAGGCTATAATAGGAGGTTTTTATAAACAAACGTATCAGAGATCTTCGGGGGCTTTTTCCGATTCCGGCGCAATCAATTTCGGGTCGGTTAAAACAGGGGAATTTTTCGCAAACCGTTTCACCGATTCCACTGCATTCAAACAACGGCGTTTGGTTTTATAATGTTCGCCAAGGCACAACAGTTGCCCGTTGCGGTTTAACAATTTATAAATATAATCGCCGCGTTTTGTCAAACTGACGCGGAAATTTCCCGCCGCGATATTCGATTTATGCGTTTGGATCCCGTTTACAGCCCCAATATAGGTGGTGTATTCTTCGCTGGACAACAATTTTTCCCCGTTGTTGGCAAACAGCTCGAAGAAGTATACAGGCTCGCCGTCCACGCCTTCCGCGCTGTCAATGATCCATTTTCCGTTGTATCCGTCGGGCAAAGGCAGGGGAGCGGAATCGTCTTCGATCGGCACTTTCACGATCACGTCTTGAATATTTTCATCGACGATCGCCGTTTTTGCAAAACGCTTTGCCGATTCGATCGCGCTTTCGCATGCCGCTCGCGTGGGATAATTTTCGCCCATACAAAGCAATAAATTTTTACCGCTCAACAGTTTGAATATGTAATCGCCTTTTTTCGACAACGTAATTTTCAAATTACCGCGTAAAATGTTGGCTTTGTGCGTTTCAATGCCGCGCAACGCGCCGTTATAAGTAGTGTATTCTTCGCTGGACAGCAATTTTTCTCCGTTGGAAGCGTGCAATTCAAAAAAGAAAGTTTCTTCTTCATCCGTCGTCTTGTCGTTGGTGATGATGCGGCAAATTACCCATTTCCCGCTGTATCGCGCCACTCTGTCCGTTTCGTCTTCTTCGTAAAAATCCAAATCGGTGTCAACGTCTTTCAATTCGTCTAATAACATAGTTTTCTCCCTTTTTTTTCTTTTCTTTATATCCGAGGCGGAGCGTTCTGTTTTTCCACCTGTTTTTTCTTTTTCTGTTTTTTCGGTCTTTTTTTCAGCCTTTGTCGGTTGAATCGGTTTCGTTTTTTCCGTCTGCGCAGCTTTTTCTTTTGTCGCCTTGGTTGCAACGCCTTTTTCGGGAACTTCGGTTTTAACCGTTTGCGGCGTTTGCGTTTTCGTCGTCTGTTTCGCTTGCTTGAGCGCTTTCGGCGCTTTCGGTTCATCCGCCTGTTTTCGTTCTTTTTCGGGAACGTTTTCTTTTAAACCTACGATGGGTTTGATGGGAGGGGAGGGCAATCGCTCTTCTTCCGCGGCGTCCGTTTTGCTTGTTGATCGCTCGTCTCCCGCGTTATTTGCGTTTTTCAATGCTTGCTCGGCATTTTTTGCTTTCTTTTTCAAGGCGAGAAAAACACAAAGAAGAATTATAAGAAAAATCAACAGCCCACCCAACACCGTTGCCATAACAGGATTGTTTTTCAAATAAGTAAGTACAGCGTCCATAGGAAAAAGTCCACCTCCTTCACTCCTTTCGCGCGTTTGCCGACGACGCACACACCAACGCACACACCAACGCGCACGCCGTCGCATATGCCGTCACGATAAAGTAAACGTCTAAACCATTTTTTGCAGAATACGCAACCCTGGTGTCTTCTTTTTGAATACTTCTATATCTATTTTAATATAAATTTTGTAAAAAGTCAATACTTAGAGAAAAAATTTTTCCTCGTTTTTTCAAAAAATTTGACAATTTAAGGAAAAAAGAGTACAATGATATTATGGAACGATTTACTACGGCGATTATTGGCGGCGGCGCGTCGGGTTTGATATTGGCTTCGTCGCTGGAAAACAACGAAAAAACAGTGTTGCTTGAACGGGGCGAACGGGTAGGGAAAAAACTTTCTTCCACGGGCAACGGACAGGGCAATATCACAAACCTCTCCGTTTTGGAAGCGGAGTATTTTTCGCAAACGCAAAACAGCGAGGAAAAGATCAAAAAAATATTGTCCGCATACGATAACAAGTCGCTGATCGAAACGTTAAAAGGGTTGGGCGTTTTAACGATCGCAGACGAACGCGGCAGAGTCTATCCCGCAAGCCGTCAAGCTTCGGCGTTGACGGATGCATTACGTTTTTACGTGGCGCAAAAAGGCGTAGACGTGCGGTTGTGCTCGAAAGTGACGTCGATCGAAAAAACGGCGCAGGGTTTTGTCATCACGGTGGAAACGCCCGAGGGCAGCCAACGTCTGTCGGCGGAAAACGTAGCGCTGTGCGCTGGCGGAAAAGCGGCGAAAAATTTCGGAACGGACGGCAACGGGTATGCGTTGGCGCAATTGCTTGGGCATACGGTGACTCCGCTCTATCCCTCGTTGGTGCAATTAAAAACGGATACGGCGCATATCAAAACGTTGAAAGGGATACGGGTGAACAACGGCGGTTTGACGGCGACGTGGCGCACAAAAACAGGCGAAAAACGGATATCTTTGCAAGGGGACGTCATTTTTACCGAATACGGAATCTCCGGCGACGCCGTGTTTCGTATCTCGGCGTTTATCACAGGCGAAATTGCGAAAACGGACGTGACGGTTACGCTCGATTTTTTGCCCGATCATACGGAAGAAGAAATTTACCAAACGCTGTTGCAAAAACGGCAGACCTTTCCCGATCAATCGATCGGCGAACTGCTTTGCGGGATTGTCAACAATCAAATCGGCAGGGCGATTTTCAAACGAGCGGAAAACGATTTGCGCAAAGGTGCGGCGTTGACAAAACGCTTTTCGTTAAACGTAACGGGCAGTTTGGGGTTTGATTACGCCCAAGTTACCAAAGGCGGCGTTCCGTTAAACGAGACGGACGGCGATCTGCAAAGCGTATCGCAAACGGGCTTGTATTTTGCAGGGGAATTGTTAGACGTGGACGGTCAGTGCGGCGGATTTAATTTGCAGTGGGCATATTCGTCGGCGCGGACGGTGGCGGCGGCGATCGACGAACGCACACGGGCGCAGTCGAAAAAACGTTGAAAGGAGAAAGGGATATGGCAAATACGGAAATACAAACGCTTTCCGATATCAAACTCTCCGTCGGGCAGGACGAAAAACAACTGTTTTCGATCGTAACGAAGAAGTTGGGAAAACCGCCCAAATATTTTGCGATCAAGAAAAAATCGTTGGACGCAAGGGATAAAAATAATATCCGCTTCATTTACACCGTCGAATTTTCCGCGAATGAAAAACCGAACGACGAACAACCGCTCGAACGGCTTTCGCCCAATAATCAGCCGCAAGCCCCCGTTTTAGTTGTCGGCAGCGGCCCGGCGGGGCTGTTTTGCGCGTTGCGGTTGTTGCAACGCGGTATTACGCCCATCGTCATCGAACGGGGCGCGCCCGTGGAAGAACGGGAAAAAAGCATACAAACGTTTTTCGATACCAAGCGCTTGGATGAAAACAGCAACGTGCAGTTTGGCGAAGGCGGCGCGGGAACATTTTCGGACGGCAAACTCAATACGCAAACGCACAGCGGATTAAACAAGGAAGTGTTAAAAACGTTTGTCCGCTATGGAGCGCCCGAAGAAATTTTATGGCTGAATAAACCGCATATCGGCAGCGATCATTTAAAAAGAGTCGTAAAAAATATGCGTGAGGACATTTTGCGGCAAGGCGGAACGGTGTTGTTTTACACCCGTTTGGAAGACGTATTTTTCACGGACGGGCGTATAACGGGCGTTGCGGTAAAACGCTTGTCGCCAAACGGCGTATATACGGGTGAAAACGCAACGGAAAAGTTGGCGGTTTCCGCAGTGGTGTTGGCGGTGGGACACAGCGCGCGGGATACGTTTGAAATGTTGCTTGCTCGCGGCGTTCCCATGCGACAAAAAGATTTTGCCGTCGGGGTGCGTATCGAGCATTTACAAGAAAAAATCGGGTTTGCGCAATACGGCAACGCCTATAAAAAACTCCCTGCGGCGGATTATAAATTGGTGTCCCACGTGCAAGATCGGGCAGTGTTCACCTTTTGTATGTGTCCGGGGGGCTATGTAATGCCTGCCGCCAGCGAACAGGGCGGCGTCGTCACCAACGGTATGAGCAATTTTGCCCGTGACGGAAAAAACGCAAACAGCGCGCTGATCGCGCAAGTTTCGCGTGCTGATTTTGCCGACGATTCTCCGTTGGCGGGGGTGCGTTTTCAACGGCAGATCGAACAAGCTGCGTACACCGTTGGCGGTTCGTCCTATGCCGCGCCCACGCAGTTGGTGGGAGATTTTTTACAAGACAGGATCAGCGATCGTTTCCGTGAAGTGTCGCCGACGTATGCGGCGGGTACAGCATTTGCCGACTTGCGCGCCGTATTGCCTGCGCCCGTAATCGGAGCGTTGAAAACGGCGATAGGGGATATGGATCGAAAATTGAAAGGGTTTGCCGATCCGTCGGCAATTTTGACGGCGGCGGAAACGAGGACAAGTTCGCCTGTGCGTATCGAGCGCGACGAAACGTTGCAATCGGTAGGGGCAAAAGGTTTATTCCCTTGCGGTGAAGGCGCAGGATATGCCGGCGGTATCACGTCGTCTGCGGCGGACGGAATTCGTGTTGCTGATGCAATTTACAGCCAATTTTGCAAATAAATCTTCAAAAACCTGTCATTTTCATCATTTTATCACATGATTTTCATCTGCTTTTCACAAAACAGTTTTAGAATAAAGATAGGTCGTAATAATTAGCGGCTGATTTTAACGTATAGAAAAGAATTTATAAAAATTTACAGAGAGAATACCATAGGGTGCGGTAAAACAAACGGACTATACTTAAACTTTTTTCATATTCTCTCACTAAAGGTATACGGCTTGCGTTATGCAAGCCGTATATCTTTGCCATTTGGGGACAATGAAAGGTGAAGGGTGTTTTGGGTGAAGCTTTGTAGAACGGTGAAGTTTTGCCTGACGGCAAAGTTGTGGGAATATTAAGACGGCTATAGAATGTTATACCAACCGAGCGAAGCGAGTGGAGTGTATCTAAAAAAGTAACAACTTTCAGTGTGGCAATGGGCAACGACATGCGTTGCTCTAACTGCTTCGCAGTAGTGGCGCAACCTGACGGTTGCTTAATGGGGGCTACTCTTTTCGTGGGCTCTGCCCACACCCGCAAGAAACTGAGTTTCTTGACTTCCGTTGGGTAACAATATGGTTACAAGTTCCGATAACGAAAGATAGAAAGTCAAGGTCAAGC